>NZ_JAVDSM010000011.1:0-186415 GCF_031455315.1 Arthrobacter sp. 1088
AAACAGACACAACCACACCCACCGGAAATAACGGCGAACACGGCTGCACAAAATTCGAAACCAGCTGAAAACCAAACCACCACACACGGGGGTGCATGACGATCCGGCATATAATTTCAACCAATCAAAAAAACAATCGGCATCAACAAACTTGGCACACTATTGAGTTCTCAAACAACAGATACTTACCGGCACCACCCACAACCCCTACAGGGCCACAGGATCGCTCCGGAGCAACTTTTCAAACTTACCCGATTCGATCGCATGAAGCAAACCGCACTCAGGCCCCCAAGCCAGATCGGAGGCACAAAAAGCACCACCGGAAACCGGTAATTTGAAGGGGATTTCGTCACCATTATTTCCGCATCAGCGGCGGCGACTCAGATAACTTTACACGTGCCATACCGTCCGAACAAATCCGCCCAGACGCCGCCCAAATCCCCGTAAACACTGGGGAAACGGCCCAGAAACACCTCAATAACCGCAAAACCGTTGTTCGTGAAGCCCGTCACACGAAGAAGCAGCGGCAATAGCCGCTCTTTGAAGCGGCACCAAGGATCCGCCGTCGGGCCTCATCAGCGGCCGATATCGGCAAAGCCGGCAGGCGATGAACTCAAGCGCAACCGGCCCAAACACGCCAGGAAGTGAGAGAACGACACGTCAAACACGTCAGGACGTGAGAGAACGACACGCCAAACACGTCAGGATGTGAGAGAACGACGCTCGAAAACACCGATTATCTGAGAGAACATCCGAAGAAGGCGGCGCGCGAGCGCGCGCAGCGGATGAACCGACAAACAGCCGAACCCCAAACAGCCGAAGCCCCCCACGGCCCGCACCCAAACGGCCCGGCCGTGCCCGGTCAAAGGTCAGTGCCCGGTCAAGGGTCAGTGGCCGCCGTGGCCTGCGCCTTCGGTCTTGCGCATCATCGAACCGAGCACCACTGCAGCTCCGGCAATGATGGTTGCCGCCAGGAAGGCCGCTTGCATGCCGGCTACCAGGCCGGACGATGCGGACACCACGGCGAAGATGGACACGAGCAGCGCAGTGCCAGCGGCACCGGCCACTTGCTGGGCCGTGCTCATGATGGCCGATCCGTGGGAGTACAGGTGCGGAGGCAGCGGGTTCAGGCCAGTGGTGAAGGCTGGCGTAAAGAGTAGTGCCAGGCCGAGGCTCAACGTTACGTGCAGCGCAATGACCCATCCGAGGGCGCTGGCCTGATCGAGCCGCGAGAACTGCCAGAGGGTCAGGACCATGAGGACTGAACCGGATACGGTCAGGGGCAGCGGACCCACTTTGTCGAAGATCCGCCCGATCACGGGCCCCAACAAACCCATGGCCAAACCGCCGGGCAGGAGGGCAAGGCCGGTTTCCATCGGCTGGAGGTGCAGCGTGTTCTGCAGGTAGAGCGGGAGCAGGATGACTCCACCGAACAGGGCCATCATCGCCACGACCATCAGCAGCGTGGACACTGTGAACATTCGGAAGTTGAAGGCCCGGAGATCCAGTAGTGGCGAGTCGGACTTCTGCAGTTTGAGCTGGCGGAAGACGAACAGCGCCAGGCACACGAGTCCCACTACGAGTGCGACGACCGGGACCACCCCTGCGTTTGCACCACCAATCTGGCTGAGGCCATAGACAAGGCCACCGAAGGCAGGCACCGTGAGGACCACCGAAGTGAAGTCCAAACCAGTCTTCCCGCGCTCCCCCACGTTGGTGAGGTACTTGGCACCAATCGCCAAGGCAGCCAGTGCTACAGGGAGGACGAACACAAACATGAAGCGCCACGAAAAGTGGTCCAGGATGATGCCTGAAACGGTTGGGCCCATCGCGGGAGCGACCGAGATGGCGATGCTGACGTTGCCCATGACGGCTCCGCGCCGGGACATCGGGACAAGGGTGAGGATTGTGGTCATCAGCAAGGGCAGCATGATCGCCGTGCCGCCGGCCTGGACGATTCGCGCAAGGAGCAGCACGGGAAAGCCGGGCGCCAGGGCGGCGAGCAGAGTTCCACCGCTGAAGAGTCCCATCGCCAGCATGAACGAGCCCCGGGTGGTCAATCGCTGGAGGATGAACCCGGTAGTGGGAATGACGACCGCCATGGTCAGCATGAACCCGGTGGCGAGCCACTGGACCGTGGGCGCGTCCACCTTGAGATCGGTCATCAGCCGCTGGAGCGCCACGTTCATGATGGTTTCGTTGAGGATCACCACAAAAGTGGCGACCAACAACGTGACAATGACCGTGACGGATTCACGGGACATCTTCCCGGATACAGGAGCCTGGGCGAGTGCTTCCTCTGTGGAGGGCGCACTTGCGGACGCGCCGGAACCGGGCTCGCTGTTGGCGTCGGATGTGACGTCGGTAGACATGAGGATTCCTCAGGTTTGGGCTTGGATTCCGGCGATCGGTGCCGGTAAAGACAGGAACAGTCTAGACGCCCAAGGGATTCCCGTCAGCAGAAAATCCAAACGTTGGGTATTCAACCTCAGGAATTAAGCGGAACGTTGTCTATCAACCGCACCGGACCTACCTTGGCGGCAATGATTGCCAGCCCTTCGCCGCGGAACGGAGTTTCCTTGCAGTTCTCCGCCAGCGGCTCAAGGGTGGTGGGATCCACGACGTCGAAATAGTCCAGTTCCACCAGTGGCTGGGACTGGACAAGCGCGACGGCGGAATCCAGGTCCAGCGGTTCATGTGCGTTCGCGCGGGACTCGATGAGGCGCAGAGCCCGTGAGAGCACCAGAGCTGCCCCGCGTTCTTCGTCCGAGAGGAAGCGGTTACGGCTGGAAAGCGCCAGCCCGTCGTCATCACGGACGGTTGGCACGGGCACGATCTCCACTGGGAAGTTCAGATCCACGACCATCCGCTTCACGAGGGCAAGTTGCTGGGCGTCCTTCTGGCCAAAGTAGGCACGGTAGACGGGGATGGAACCGTCCGCAGCTGCCCCGCCTGGAAGTCCGTAGTGCAGCAACTTGGCTACCACGGTCAGGGCACCGTCGAAGTGTCCCGGACGTGAGGCACCTTCCCATTTCCCGCCCAGCGGACCGGCCGTGATACGGACCAGCGGCTGCCCGCCGGGATACACCTCGTCCACGGCGGGCGCGAAGACAAGGTCCACTCCTTCGGCATCAAGGATGGCCATATCGGCCTCAAGCGTGCGTGGATAGCGGTCGAGGTCCACGGCGTCGCCGAACTGGAGGGGATTCACGAAAATGGTGGCCACCACGACGTCGTTCTCTGCCACGGCGGTCCTCGCCAAGGCGGCATGGCCTGAGTGCAGGGCCCCCATGGTCGGCACCAGGCCCTGGGAAGTTCCTCGTTTTGAAGCCAGGAGCCGTGCGCTTTCAGTGCGCAGTTCGGCCGTGGTGGTCACGAGTTTGATGGCCATGCTGTTCAGATTCCTTCCGGCGCGGTGGGCTCTGTTCCCAAGGCCTCGCCAATGTCAGTCAGTTGTTCAGGACGCAGCAGTCCGCGGTTCCCGGCACGCCGGGCCGTCGCCCGGGCCATGGCCTGGTAGGCCGCGAGCACGTCGCCGCCCGCTCCGCCGTCGTATTCTTTCAGCGCCTGGGCGTGCGCAGCAACGGTGCCTACGTCGCCTCGCGCGACGGGGCCGGTCAATGCGGATTCCCCGCTCGCAAGAGCGTTCTCGAGTGTGGCCCGCAGCAATGGGCCCAGCATGGACTCCGGTGATTCGACGCCGATTTCCCGCAGCAACTGCGACGCCTGCGCAACAAGCGTCACCATGTGGTTGGAGCTGTGCGCGAGGGCCGCGTGGTACAGGGTGCGGTCTGCTTCGGCAATCGCTACCGGCTCGGCGCCCATCTCCACGACCAGTGCCTGGGCAATCGGCAGCATAGCGGCGTCGGCGGTGATTCCGAACGTGCAATCCATCAGGCGGGTCAGGTCAAGGCTCATACCGGTGAAAGTCATGGCAGGATGCAGTGCCAGCGGAATTGCACCGGCCGTGCGGATCGGCTGCAGGATCCCGACGCCGAAGCGGCCGGACGTGTGGGCCACCAGTTGGCCCGGTTGCCACGCACCGAGCTTCGCGAGTCCAGCAACAAGCTCGCCGAGGGCATCGTCGGGAACGGCAAGGAGCACCAGTTCCGAGCGCTCCACGATGTCCTGGATCCCAAGGATCGGGACTCCCGGAAGCAGCGTCTCTGCCCGCTCGCGGCTCGCTTCGGATACCGCAGAAACCCCGACGACGGCGTGCTCGGCCGCGCGCAAAGCGGCACCAAGGACGGCACCCACCTTGCCGGCTCCGATGATGCCGACTCCGAGTCTTCCTGGCCTAACCATGCTGGGGGTCCTCCTGCGTTGGTGCGTGGGGTAGAGATTGTGTTGGTGATTGGGGTGGAACCTGGCCGCTTACCTCCGCAAGCCATTGCTCGCTGGTCTGCCGCTTTCTCGCCTCGCGGGCACGGGCAGCCTGCTGGTCGAATAACTGCACGGCCACCTCGACGTCGGCCTGATAGAGGCGTGGCACCACAGGTCCCGCCGTGGTGTGGAGGACAAGGTCCGCCACACCGAAACGCCGCGCGAGCGGACCTTGCTGCAGGGCCATGGACTGAGTGCGCTGATGGGGAACCAGGACCAAAGTACGCCACCATCGGCCGGATCGAATCAACAGTGCCGTTCGCGTGGCCAGGAACCCGTTGCGTCGCCATCCCAGCGGGGCCAGGAGCCGGGCGCGGCGCGGAGTGGTAACGAAAGCATCCCCGGAGGTAAGCCCGGCCAACCCCTCCAGCCCGGACGTGAAAACCCGTTCCGGATCCTCAACACCCGGGTCCGGCAGCACGAGGGACAGCATCCGCATGACGTCCGGCTTCATGCCCACCGGTAGCAACGTGGTCCGGGCAGCATTCTCATTGCCAGCAGCGCCGCCGTAGCCGGCCACGTTGACTTGCATCCGATACCAGCCGAAGATCCTCCAGATGGGCGGCTGGGTGACTTTCAGCGCCTGGATCCGGCCCGGGGGCAAGGTCTGGGCTTGGGTGTCCAGGAGCCCGTAGCGCAGCCGGATCCCATCAGGGGAGATCGCTGCGGTGAAGTTGTAGCCCTTGTTGAATGAGCTCCAATAAGCAGCACCAATGCCCAGCACGGCCGGGATCAGCGCCAGGAAGATGGCGCTGTTTTCGGTATACACGGAGATGGCTATGGATGCCACGGCACCGAGCAGGATACCCACGGTTTGCTCGCTGAGCAGGAGCGAGCCAATAAGCCGGGAAGGTGGCACGGACAAGACAACGTGCTCGGGCGCTTCTGGGATTTCCTGTGGAGTCTCCGGTCCACTCACCACTCCGGCGGCACGGGCAAGGATAGTGGCGCGCAGCTGTTTGGCCTGGGCCAGCGGAAGGTAAGCGAGCCGCACGGCCGACTCGCCGGCGTCGGCGACTTCAAACTTGAGTTCAGCGAGGCCAAAAATCCTCGCCAAGAGCGGTTGCACGATGTCGATCGCCTGGACACGGTCCAACCGCGCCTGCCGCTGCTGCTTGAACACGAAACCGGTGTTGACCCGGACATAGCCCCCGGCCACCTGATAACGCGTGAAGTACCAACTCAGGATGAATCCACCCACGGTCAGGAGAAGCACAATGCCCCCGCCGGCCAGCAGCCAGGGCACCCTTCCATTGAGGTTGGGATCGAGGATGTCACGCCCCTGCAGTATCCGTTCAAAGGCGTCGCGACCAAAAAAGTATCCGACGGCGGCAAGCGCCACCCAGCCACGCACGAACGGCGATGCTGGATGCACGCGCCGCCAATCGCCGTCGTCGGCTTTAGCCGGAAGGCCTACGGTGGCGCTACCGTCCGGGCTCACAGCCCGGCCAGCCTGGCTTCTCCACGTGCCGAGAGCTGTTCACGCAGCCGTGCGCCTTCCCCGGCAGGAAGCCCGGGCAGGTATGCGCTGGTACCGGCGGACGCCGTGTGGAGCTTCAAAGTACAGAGTCCCAGTCCACGTTCCACGGGACCGACAGACACATCCACGTACTGCATGCGTCCATACGGGACCACCATGGTGCGCTGGAAAAAGATGCCGCGGCGGATGAGGAGATCGTCATCGCGCTCCGCATAGCCGATTGCGCGGACCTGGCGCGGAATCAGCACGAGCCGCCACAACGCCAGGACGAGCATCACCGCAGGTACCGTGATGGCGAGCCACAGCGGAGGCCAACGCCACCACCCCAGCTGCACAAACACGAGGGGAAGGCTGAGGATTGCCACCATCACCAGGTTTCCGATGGCCCACTCCACCAAGCGGACTGTGACGTACTTCGGGGAGACCCGCAGCCACTGGACGCCGGGAGGGTCAATCGCCTCGGTATGCATACTCGCCTTCGCCTTTTGCTTCCCCGCGGCGGGTTTCCGGTCCAGGGGTGCCACCTTCGAGGTCTTCGGGTGGGATCCGGCAGAACCTCTCCACCACCAGGCCGACGACGACCATCACCACGCCACCACCGCCCATCAGGACGGCGTTCCACAGGATGCCTTCACCACTGCGCAAGGTTCCGATTCGCAGAAGGTCAAAGGAGATGCCAGCATGCCAGCCCAGAAGGAGCGTCCCTGCATATGCGCAGGCCTGGGCAAGAATCAGTGTCCTGGCAGCCAGGATCGGGTTGAGCAGGTTCTTCTTCTTGCCGTTGCGCCACCGCAGCACCCGGATTCCCATGATGAGAGTGAGCACGGCGATGACGCCCATGGTGACCAGTGCGGAGACCGGAAGCACGGGAGTGGGCATGCTGAAGCGGTTCGTTGCCGCCGTAGCCAGCCAACCGATGGCGGCAGCGATGATGGCGATGATGACCAGGACCGCGGGGCGCATGGGCTTCACTGCTATTCCACCGCTCCCGTCGCGGGAACACCGGCGACGTCGCCGTAGCCGTCGAAGCGACGGATGCCGGGCATGTCATCAGCTGCGGCCGCCAACTCTGCCACGCTGTGCCCGTTCAGTTGGGCGTTCGGCTCCAGCAGCGACCACGGGTACAGGACAAAGGCCCGTTCGGCCGCCCTCGGATGAGGCAGGGTCAGGACGGGGTCGTCGCTGACCACATCACCGAAAACGATGATGTCCACATCCAGCGTCCGCGGACCCCAACGCACTTCACGGGTGCGGTGGTGCTTCTGTTCGACGTCGTGGCAGTGCTGCAGCAGCTCAAGGGGACTGAGAGTTGTTTCGACTGCCATGACCATGTTCAGGAAATCCGGTTGGCCTTCCGGGCCGCCGACCGCCTTGGTCTGGACCACCGGCGACACTCCAAGGAGCCTTACTTCCGGTGGGTCCACGAGATCGGCGACGGCTGTGGACAGGGTGTCGTTCCGCTCACCAAGGTTGCTGCCGAGCGCCAGGATCGCTTTGGTGTATCCGGAGTTCATGACCGCTCCCTGTGGACACTCACGGTGACATCGCCAAACGGAACCTCGATGGGCGCCTTCGGCTTGTGGACGGTGACATCGACTGCCGCCACGTTGTAATTGGCGAGGATGCCGTCGGCGATCCTCACGGCCAGACCCTCAATCAGGTTCAGCGGCTCGCCCTCAATGTGCGAGGTAATGAGCTCAGCCACCTCGCCGTAGTGCGCGGTGTACTGGAGGTCATCCGTCTCCGCAGCCTTGCTGAAGTCAGTATGAAGGACGGCGTCCACGACGAACGGCTGGCCGTCCCGGCGCTCGAAATCGAACACTCCGTGATGGCCGACGGCGGTGACACCGGTCAGCGTGATCCTGTCCACAAGGGCCTCCGGTCAGCGGGCGATTCGAGCGGCAACCTTGACGGCGTCAAGGCTGGGACCGACGTCGTGGACGCGGACAGCCCAGGCGCCCTTCGCGGCGCTCAGGGCAGTGATGGCTGCCGTGGCGGCATCCCGCTCCAGCGGTGCGGCAGACTTGCCGGCAACAGTGAGGAGCGAGCCGAGGAACCGCTTGCGCGACGCAGCCACCATGACCTTGTGGCCGAGCGTGAAGAGCTTGTCCAGGTTCTTGAGGATTTCCCAGTTCTGGTCCTCGTTTTTGGAGAAGCCAATCCCGGGATCAACGATGATCTGCCCGGGAGCAACGCCCGCTGCATAGAGTTTGTCGCGAACACCGCTGAGCTCGGCCACGACGTCTTCCGTGACGTCGTTGTACTCGGTGAGGCTGTCCATGGTGCGGGCATCGCCACGACGATGCGTGAGGATGTACGGAACCTTGGTGCGCGCCACGAGTTCGGGCATGTCCGGCTCGATGGTCAACCCTGAGACATCGTTGATGATCGCGGCGCCGGCTTCCACCGCAGCAGCCGCCGTTGACGTGTGCATCGTGTCGATGCTCACCAGCGCGCCTGCCTTGACCAGCGCCTGGATCACGGGGAGGACCCGGCGCTGCTCTTCTTCGGGGGAAACGGGTTCGGCGCCGGAGCGGGTGGACTCGCCACCGACGTCGATGATGTCCGCGCCGGCGTAGAACATACGCAGGCCAAGTGCGATTGCGGTGTCCGGCGTACGGTGGGTGCCGCCGTCGCTAAAGGAATCCGGGGTGACATTGAGAATTCCCATGACGAGCGTGCGGTCCGTTGGCAGGTCCTCGAACCTGGCCGCAGGCCGCGGCTTGCGGAGAATCGGCAGTGGGCTTGTGGCCGGGCCGGTTCCGGGTGCTGCAGCGAGGGAATCCATATATTGCTTACCTTCCGATGATGAGGCTCATGGCCTCGGCGCGGGTGGCCGGGTCATGGAGCTGACCGCGCACCGCACTGGTGACGGTCTTGGCGCCGGGCTTGCGGATGCCGCGCATGGACATGCACATGTGTTCGCATTCGACGACGACAATCGCCCCGCGGGGGTTGAGGTGCTTTACCAGTGCCTCGACGATCTGCGTGGTGAGCCGCTCCTGCACCTGCGGCCGGCGCGCATAGATATCCACCAAGCGGGCCAGCTTGCTCAGGCCTGTCACCTTGCCGTCATGTGACGGAATATAACCAACATGGGCCACACCGTGGAACGGGACCAGGTGGTGTTCGCACGTCGAATAGAAGGGAATGTCCTTCACGAGGACAAGCTCTTCATGGTCGAGGTCAAACGTGGTCGAGAGGACATCCGCCGGGTGCTGGTGAAGGCCCGCGAAGACCTCCGCATAGGCCTTGGCAACCCGCTTGGGCGTGTCCTGCAGGCCGCCGCGGTCAGGGTCTTCACCAATGGCGAGCAGGATTTCACGTACTGCTGCTTCAATGCGCGGGCGGTCCACTTTATTGCCTCGCTTGCCGTCCGTGGCTGAGCCGTGGGCGGCGGCGAGGTCGTCGTCGTCGAAATGAGTCACAGCAGAAAGCTTAGCCGTGAAGCGGAGAGTCGTTGCCGCCGTCGGGTCCCGGTGACTGGAATGACTCCTGGCTGCTGACGCCCTGGGAGTGCGGGGCTACGGCATCCAGCGGCTCGTCCAGACGGGCCTTCTTGGCCTCTTCCTGGGCCTCACGCTCGGCTTTCTCGGCGCGCGACTCTACGGGCGGAATCGACTGGACAGGACGGGACTCCTTGGACAGCCAGATCTCACGGAAATCACGCTTGCGGATGTCGTGGAAGATCTCGGCGATTTCGGCCTGGTTGAGGGTTTCGCGCTCAAGCAGTTCCAGTGCCAGCCGATCGAGGACATCGCGGTTTTCGGTGAGGATGGCGTAAGCCTCGTCGTGCGCCTGGTCGATCAGGCGACGCACTTCCTCGTCCACAACGTACGCGATCTGGTCCGAGAAGTTACGCTCCTGCGCGGCGTCGCGGCCAAGGAACGGCTCGCCGCCGCCCTGGCCGAGCTTCACTGCGCCAACCCGTTCGCTCATGCCGTACTGCGTGACCATCTTCCGGGCCGTTGACGTGGCCTTCTCGATGTCGTTGGACGCGCCGGTGGAGGGGTCATGGAACACGATTTCCTCAGCAACACGGCCACCCATGGCGTAGGCCATCTGGTCCAGCAACTCGTTGCGGGTTACCGAGTACTTGTCGTCCTCGGGAATCACCATGGTGTACCCAAGGGCGCGGCCACGGGGAAGGATGGTGATCTTGGTGACCGGAGCTGAGTTCCGCAAGGCAGCTGCAACCAGCGCGTGGCCACCTTCGTGGTACGCGGTGATCTTGCGCTCGAGTTCCTTCATGACGCGGCTGCGCTTCTGCGGGCCTGCCATGACGCGGTCGATTGCCTCGTCCAGTGCGCGGTCATCAATCAGGTTGGCGTTTGAACGTGCCGTCAGCAAGGCGGCCTCGTTGAGGACGTTGGCCAGGTCAGCACCGGTGTACCCCGGGGTCTTCTTGGCAACAGCCCGGAGGTCGATGCCCTGGGCCATCGGCTTGCCCTTGGCGTGGACGTTCAGGATCTGCTCGCGGCCCACCATATCCGGGGCCTCAACGGTGATCTGGCGGTCGAAACGGCCCGGGCGAAGGAGCGCCGGGTCCAGCACGTCCGGACGGTTGGTAGCTGCGATGAGGATGACGTTCGTCTTGACGTCGAAGCCGTCCATCTCCACCAGGAGCTGGTTCAAAGTCTGTTCGCGTTCATCGTTGCCGCCACCGATGCCTGCGCCACGATGGCGGCCTACGGCGTCGATTTCGTCCACGAAGATGATGGCGGGGGAACTCGCCTTGGCTTGTTCAAAAAGGTCGCGGACACGCGAAGCGCCAACGCCAACGAACATTTCAACGAAGTCCGAGCCGGAGATGGAGAAGAAGGGAACGCCTGCCTCACCCGCAACGGCGCGGGCCAGCAGTGTCTTACCAGTGCCTGGAGGGCCGTACAGCAGCACACCCTTGGGGATCTTGGCGCCAACGGCCTGGAACTTTGCCGGTTCCTGGAGGAATTCCTTGATTTCCTGGAGCTCTTCCACGGCTTCGTCAGCACCGGCGACGTCGGAGAAGGTCACCTGCGGCATGTCCTTGTTGACCAGCTTGGCCTTGGACTTGCCGAACTGCATCACCTTGGAGCCGCCACCCTGCATCCGGGAGAGCAGGAACCAGAACAGCACACCAAGCAACAGCACGGGGATGAGCAAGGAGAACAGTCCGGAGAACCAGTTGTTCTCGATCGGCTGGTCAGTGAAGCCCTTGTCGGGGTTGGCGCTGGTGACAGCCTTGACGACGTCCGGGCCACGGTCCGTGACGTAGAAGAACTGGACGTTCTTGCCTTTGTCCTGGCCATCAATATTCAGGTTGTCTTTCAGTACCAAGTCAACGCGGTTCTCGGCGTCGAAAATCTTGGCCTGCTCCACCTTGCCGCTTTGCGCGAGGAGTTCCAGGCCGTCCTTGGTGTCAATACGTGTGGAACCGCCCGGAGCCAGCGTTGCAAATGCCACCAGGAGCAAGCCGACGACGACAACAATCCAGATGCCCGGGCCCTTGAAGAAACTCTTAGCTTTCATCTGATCGGGGTTTCGCCCCGTCCCTCCTGGTAGTGCTGCGAGGCGCAACTTCTGCGCGCGAATGGTGCTGCTTCAGTTTCTAGCTATACACCGTTCCCAGTTATTCACGCACTGGAATGCTCAAAAGTTCCCTCTGGGCGTACACAGGATACTCGCCTACGTCGCGCTAGGACAGCCCTGGCTGGGGATTCGTAATGGATTCCCGGGTCACCAGGGGACACTCCAGAATCGTCGGTTTCGCTGCCAGGACGGCGAGGTCTGCCTTGCCCTCGATGGCATCGATCAGCCGTTCGGTGGCCCAGGCGCCCATCTCATAGTGGGGCAATGCCACTGTTGTCAGGCCAGGGTAGAGGTTGGCCGCGATGAGTTCCTGATCGTCGAAACCCACCACGGACAGTTCGTTGGGAATGCTGATTCCCAACTCAGCCGCTGCACGGTAGGCGCCCATGGCCATGCGGTCGTTGTAGCAGAACAAGCCCGTGGGCCGGTCCTTCCGCTTGAACATCCGCAAGGCGGCAACATAGCCGCCCAGCACCTCCGAGAGTTCGGACTCCACCGGTGCGGCCGCGCCGTCGAGCCCTGCTTCGTCCAAGGCGTTCCGGAAGCCACGCAATCGGTCACGCGTAGCCGGGACGTCGTCGGTGTTGTTCAGGAAACCGATCCGGCGGTGGCCGGCATCTAGCAGGCTTTGCACGGCTACCCTGGCCCCGCCCTCTTCATCGGGAACTACCGAAGCGACGCTCCCGGCCAAGCTCTCGGAGTCCACGAGCACCGCTGGAATCGAACTCAGGTTTTCCGGCAAGGTGACCTCGCGGTGGTACATCGTGGCGTACAGGATGCCATCCACGCGCCGCTCCAGGAGGGCTTCGACATCGGCCTGCCTGGACTCGTCACTTGCTGCACCTGAGGTGTTGATGATCATCAGGTTGTAGCCCCGCGCCCTGGCGGCCTCATCCGCACCCAGGATTATCCGCCCTGCGTGCGGTGTGGTGGCGATTTCCTCACTGACGAGCCCCAGCATCCCGGTCCGTTGCGTGCGCAGGGCCTGGGCCAGCCGGTTTGGGCCGTAGCCGAGACGTTCCGCCGTGGCTTTGACCTTTTCCCGTGTTTCCACGCTGATGCGAGCGTAAGCGACGTCATTCAGGACGTGGGAAACAGTGGTGACAGACACGCCGGCGGCAACTGCTACGTCCTTGATGCCAATGCTTTTGTTCGTCAACGGGTTCCCACGTCCTTATGGTCCGGTGAAGGGCGTAAGTAAGGGTGGTTACTCGTAAACGTGCGGGGCCAGGGTGCCCACGAAGTCCAGGTTGCGGTACTTCTCGGCGTAGTCCAGGCCATAGCCCACAACGAATTCGTTGGGGATGTCGTAGCCGACGTATTTGACGTCGATCTCCACCTTGGCGGCGGTCGGCTTACGGAAAGCGGTGCAGATCTCAACGCTGGCCGTACCGCGGGATTCAAGGTTGGACTTGAGCCATGACAGTGTCAGGCCGGAGTCGATGATGTCCTCCACGATCAGCACGTCCTTGCCCATGAGGTCGGTATCGAGGTCCTTGAGGATCCGTACAACACCGGAGGACTGGGTGCCGGAGCCGTAGGAAGAAACGGCCATCCAGTCCATGCTGACGTGGCTGTGCAAGGCACGGGCCAGGTCCGCCATGACCATCACGGCACCCTTGAGGACACCGACGATCAGCAGTTCGCGGCCTTCGTAGTCCTTGTCGATCTGCGCCGCCAGTTCAGCGATGCGCGTTTGGATTTGCTCTTTGGTGTAAAGAACGTGCTTGAGATCTGCCTGGACGTCGTTTGAATCCACCAATGGCTCCTGTTTTGATGCTCGGGTTCGGCTACTGTTGGGGCGATTTCTGATGCCGGAATACTAGCTTCCCACAGCGTGCGGCCTCCCGGGGACCGCCGGTGGCCGAATCACCCGTCCCGGCAGCAGCCGAGGCAACGGAACCACCAGCCCGTTCCTGCTCCAAATCACTGAGGGACAGGCGGTAGACACTCACGTGGCCAGGAAGTTCCACAGGGCCGGCAGAACCTTTGCGGCGAAGCAGCGCTTCCGCGGCTTGGAGCCGTCCGTACCCGGGTTGTTGGCCCCCGACGTCGGCAGCCGCCTTCGCGATGACCCGGAACCTCAGCGCTGCGGGAAGTCCGCGTACGGCATCCTCTGGCAGCCACGCGCCGTCGTCGGTTCGCTGCACGAGCGAGAGATACGTCTCGTTTGCAAGATCCTCAAGGAAATCGGCGTCCTGCTGCAGGATTGCGGCTGTCCGCGCCAAGGATTCGGCAACGCCGGGCCCCAGTTTTTCTTCGAGGACCGGCATGACCTCCACGCGTGTCCGCGAGCGCGCGAAGGCAGAGTCACTGTTGCTCGGATCATGCCACGGCTGCAGTTCCTCTGCCTCGCAGATTTCCAGGGTCTCTTCGCGCCGCAGGCCCAGGAAGGGCCGGAGCAGGCGTCCCCGGACCGGCCTCATGCCGGCCAAAGAACGGGTACCGGAGCCACGGGCCAGGCCGAGGAGCACCTGTTCGGCTTGGTCATCCAAGGTGTGGCCGAGGAGGATTCGATCGCAACCTAGATCATCTGCTGCGGCTTCGAGTGCCGCGTGCCGGGCATCGCGGGCCGCAGCTTCGGGCCCGAATCCGGTGGACGCGACCTCAACCGTGCGCACTTCCACAGGTGAGAGGCCCAGTTCCCTCAAGACAGCTGCCGTTCGGGAAGCTACGTCTGCCGAGCCAGCCTGGAGCTGGTGGTCGACAACCACGCCGGCCACGGAAAGGGGATGCCCGTCCACATGGCCGCGCCGGGCGAAGTATCCAGCCACCGCGGCCAGCGCAAGTGAATCCGGTCCTCCGCTGCAGGCTACGAGCACACGTTGCGGGTATCCCGCAGCGGCCAGGGCGTTCTGCAACTGTTTCCGTGCCTTGCCAACGACGGGCGCCAAACGGCCCGGCCGGCGTCGGCCCTTGCCTGGGGAAACGGATGCAGCGCTTGGGGAACTGCTCAAAGCCCCATCCGCTCGAGCCACATCCTGGAATTGTGGATTTCTTCCTCGGTGGGGAGGTTTTCGGCCGAGTTCCACACCCGGTTGAAGCCTTCCATGCCGCCTACCTCAACAACTTCGCGCACGAACTTTGCTCCGTCTGTGTACTGGCGCATCTTGGCGTCGAGACCGAGGAGGTTTCGGATGAACTTCTCGATGATGCCGCGGTCCTTGCCGCGATCATTGAAGCGCTGGCGAATCGTCTTCACGGACGGGACGATGCTGGAATCCACGGCATCCATCACCACGTTGGCATGGCCCTCGAGGAGGCTCATGACGGCAGTGATGTGGGACAGGGAAGCCTTCTCCTCTGGATCCTGCAGCAGGTCCAGAATTGCGCCCCGGCTTGGCACGTTGCCGGATGCAGCGCGGTCCTTCAGGGACTTGGCTACGGCGGCTGCCCGCTCAACCAGGGAATCCATGTTGCCCAGAAGGTGACCGCTGAGCTTTTCGATCTCGGCGAGCATGTGGTCCCGCAGCCACGGTGCTGCCGCGAACTGGACCCGGTGCGTTTGCTCGTGAAGGCATACCCAGAGCCTGAAGTCGTCCGGGTGCACGTTGAGTTCGCGTTCAACGGAGATGATGTTGGGCGCAACAAGGAGCAGCCGCCCGCCCGAAGGAACGTGGGCTTCCGGGGCCAAGGCCGCGAACGGATCGTATTGGCCCAGGACTTTACTGGACAGGAAAGCAAGGATGGCGCCGAGTTGGCTGCCGGTGATGGCTCCGCTGGCCGCAGCGGCAGCGGGTGTCAGGGACAGGCTGTTGCGGGACTCCAGCATTTTCGCCAGAACAGGCTGGAGCATGACGGAGAAGCTCTGGGTGTTGGCCTTGGACCACGAGGCACGGTCCACCACGAGAACGTGCGAATCCCGCAGGTCCCGGGCCGCTTCAAGCCCCGTGATGTCGTGGACATGAGGCACGGAGATATCGGCATTGAAGCGCAGGTTCTCCACCGCCTTGCCGATTTCCCCAGCGCTCAGTGCCGGGCCGGGCGGGGTAAGCCGGGCAGCCGTCGAGGCGGCCAGGTCCCAATTGATCAGGGACGGGGCCCCTGCTGACGAATCTCGGGCAGATGACACCATACGGTCCATCACACCACATGACCCTGACAAAGGGCCCTTAAGTTCGCTCCGCGCGGAGCGGCGGGATTCTGCTGTTCCCCAGCGGGGCTAGCGGCAGCCGCACGAGGCCAGCACCGATGCCGAACGGTCCATCGCCTCCTTGTTTCCAGCCGCGCCCGGTTCCAGCCCATTGCCGATGAACGAGAACACCAGCAGGCGTCCATCAGCATCCACCACGTACCCGCTCAGCGCGATGACAGTGTTCAGCGTCCCCGTTTTGGCGCGGACAAGGCCCGCACCCTGGGCTGTGCTCGGATCCACATACCTGTCATCCAGGGTGCCCGTCAGGCCCGCCACCGGGAATCCGTCCAGGGCGGTCCGAAGGCTCAGGTCCGGTCCGCTGGTGATGGCACGGACTACCTCGGCAAACTGGCGGGCAGACACCTGGTTCTCCAAGGCAAGGCCGGAAACATCGGCCAACTGCAACTGCTTGGGATCAGTGGCGATTCCCAACTCCCCAAGCCGTTGGCGCACGGCTGAAGTGGCGCCGTCGTACGTCGCTTCCTGTCCGGACGCAATGGCGGTCATCCGCCCAAGCGCCTCTGCCAGGAAGTTGTCCGAGGTCTCCAGCATGAGGTCCACCTGCTCGCCCACAGTGGCGGACTCAGCTGCAGCCAGCACTTTGGCGGGGACGCCCTTGCCGCGTTCGACGCCGGGACTCACCTGGACGCCGGCAGCCACCAATTGTTCGGCGAAAGCCTGGGCGGTGGTGACGGCCGAATCCTGGGGGCGCGGCCCGGTGGTGACTGTTGGTGAGTAGCGCCCGGAGTTCAGGGCGAGGGAAAACAAGGGGGCGGTTTCGCCAGCCGCGACGTCGTCCAGGCTCCACGCAGGATTGAGGGGCGCGCCGCTGAACAGCGAATCATCAACCTGCACGGTCACAGGCCCTTTGACCCCGGCGGTAGCCAAGGAAGCGGCCGTATCGGAGGCCAGGGTTGCAAGTCCCGCCCGGCCCATCACGGCCTCTGGATCCGAGGCGCCTCCGCCAAGCAGCACGTCCCCTCCCCCCGTCAGCACAACGGTCGAGGGTTCACTACCGGCCAGCACACGGGTGGTAAAGCGTGATTCGGGACGGAGCGCCTTCAAGGCAGCGACGGCGGTCAACAGCTTCATGTTCGACGCCGGGATTCGGTTGGCGTTGGCATCGCGGTCGAACAGGACCGTGCCTGTGGAGGCGTCCATGACAATGCCCGTAATGCTGCCGGCGCCGGAGGGTTTCAGGGCGTCATTCACAAGGCGCGAAAGCTCAGCCGGGACGGGCACGGGGGCATCGGGGTCCAAAGGAAGCACGCCATTGGCCTCGGACAGTCGGTCCGGCTCCTGCTGCCATGATGGCGCGGATGGTGACGGCTTGGGTGCACTGAGGAGTCCCGGCACCATGCCGGCCACTATGATCGCCCCCAGACACAGCAGGACCAACGTCAACAGCATCGGCCACTTCAAGCGCCCCCACGCCGTGGACACCCACTTCCGGGCACCCCCGTTTTTAACGCCCATCATGGAAGTTGCTTGGTCCTGTCAGTCCTGAAAATGTCCCCGCCGGTTCAAGAAACCCGGGCCTCTCGCTATATCCTCAATAGTAGTCGGCGGCGCTGGCTGCACTTTCGCCTGCCGCGCCCCACCCACACCCGTCAAGGAGCACGCCATGAAGCACGACGTGACCATCGAGATCCCCAAGGGATCGCGCGTCAAGTACGAAGTTGACCACGAAACCGGCCGCGTCCGCCTGGACCGCGTCCTCTTCACCTCCATGCAGTACCCCACGCACTACGGTTTCTTCGAGAACACCCTGGGCGAAGACGGCGACCCCCTGGACGCACTGGTGCTCCTGCAGGACTTCGACCTCCACCCCGGCGTCATCGTTGAGTCCCGCCCCATCGGTGTTTTCAACATGACCGACGACGGCGGCGGAGACGCCAAGGTCCTCTGCGTCCCGGTGGATGCACGCTTCGACCACATCCAGGAAGTCAGCGACGTCAGCGAATTCCTGATCAAGGAAATCGAGCACTTCTTTACCCGTTACAAGGACCTGGAGCCCGGCAAGTGGGTCAAGGCTGAAGGCTGGGGCGACCGCGCCGCTGCCGAAGCCGAACTGGAAGCCTCCATCAAGCGCTTCTCGGCCGAAGGCCACTAGCAACACTTACGACGGCGGCTGGTGCTGTTCCCTGTGAACGGCACCAGCCGCCGTCGTGCTTTAAGCAACGCGGGGTCAGATACGGCCCATTATTGGCTAAAACATGGGCCCTAAGTGACCCCGCGTTGCTTTGATGGGCACTGCTCCCCATCGCGGCATCTTCGGGGTCCGCCTAGGCTGGGACGAGACTTTACGACGCATGTAACAGGGGGTACCACATGGCCGGGTTCTACGGCGCGGACATTGCGCAGCTTCGCAGTCTGGCCGGCGTCATGGGCAAGGCTGCCGATGCCATCAATCTGCAGAGCGCGCAGTTATCCAACGCCATCAACTCCGCAACGGCGTGGCAGGGCCGCGACGCCACGGTCTTCAAGAGCGATTGGAACAGCCAGCACAGGCAGAGCCTGGTGAAGGCCGCCAACATGCTGAGGGACAACGCGAGCCAGCTCAAGAAGCACGCCAACCAGCAGGAATTTGCCAGCCACAATGACGGTTCGGGTACGTCGGTGGGCGTCCTGACGGATGTCTACGACACCGCAACGGGCGTCAAGGAACTGGGCGCGCAGCTCTGGACCGCCTACAAGTACGGGAAGCTCGGACATGCCGAATGGGTCAAGACCCGCGAGGTACTCACCAATTGGCGGGCTGGCGGTACGGTGCTGCGGGATGCTTTGAGTGCTTTGCGCAGCGGCGAGAAGGTCACTGATGTCATCACGGACCTGAAGGCCAACATTCCCTACAGCCAGGCGTTCCAGGATGCCAGCAAGTTCTCGAAAGGCCTGCGCGTCGCCGGGGCCCTGGCGGCGCCGCTGAACATTGTTGGCGGTATCAGCGACATGATCAGTCCGGAGCACGACGGCTGGCGCGGTACCGGAGACCGGGTAGCCGGCGGCCTGTCCGTAGTGGGCGGGGTGGGCAGCATCATGCTCATGACTGCCGGTGGCGCAGCTTTGCTGGGGCCCATTGGCGCGCCAATCGTGATCGGCGCGGGCATCGTTGCCGGCGCCTGGGCGCTGGGGAACCTGGTGGCGGACAACTGGGATTCCATCAGCAACTTCGCCCGGAACCCTGGCAGTTACATCGCCGACGGCGCCCGGGAAGTAGGCAATTTCGCCAAGGATGTAGGCAGTAAGGTGGCAGACGGGGTCGGTAATGCCGCCAAGTCAGTCGGAAACTTTGTCGGAGGGATATTCGGATGACCACCAGCACCATGAATTGGACCGAGCGGGACGTACAGGCCGCAGCGAAAGTCCTGGCGTCGGCCAGCGCCACCGGCAAGGCGTTGCCGACGCTGACAGATGAAGAGGTTGTTGCCTTGGACGGTGTCCAGCACGAGCAAATCGTGGCCCTTCCGTGGCTCACTTCGCAGGATGCCAGCAAGGAGCTGATGTGCGCCGTGGCCCTTCGTGGGCTGCTCGCCAAGGAACTCGTCTACCCTGTGATCTTTGAAGGCGAGACCGAACCCACCCGTCTGCACGCCACGGAGGAAATCACAGGCGCCCTGACACTGCGTCGCAGTGGCAGCAGCGTGGTCTCAGTGGAACGCACCGTTTCCACCGGCAAGCGCTGGCTCTACGGCTACATCCACGACGACGGCGTGCTGCTGGAAGAAGTGGATGAAGGCGGGCTGCACGGCTTCACTGTTGTCACCCGGGACCAGTTGGCTCCGCGCCTGGCTGAATTCGTTGACCCGAACACAGCGGCCAACCGCGACACCGATCCCACTGTTTACTCTGAGGCCGGGTTCGAAGAATATGCCGCAACGGCCCTGGCCGATACGCAGGCGGCCAGCAACGTGGTGGTCTTCAATTCTGATACGAACGACTTTCCAACTGTCACCGTCTACACCGGCCCCAGCAGCGTGCACGTGCTTACTCCGCGGGTGGAAGGCGAATCTGTCTCCCTTGAGCTGAAAGAGACATCCGCGCCGACGCTTGCCCGCGTCCTCGGCGCGCTGGCGGGGCTGGCCTGACGCATGAGCAATTCGAAGTCCCAGACCGCTACTGGCTTGGTTGATGCCCTCAACGGCCGCCCTGTACGCCGCCATCCCGGGACCGGCGCCTACTTCGTGAAAGCATCCGGAGGGGCGCACTTCTGGGGTCGCGTCCTTGACGCGATCGTGTTCCTTGCAGGCTATGGCATCCTGGCTGCAATAGTGGCAGTTGCACGCAATGCCATGATGAACAGTGGCTCACTTCTGGCCTTCAACGACGGCTTCTGGTTGACGCTCTACGTTGTTCTCTGGTTCGTTGGTTTGTTCGTTTACGGCATGATCTGGGGTACTGCGGGCAGCGTCGGCGATGCTGCCGCGGGCATGCGCTCGGTACGTATCAAGGACGGCACGACGGCGGGTGCCTGGTTGGGCGGGTGGCGCGCTATCTGCTGGTCCTTCTTTCCGTTCTTCGTGGTGATGCTGATTCTTGCGGCGTTCAGCGGGAGCTCGGACGATACGTGGGATCCGAAGTTTGCTGCTCTTGATCGCCGATCCGGCGTGGCGGAGGGCCGGCAGCCGGTCCCGGACCCCAAAGTAGGGGCCGCAGAGCGGGCATCCTCGACAGAAAAATTTTAAGGAAAACAAGCCCTTGCAGAGCGGCTACCAGCCGGTAGCATGTGATCCACTATGTTCACTCTGACCATCAACCAACGCGACAGCCGCCGCGACGGCGATCTCGTGCCAGGGCTCCTCAAGGACCTGCGGCATATTCCGGCACGGCTCGACTTCGACCGTTCGGTTGAGGATGAGGTGCAAGGCATCGTCGAGTCCGGCCACCAAGCTGTTGACACAGCACTGATCGCCCTCCGGACCGGCCAATGGTATGTAGGAATCGGAGTGGGGCCCATCAACGAGCCCCTTCCCAACCTTGTCAAGGACGCTTCCGGGCACGGTCTTGTCTATGCCCGGCGGGCTGTTGACCGCCTCCGCAACGGGAAGGAACGTGTCCCTGTTGCCGTTGATGGTCCCTTCACAGCTTTGGCGGCAGAAGCCGAAGCAGTATTGCGACTTCTCGGGCATATTGTGCAGCACCGAAGCGCGGCGGAGTGGCGGGTGCTGGACCTCCTCACCCCCGGAGTGCGTGGCCAGCAAAAGGCCGTGGCCCAGGAACTCGGCATCACGACGCAGGCTGTCAGCAAAGCACTTGCCCGTGCGCAGTGGGTGGAGGAACACGCTGCCCGTCCGGCGGCAGCCCGTCTGCTGCAGATGATCCTCGAAGTGCGGTAACTGACTACAGCCCCGGCTTAGTGCTGCCTGTTAACAGCTCACCGATTGCGGCGACCGGCCTATTCGATGCCGGGCAGGTCCAGACACCCTGATCACTGACCACGCGGGGCGTTAGGGGGTGGTTATTTGGGTGTTGAGGGCACTGGGGCCAGTTGCTGCAAGTCGCTCTATTCTCTTCAATGACCCACTCCTGAATCTGATCGGCCACGGACGCGAGCTGACCAGCGCGCGAAAGTTCGCCCAAGACTGAAATGCCTCGTCCTGTGGAATCACGGGCGCTGTAAATCATGACTGAAAGCACCCGCGGGTCGTCGTACCAATCCACGTCATGAATGCGGGGCGGCTCAAACCCGCTGGAGACAACGTCGCGCAAGACGTGATTAATAATTTCGACAATCTTGACCGTCATAAAAAGCCTCCTGGCGCCACTCCCTTGTGAACACTTCTGCCGTAACGGGGTGTTCTGTCATTAGATTACATCCGCGCGGTGTTACCTACTACGTCGGGTGATTCGAGTGACATCGGTGATAATCACTTAGTTTGGGGGAAATATGCGCTATCAAAGCACTAAGTTCAAGCAGACATTCTTTGGATTGGTCGCAGCAGTGCTCCTGCTGCTTCTAGGAGCCGTGCCCAGCGCCTGGCGGACGACACTACGGTCTCACAGGTCGTCATCTTCAATGACACCAATGCGGCCGCCGACTCAACTCTGAGGATCGAGTTCGATGCGCCCCTCTCGGAGAGTGCCGCCCGTCAGGTCAAGTCCACATTAGGTAATACGCAATTGATAGAGCCGCGAGGGGCCGTTACACCGCCGCTCGTGTACGGTCCGACCATTAATCAGAACATCAGCTGCAGGATGGGCAATTATCGGTTCTCAGATACAAACGGCGCGTTCCAGATCAGGAATAACTGCCTTTACAACAATGCAAATTGGAGCTATCAGATCTCAAGAATGCTTGCCGGCCAGATCACTAGCAACGTCAGTGAATCAGGTCTTGTTTGGTACAAAGCCGGCGTCCTCCGAGGAAAGAACGCACCTCACACCGTTCCTGCGAACTACTTCTTCCACGGCACCATGAGCAATGTCAGGAACTATGAAACAGTTACCTATGGAGATCAGCTTTCCTTCAGGGTCCTCATCGGGGGTCGCGCCGGATCAGCTGTGCTAACCATCGGCGGCACGGTAAGAATGGTCCCCTGACGCACACACTAACCCAACTAATATGTAGTTCGTTTTGTCAACGGGCGTGGGGAAGCGATCCCGGTTTGGTTTCCGGGGTCGCTTCCTTTTGGTCCGGGTCTCGGCCTCGGGAGGGGCGGCGTGTCGTTAGCGACGGCGTTGTCAGACTATTATGCGCGGGCTGGTTACCCCAGGACGAGGTGTCCGGCTGGAGGCTATCGCTTCTCCAGGGTCGAGCATGGCCCTAAGAGGGTTGCTCATAGTTGGGTCGGCGTTCACCGAGACGGACAGTCCAATGATCTATCCGGAAGGCCAAAGCCCTCCAGAGCCCTGGCGAGCCAACCCCGCATACTTTCGCGGTCCCACGGCGCGCAGCAACGCGAACCCAACTGAGTCGCAGCTAATGCCCTTTTGGGCCCTCAAAACGGCATCTGCTGCGACTCAGTTGGGTGGGTAACGCGATTACTGGTTGCCGAGGTTGTCCTTGGCCATCGCGGCGCGGTCCTGCACATCTGCAGCAGCCGCCTGGCCCTCGTCCTTGACGTTGGCAGCAGCTTCCGTGGCGCTGTCTTTGACGTTCTGGACAGCGTCCTGCGCCGGCTCCTTGAGGTGTTCGGCCATCTCCTGGGCGGCGTGGCCCAGTTCCTCGGTCAGCGGCTGGGCGGCTTCCTTGACTGCCTGCGCAGCCTCGCGTTCCTTGTCCGACGGTGGGATGAGGGCCGAAACCAGCAGACCTGCGCCGAAGGCGATCAAGCCGGCAGCAATGGGGTTGCCTTGGGCTTTTCGTGTGATCACCTGCGGTGCGTCGCCAATGTCCGAGACAACACCGGAAACAGCGTCCTGGGCCTGATGGGCAACATGGCCCGCCCTGTCCTGAACATCGTCGCGGGCGCCAAACACGGCCGTCTTGATCCTGTCTACCCTCCGGTTGACGATGTGCGAGGGCGTGACCTTGTCAGCTACGGCGTCAACGTTGGTACTGAGCCGCCTGCGAGTTTGTTCGATGTCGGCGCGCAGGGCGTCGGGATTCTGCGTCATCGTGTCTCCTCAGTATTCGGTTTGAAGGTTGGAGGTATTTCCTTGACTGTCTCGGTGGTGCGCGGCATGCCCTTGATGGCGTTCAATTCCTTTCGCCCCATCGAGGCCAGCACCGCTGCGACTATGCCCCAGATGACCGCTACAACAACGGCGGACCATCCCAGGCCTATGAGCTGACCCAAGGCCCACCAAAGAGCCAGGGAAAGGAAAAGCACGGTCAGATGCCCGGCCCAAGCGGCTCCGGCCATCATCCCTGCACCCTTTCCGGCCTTGGTGGCCGATTCCTTGAGCTCTACCTTGGCCAGCTCAACTTCCTGCCGCATCAACGTGGAGACGTCGCGTGTCAGGTCGCTCAGCAACTCGCCGAGGGGTACGGATTCGGCTTTGAGATGGGCTTCGGTGGGAGGAAGGTCGGCAGGACTACTCATCGGGGACCTCCATAGACGGGATCATCGGGATCGCTGGGATCGTCGGGACGTGCGAGCGGATCTCCTTGCGCCTTCACCCCACCGGCGTCGGTTTCCGGGTAGGGCATGGTTGATCCCTCAAGACCACCTGTGGTGCCAGCGCCATATCCCGTGTCGGTTCCAGCACCCGTTCCAGCGGCGGTCGTTCCATACCCGGCACTCGTTCCAGCGGCGGTCGTTCCATACCCGGCACCCGTCGTTCCGTATCCAGCGGTTGTCGTCTGGGGCCCTGGCAGATCAACTGCCGGAAGTGACACAGCGCCACCCTGCGTTGGGTAGTACTGGGCGCGCGGTGTCCGGGTGGTGGTATCCGAGGTGCCCGTTCCCGTCATGGGCGAGTTGTCCGCCATTCCCCGGCCCAAACGTCCGGCGAGGACGCCGGCACCGGCAGCCAGCAGCAAGAACGTGCCGGGCTTACGCCGGGCAAAGCTCTTTACCTCATCCAGGAGTGAACCCGGATCCCGGTTTTCCAACCAGTGGGCAATCGAGGAGGAGCGCTGGGCCGCTTGCTGGACCAGGTCCGTGGCGACTCCGCCGTCCTGGCTGGCATTGGCCATGGTGGATAGCTCGTCGGAGATGGACCGCAAACCCTCGGCGACCCTCTGTTGCTGGGTAGCGGCCTGATCGGTCAACTCGCCCTTGGTTTGCGTCAGCAATTGCCGGGCGTTCATTTTGACCTCTTGTGCCACGTTTCCGGCTTCGGCCTTGGCTGTTTCAACCACACCGCCAGCAGCATCGCGGGCTGTGCCGGCCACTTCGGCGGCTTCGTGCTTGGCCGATTCGACGCTTCCCGTGCCGGACGTCGTTCCGGATCCCGTGGTAGTGCTCCCGTAACCGGTAGTTCCGGCGCCGGCATCTGTTTCCATGCCGGTGGTGTCGGTTTCGACCGGTGAGTCCAGGTAACTTCCCGTGTAAGGCTCGGTCCCGGCGGGGACCCCAGTCCGTGGCGCCGCGAAGCTTCCGTCCTGCGGCGATTGGCTCTCAGTCATTGTCGCTCTCTTTCCACAGTTGGCAGGCTGCGGACAGCAGCCGGGATAGTAAGTATCGTTACTATCAATGGGTGTGTACCCGCTTGCCGGTGGTTCAATCGCCACATACTGATCGAAATCCCAGCTCGACACGCAGCGTATGACCCGCCTACGTTGGATCCATGAGCCACAAGCCCACCAGGCGGCGGCTGATTCCCGCGCTCCGAAAAACTGTGACCCGTCACCGACTCCTGTTTGCGGCCAAAACTGCTGCGGCGGCAGGCGTCGCTTGGTATCTCGCACCCTTCATGCCGGGTCCTGCTGCCTCCTACCCCTACTACGCACCGCTCGGCGCCCTCGTGAGCATGCATCCCACGGTGGCAGACTCCGCCAGGCATGGCCTGCAGAGCCTCATGGGCTTGGCCTTGGGTATAGGCATGGCTTTTGCGGTGACCACGGTGGCAGCGCCCACTGCGTTGGCCGTTGCCGTGGTGGTGGGACTGGGCGTGATCATCGGCGGCCTCCCCCGGCTGGGCACCGCCTCCGAATGGGTTCCCATGGCTGCTTTATTCGTACTCGTCCTCGGGGATTCCAATGCGGAGGGCTTCTCCTTTGCCTACGTCCTGCAGATGGCCATGGGCGTTGCCGTTGGCTTCGCTGTGAACTGGCTGGTGTTTCCACCGCTGCATCTTGAGGGAATCGACCCCGCCCTGGCCGGACATCAACGGGCTTTGTCCCAACAGTTGAAGGACATGGCGCGCGCGATGGAGGAATCCTGGCCGCCCAACCACGAAGCCTGGGCGAGCCGCAGCGGCGAACTCTCAGCAACGGCCGCAGCCGTGCGTACTGCCGTTCATGAAGCGGAACTGAGTGCAAAAGCGAACCCCAGGTCCCGGCGTCGTGCTGGCCGCCTACCAAGTGATTTGGCTGGTTTGCGGATAGTGGAACGGCTGACCTTCCATGTCCAGGACATCACCGACGTCCTGGCCAGCGTGATCTGGGAGGAGGACGCGGGAACCGTCATTCCGGACAGCGTCCTGACCAACCTGTCCGAGGCGCTGGAGGCCGTATCGCGGGTGATTGATCAGTGGCGGGGCGGCGATGCCGGGGAATTGAAGAGCCATCTGGCAGAGGCGAAGGAGAGCGTATCCGCGCTCGGGGATGCGGTCACGGAAGCTGCAGCTGGCCAGGCTTCGGTGAACGCGGCGGCGTCAGTGGCCATGAGTTTGCGCAGGATCATCACGGTGGTATCGCCTGCCGACTAGTACCACAAACGTCAGGAATCAGCGTGGCGTCAACGGTGGCGAGGCCTTCCGCCCCTTGCCGGCACCGAGGCCCTCCAGCACTTCCGTCAGCGCCTCCAACGATGAGCGGTGCGGCATCCACCCAAGGAGACTGTGCGCACGGCTTGTGTCCATGATGGGTGCGCCGGCCGCCATGTCCACCCAGCCGCCGTCGGTTACCTGCAAGCGCAATCGCCAACTGACCTCGACGACGGCGCGCAGCACCGGGAGCGGGAGCGGCAACTGCCGCCGTGCGTTGAGGATCCAGGCGAGGGCGTTGGGATCCAGCACGGGCTCCGCGGCGATGTTGAATGCGCCTTCTGCCCGACGTTCCAGCACACGCCAGTAGGCATCGGCGACATCGTCGGCGTGAACGGCCTGAAAAATCAGCTCATTGGGAATGGGGAGAATAGGCAACCATGGCTTGCGGGGAATGAGCCGTGGGAGGACGCTCCCCAGGAAGTAGCGACCCACTTCACTGCCCGCCTCCGCGCTGAAGATCAGCGCCGGGCGGAGCCGAGCCACTACGATGTCCGGATTTTCCTTGGCAAAGCCATCAAGAAGCCGCTCTTGCGCTGCCTTGTCCACACTGTAATGGGATCGCCTGATACCGCCTGCCGGCCAGTTTTCCTTGGTCCGTTGATCCTTGGGGGCTGGCGAATAGGCACCAACGGACGAGGCACAGACGACGTGCTTCACGGCGGCCTCCCGGGCGGCGCCAAGTACGTGCGCCGTTCCCGCCACGTTGGTCCGGCGCAGAAGTTCGCGATTGTGGTTTGGCTGGATCTGCCAGGCCAAATGGACCACGGCGTCGGCACCTGTGAACGTGTTCTCCAGTGCTTCCTGGTCCTTATAGTCGCCGACGTCAAGCGTGTGCCACTCCATTGCGTTGTAAGGGGCCGCATTCTTGTCAGGTTCGCGTCGCGCTATCCCGACGAGGTCAAGATCCGCGCCCTCTTCCGAACGCGCAGCCTGCAACCGCTTCAGCAATGCCGTACCTGCGTTGCCCGTGGCTCCTGTGATGACTATGCGCATGAGACTCTCCCTTCCCCTCCTGCAATTCCCCGTCATGCATGGGGATTCTCCCCCGTGGACCGGATACGCTCCAGCACCGCCGTCGTGGAGTGTTCGGGAACGTAATCCAAAATCGTCACCGTGCCGCCATAGCGTTCCACGGCCGCGGTCTCGGCCAGCATTTCCGGCGTGTAGTCACCGCCTTTGGCGTACACATCGGGCTGCAGCATCTCGATGAGCGGGATGGGAGTCGGGGTGTCGAAAACAGTGACGTGATCCACGCAGCTAAGCGCGGCGATCACGGCGGCACGGTCCGCCTCCGGATTCACGGGCCGGTCCTGTCCCTTCAGCTGCCGCACCGAGGAATCGCTGTTGAGGGCCACCACCAGGACATCGCCCAGCTGCTTGGCTTGGTTCAGATAGCGGGTGTGGCCGCGATGCAGGACATCGAAGCACCCATTGGTCAGAACGATCCTCCGGCCCTCCCTGCGGTGCGCTTCCACCTGCCTGGCCAATTCATCGGCAGTCAACGCAGTATCGGCGAACCCGCCCAGGTGGCGGGCAAGTTCCTCGGTGGTGCAGACGGAGGTGCCAGGCCGGTGGACCACCACGTCAGCCGCGGCCTGGGCAAGGTCAACGCTGGTAGTCAGGGGCAGCCCGGCCGCCCGGGCCAAGGTCAGCGCGGCAACGAACGTGTCGCCCGCACCTGAGGCCTGCTTCTCGGCTTCGGGCCTGGCCCAGGTTCGGTGGGTGGCGCGGGATCCGTTATGACCGTCACCGCTTGCGTCCGGATCGCTGGAACGCAGCGTCAGCGTCCCATCACGGTCCAAAGTCACGACGACGGCGCCCGCGCCTGAGGCGCGAAGGAGCTGGTCTGCTTGGGCCTCCACGAAGGGGCAACGTGCAGCGCCACCGGGGAACTCTGTTCCGAGCAGCCCGGCAGCTTCCTGGGCGTTCGGGGTGGCAAGATCCGGCTTGAGTTCGGCCCAGCGGGCAGGATGGTGGGCATCGACCACCAGCAGGGTGCCTTGCCTGTGGCTGAAGTCGGGGTGGGAACCAGTCCGGAGACTACGGGAGGGTCCAAGGGCATTCATCAAAGCTGCACGCACCGGCCCCTCCAAAGCCCCGGCCTCGTAGTCGCACAACACCACGGCGTTGGACCCCGCCAGCGCTCCCGGGATGGTGGCCGCCAACTCCTGAAGGCCCTCCGAAGGGACCTCTGTGGCGGCGTCATCCAGGCGAAGCATCACTTGGCCGGCACTGCTTATCCGGAACTTGGTGGTGGTGACCATGCCGGGCTGCTGCACCACGCCGGATATGTCGATGCCGGCAGCAGCGAGTCTCCCAAGGAGTTCCTGACCCGCAGAATCCTGGCCGACCAACGAGACAAACCTGACGTCCGCGCCAAGGGCCGCCAGGTTCATGGCAGTATTGGCCGCTCCTCCGGGGGCGAAGTCGCGGCGCTTGACCTGGACCACTGGGGCGGGAGCTTCGCGGCAAAAGCGCTCAATCAGCCCGTCCCACCAACCGTCCAGGATTGCGTCGCCGACAACTGTCACAACGGGCCGTTCTTCGGCCAGGCGGCGCGGCAGCCATTCGGCCAAACCTTCTTGATTGGATAGGCGTGCCATTGGGTACCTTCCGGTAGAGGCGGCATGTTCCTGCTCCCCTCAGGTACCCCGCAGCCCGCGGTTCACACGCCGGGTCCGGTAGTTTTCCAGCACCTTTGACGAAGGGAAGTCCAGATGGCTGTTCAACCGAATTTGGGCGTTGGCCCGGTGCTGGAAAAGTTCCCGGATGTGGAAAGGATTGCGGTCCTGAGGGGTGGCGGCCTGGGCGATGTGATTTACGCATATCCGGCGCTCTATGCCCTGAAAGCGGCCTATCCTGAAGCCGCGATCACGCTCCTGGGCACGCCGATCCATGCGGCTTTGGCGGCCGGGACGGATGGGCCCATTGACGAGGTGGAAATTCTCCCGTTCGCCAAAGGCGTCCGCGACCGCCACCACAAAGACGGCGATCAAAACGACGACACCGACGACAGACTTGCCCAGGAAGAATTCTGCTCAGCCATGCGCGCCCGCAAGTTCGACCTCGCGCTGCAAATGCATGGCGGTGGCCGGTACTCCAACCCTTTCCTGCTCCGTCTGGGGGCGCGGCACACGGTGGGCACCCGAACAAAGGACGCCGAGCCCCTGGAACGGAATCTCGATTACATCTACTACCAAAACGAGCCTGATCGATGGCTTGAGGTAGCGGGCTTGGCGGGGGTGCCAACCATCATTTCTCCACCCTTGCGGCCCCTGCCCGAACACCAACAAAGCGTCGAAAGCCTGCTCAGCCAACGGCGTCCCCTCCTGGTGGTCCACCCGGGTGCCACCGATCCGCGGCGGCGATGGCCGGCGTCGCACTTTGCTGAAGCTGCGGCGACCATCGCCCAGGAAGGCGCGCAGGTGTTGGTGGTGGGTGACCGCTCCGAAAAGGCGCTGGCCCAGGAAGTGGCAGAACTCGCGGCAAGGCAACTGACAGTCCAGGGCAAAGATGCCGTGCGCTCAGTTGCCGGCGAACTGGAGATCGGCGAACTCGCCGCGCTCCTGGATGCGGCCACCGTAATGCTTGCCAGCGATAGCGGTCCACGGCATTTAGCGCAAGCCCTTGGAACACCAACCGTGGGGATCTTCTGGGTAGGCAACGTCTTCAACGCAGGCCCCCGGGGCCGGAGCCTGCACCGCGTCCACATGTCGTGGGTGACCGAGTGCCCGGTGTGTGGGGCCAATGTGACCCAGGTGGGCTGGTCTGCACAGCACTGCGGCCACGACGACACCCTGATCAGGGGTATCGCCGTGGCCGACGTTGTTCAGGACGTGCATGACCTTATGGCCACGAGCCTTCTTCTGCGGGGCAAATAAGGAGCTCGCGGACCTCGCTGCCAAACGGCTGCGACAACGCGAACACCACGGCTTGCGCCACATTGGCAGGATCGTTGAGTTTGGAGTCGTCCTGCGGCTTGTATTGTTCGTCGCGGTCATCAAAGAAGTGTGTCTTCATGCCTCCCGGGATGATGGTGGTGACACCAATGACTCCCCCGGTTTCGGCGGCCAATGCCCGGCTAAATCCGATGACGCCGAACTTGGAGGCACAGTACGCCGTGGCGTCCGGCAGTGCACGCAAGCCGAGGGTTGATGCTATGGTGATCGCCCGGCCCCGGGATTCCTTCAAGTAGGGCAACGCCGCACGGACCACGGAAACGGTGCCCAGGAGATTCACTCCAATCACCTTTTCCCACTCGGCTGCGGGAACGTCCGCCAGTTTGCCACAGCGGTCGATGCCCGCGGCCGTCACCACCCCATCCAGGCCGCCGAGGCTTTCGGCTGCCTCCTTCACAGCCGCTTCAACTGATTCACGGTTGGAGACGTCGACTTCAAGGGCTTTCGCGCCGGATACGTTGCTGATGTTGCGGTCGAAGACGAAGGGAGTGCCTCCGGCGTCGCGGATGGCATCGACGATTGCAGCGCCGAGGCCGGACCCGCCTCCGGTGACGATGACGCGGCCGGGAGTTTGCGTGTTCATACGGTTCCTTTCGGTGGTCGATTCTTGGATGAGACTTGCGTTCAGCTGACTTTGGCGAGTGCTTCAGCCAGGCCGCTGGTGGAGCGTGCAGGATGGAAGGGCACCGTTACGCATCGCCCTCCCCACGCAGCCACGAGGCTGGCTTCCGGCAATTCATGGGGTTCGTAATCTCCGCCTTTGACCCAAATATCGGGCCTGAGTTGGCTCAGGCAGGCTTCTGGGGTGTCCTCGTCGAAGACCACCACGGCATCAACGCAGGACAACGCGAGCAAGAGCTCTGCCCGGTCCTCCATGCTGACGATCGGCCGGTGCGGGCCCTTCAGGCGCCGGACGGACTCATCGGAATTCAAGCAAACGATGAGGCAGTCCCCCATGTCCCGGGCCGCGGCCAGCGTGCGTGCGTGACCGGCATGGAGGAGGTCGAAGCAGCCGCCGGTCGCGACGACGGTCCCGCCACCCGCCCGGATTGTCCGCGCGAGTTGGATTCCCGGTTCCACGCCCGGAAAGCGGCCAAAAAGCTCGACGACGGGACTCCCCTTTGCCTTGCCAGGCTGGCTGCCATTTACTGCGTCGGGCGTACTCGTATCCATGGCCAGGGAGGAGGCTCCGCCCTTCGCGAGGAACGCGGAGGCATCCTCGACAGCCCTGGTCGCAGCGGCAGGCAGCGCGAGTCCCAGACCCAAATACACGGCAAGGCTCCCCGCCAGGCGGTCTCCGGCGCCGCAAGGATCATCCACGATTGTCTTTGGGGCGGGGATGATCCTGCCCGGCCCCGCACCTTCCACCAAAACCGCGCCCTCTTCGCCGGTCGTGACCAGGACGGCACGGCTGCCCCAGCGATCCAGCAAATGTTTCCCTGCGTCCTCCGCAGTGCTCTTGGACGGATGCCGCCCGCCCGCCTTGGCCCGCGCCTCTGCGAGGTTGGGCGTCACGACGGCGATACCCGGCACCGGCTCCGAACCGGCAGGGTGCGGATCCCACACCACCGGGACGTGGCGGGCGGAGTTGGCGAGCGCAGTGCGGATGTGGGGGTTTGCCGTGATTCCGCGGCCGTAGTCGGCTACGATAACCGCTTCCGCGGAGGCAATGGCAGCGAGCATCTCCGCGGTGCATGACGGGGAAGGGGCAGGTGCGCATCCTTCATCGAACCGGACCACGGGGTGGGTCCCAATACGCACGCGGGTCTTGGTGGGCGTTGGGGCGAGCGGGGCTCCGGTGAGTATGGTGACACCGGCCAGGGCGCGCCTGAGGTGGCTGGCGCCGTCGTCGTCCGACACCGCGGTGACCAGGGCGACGTCGTGACCGTCGCGTGCAAGCAGGGTAGCCACGAGGCCCGCGCCACCTGCCCGACGCCGGATATGGGCAACGTCCACAACGGGTACGGGCGCGTCGGGGCTGAGCCGGGTGGCGGTGCCGTTGATGTCCACGTCCAGGAGGACGTCACCTACAACTGTCACTTTCATGGCTGGGCTCCGTCCCCGGCCGGGCGGGGCCCCGTCCTCCTCGCGACCTCAGCATCGAAGGCGCGGCATACAGCGTGGACGGCAATGAGGTGGCCTTCCTGGGCATTGGCGGCGATGGCGTCCACTGTGATGGCTTGGTCGCAGGCTTCGGCCAGGGGGTTGGGCCCGGCGCCGGTCAGCGCCCACGTGGTGATGCCGCGTTCTCCTGCTGCCCGGACGGCGGACAGGAGGTTGGGGCTGCGCCCGCTCGTGGAGAGCAGGATGAGGACGTCCCCTGCCCGGCCGTGTGCCCTGACCTGGCGGGCGAAGACTTCCTCGTAGCCGTAGTCGTTGGACAGTGCCGTGAGGGCGGAGGTTTCGGCGTGCAGGGAAATTGCGGAGAAGGGTGCGCGTTCGGCGTCGAACCTGCCTACGAGTTCTGCGGTGAGATGCTGGGCTTCGGCCGCTGATCCCCCATTGCCGGCGGCCAGCAGCCGTTGTCCGGACAGGAGCCGGTGGGCGAGCTCGGTTCCCCATTCGGAGAGGCGGGCGGCCTGCGAGCGCAGGGACTCTAGCGCTGGCAGTACGTTGTCCAGGTGTGCGGCGACCTCTGAGGCGATCTGTGGTTCGCGGGTGTTTGTTGAGCTTGTAGACCCGCTCCAGCCTGCGGGCATGGTATCCGGGACGGGCTGCGTGTACCGCGTGATTCTCTTGGGAACTGTCGATTCTGTAGTCACAGCGCTGTTCCTTCCAGTGGTTCCAGGCCTTCTCCGGCTTGCCGGGACAACCCCGCGGCCAAGACGGACCGGTACGCTTTCTCGGTGTCCGCGGCGATGCGGTCCCAGGAGTAGCGCGAGCGGGCGCGGCGGTTTCCGGCCCGGCCCATTTCGGCACGCAAGGCGGGGTCGGCGAGGAGCCGCCCCACGGCGTCGGCGATTGCTTCCGGGTCCCGCGGCGGTACGTGCAGTCCGGTTTTCTGGTCGACGACGGTCTCCCGGAGTCCGCCGACGGCCGCGGCCACCACGGGCACCCCGCAGGCCATGGCCTCGAGGGGAACGATGCCGAACGGTTCGTACCACGGCGTGCAGACCACGGCGTCTGCGCTGCGGAAGATTCCGGGCATGGCGTCGCGCGGTACCTGTCCCCGCATGGTGACCTTGTCCTCAACGCCGAGTTCCTTGGTCAAGGCGCGAAGCCTCTGGGCTTCCGGATCCTCTTCCAGGTTCAGGGCGTCGCCGGAGCCTCCGACGATGAGGAGCTCGACGTCGTCGAAACCGGCTTCAGCAAGGAGGGGCAGTGCCTGGATCACCAGATCCACGCCCTTCCTGGGAACCAGGCGGCCGACACTGAGGATGCGGTGCGTGCGGGACTTATTCTCTGGTTCTCCAGTGCCCGGGAAGAGGTTGAGGTCCACCCCGCATGGTGCGATGGAAATCCTCGACCTGCCAATGCCCAGCGCTTTGAGCTCAAAGACCTCGTCAGGGCAGGTGGCGATCACCCAGTCCGCCGTGCGCCCTACCCACGGTTCCAGCCATGCACGTGCGGGTGGGCTGGTGTCCGCTGAACCTTGGTGCCTGCGCTTGACCGAACCCAGTGCGTGGAATGTCTGGACCACGGCAATGGGCTCGGCGGCACCGGCCCGCCTGGAAGCCTGGATCGCGGCCAGTCCGGACATCCAGAAATGCGCGTGGACAACGTCCGGGACCAAGCCGGCCCAGTCCCGGCAGATGCCGTCGGCGAGCTCACCCATGAAAGGAAGCAGCTCGTCCTTGGGGATGTGGCGGGCAGGGCCGGCGTCAACGTTGACGACGGTGAGTCCCGGCGCGACCTGCACCTTTGCAGGAAGATCCGGGTCATCCCGCCGCGTGTACACGGTGACTTGATGGCCACGGCTGGCAAGACTTGATGAAAGGGCCGCCACATGGACGTTTTGCCCCCCGGCGTCCACACCTCCCAAGGCGGCCAATGGACTGGCGTGTTCGGAAACCATGGAGATTTTCATGGGTGCGTCCTCTCTGTGTCATGGCTGACGGACTCCGAACCGGGTTGCGGGCGGCGTTCCGTGTCGGGGAGCTGTTTATTCGGGACCTGCTGTTCGGGGATCTGCTTTTCAGGAAGACGGGTATGGGCAGGCGAGGGGCGGGCCGTGGGGAGATCCGCCAGGAGTTCGTCCCAGGCCTGATGGAATTTTCCGAGCCCATAGCGTTCCAAGGCTGCGGCCCGGGCCACCATCCCCATCGCATAGGCGTCACCGGGCTCGTCCAGCAGGCACCGCGCAAACCGTTGGAGTTCGTCCACGTTGTTCGAAACAAGACCTGCTCCCGGCGGGATAGCGCGGGTCGCCTCAGTGGTCGCCAGTGCCAGGACCGGCATTCCCAGGTGCATGGCTTCGAGCAAGGCCAACCCGAGGGATGTCCAACGGAGGGGATGCAGGTAGAGCCGGCAGCGGGCGAGTTCTTGATGCAGCCGGGGCGCGGGTACGTCCCCGGAAATCCGCAGGCGCTCCTCGCTCAGGCCGAACCCCTTCAGGTTCAGTGCTTCGGGCAGGGCTTCCGTCCCCATCCCGAACACCCGCAGCGGCCCTACTCCGGCGAAGCCCGGGAGGAGGTCCGTGCCCGTCACCCGGCCGCGACGGACGGGTTCGTTGACCACCACCCCCATCTCTTCGCGTTCACCGGTATAAAGCCGGCCGGGATCCGGGATGCCGTGCTCGATGACCACTGTTGGCGTGGATCCCGTGTCCCAGAAGAGCTGGTTGAAGTGCGTCACATGAACCACGGGGATACCGTGCTGATCGGCCAGTGGATGGAGAGTGAACGGGACGTCGCCCTTGGGCGTGTTGTGTTCAACGTAGACGGCAGGCAGGTCCACTCCGGGCCTTCGACCCAGCTTCCGGGCAACCGCGGCGATCTCCTCCGGACGTTGCAGGACCACCACGTCCACGCTGTCCGGATCAATGGTGTCCAGGTCAATCTCCTGCGCGGCGACCGGCCACTCCCTGCCGCCCCGCCCCAAACCCCACGCACCGCCGTCGGGTTTTACCGGAAGGAGGTATTCGTGCCGCCCCCTGACGAAGGCCTCCATCCATCCTCCGTGGACATGCCAGACCAGGATCCTCATGGTTTCCACACCTTTCTTCGGGTGCTGAGCGAGGACACTCCCCCCAACAGCCGTTCCACCGCCTCAAGGACTTGTTCCGGGGTAACTGAGCTAAGGCACGGGTGCCCCGGTACGGGGCAGATGCGTGCCCGCGTGTTCCTGCAGGCTGCTTCCTGGTCCCCGAGCAGTTCCATCGGAACGCCGTAGGGCGCCCAGCGGATCGCAGGAACCACAGGGGAAAACAGGCACACCACCGGAGTTCCGACAGCTGCCGCCAAGTGGGCGGGACCCGTGTTGCCGGTGACCACGACGGCGGCGCCCGCGAGTACCGCTGCCAGTGTCCGCAAGTCTGTGGTGCCGCCAAGATTGTGTGCCGAGGGTCCTGCCACGGTTGCCGTCAGCGATGTTTCGCCCGGCCCTCCCGTGACCACCACTTGGTGCCCATACGCTTCAAGGAGTTCCACGGTGGCAGCGTGGTGGAGTGCAGGCCACGCCCTCGCCGGAGCAGCCGCGCCCGGGTGGACCACGATGTACGGGCCCTTTTGGGTGAGTTCGTCCACCAGCTCCCCGGGTTCGTCCAGCGGGTTGATGTGGAGCTTGCCGTCGTCGCCCCGGGGAAGCTGGAAACCTGCTGCCTGCGCAATCCCCAGCGCCCGCACAACTTCGGGCTGGTCCTCGGCGAAGTCTTCCCCGGGTTTCAACCGGACGTCCAGCAGGGAGCCGGCGTAGTCAGTGGAGGCGCCCGTGATGCGCTTGACGCCTGCCAGCCGCAGCAACAGTGCCAACGGAAGCGGGGACTGGTGGAAGGACGTGAGGATCACGGCTTCCTCAATCCTGGAGCTGCGGACGAACTCGATCAGGCTATTGGTCAGCTCAGGCGTCACAGCGGGCGCGGGATTGACGATCCATGGGCACGGCCACGTGTGGACCTGGGTGACTCCGGGCAGCATCTCCGCCGCGCCGGCGCCTTCGGGGCCGCAGAGGAGGACGACGTCGTTTTGTCTGCTTCCGTCCGGCCTGCTTCCATTCGCCACGGCACGCAGGGCGGGTCCAGCGAGGAGCACATCGCCCATGCTGTCCAGTCGGGCTACCAGGACGCGGCTCATACGGGTGAATCCTGCCTGGCGTCGGGTTTCGGGAATTCCCCTCCTGTCGTGCCTGTCGCGGCATCCAGCAACAGCCCGACGGCGGCCAACAGGTTCTCCGCGACCACCCCCACCGCCTCAATTTCCTCGGACCGCGTCACGTGGGTGGGCACCAGTACGGACCGCGAGCCGGCTGCCGTCGCTGCTTCGACGTCGGCACCGATGTCCCCAACGAAGCCCACCTGGGACGGGTGCAGCCCCAACGTGCTGCATGCGGCGAGAATCATTCCCGGCGCGGGCTTACGGCAGGTACAGCCATCGGCCGGGCCGTGCGGGCAGATTTCCCACACATCGAACGGGCCCAGAAGCTCCTCAACGCGCCGGTTCACGGCGTGGACCTGATTCAACGTCAGCAGGCCACGGGCAACACCCGACTGGTTGCTCAGCACCCCTGTTGCCAGTCCCGCCCGGCGTACCTGCTCAAGAGCCGAACGGGCACTATCCATGGGCCGCACCAGTTGCGGGTTGCCGTTATAGGGCACGTCAACGACGAGTGTTCCATCGCGGTCAAACAGGACCGCTTTCAACGTTCCAGTTCCTCCCATATCCGCAACGTTCCCCAGTTCTCCCGACACTAAACAGCGTGACGACGAGAAGTTTCCCTGCGGGGCCAGCACCTGCGTTGGCCGCTAGACTCCTAGCGGGAGGCCACCATGGACACAGCCGAATTGAACGGACAACCCCTGCTGCTGGCCTTGCGCGCCTTGAAACTAGGGGACCTGCTTGTTGCCGTTCCGGCGCTTCGCGGCCTGCGCCGGGAATTCCCCGAGCACCGCATTTTGTACGCGGCACCAGCCTGGATTGCGGAGGCCCTGGACCTGGTGGGCGGCATCGACCACCTCCCCACGCCGGGCCTTGATGCTCCACTGAACATCGCCCCCGGAGCCGTGGACATCGCCGTTAACCTGCACGGAAACGGATCCGAAAGCCGGCAGCGCATCAATGAACTTCGGGCAAGGCGGGTGCTCGCGTACCAAGCTCCCGGGCTCGACGGACCTGAATGGACAACCGGCATCCCTGAACGCGAGCGCTGGACCCGCCTCCTGAACTGGCACGGCATCGACGCCGATCCCTTGGATTACCGGCTCAACAGGCCGAGCATTCCCTCGCCCCGGCCTGGCGCCACGGTCATCCATGTGGGCGCCGCGTATGGCAGCAGGCTCTGGCCCATAGAGCGGTTCGCCGAAGTGGCCGTCGAGCTCTCCCGGGCAGGGCACGACGTCGTGCTGACCGGGGGCACGTCCGAGCGCGGGCGGGCAGTGGAGACCGCCGCCTTGGCAAAACTCAACGGAGCAAACCTCGACGGCGGCGTGCTGGCCGGGCGGCAGGGCCTCGCAGAGTTCGCGGCGACCATTGCGGATGCCCGGCTCGTCGTTTCGGCGGACACCGGCGCCGCACACCTGGCGTCCGCGTATGCCCGGCCCTCCGTGGTCCTGTTCGGCCCCGCTCCCCCTGAAGAATGGGGTCCGCCGCCGGGACCGCACGTGGTGCTTACCGCCGTCGAACTTCGCCGCGGTGACGTTTTCGCCGCCGATCCCGATCCTGCACTCCTTGCCGTGACCGTCCGTGATGTGTTGGATGCGGTGGGCGGGTTGGGCTGCTGACTCCTGGGCTCTTGGTGGTTTCGGCTGTTGCTTTCGCTTGTTAAGGCGCCGTTCCGTCCTGGAGGCGTGCTTCCTCGTCCAGGAGCTGTGTCTGCAGGGACACCAGGATCTTGGAAAGCCGCCGCGAGACCTGCATTTGGGACATGCCCAGTGCCTCCGCGATGGTGGACTGGGTTTCCTCGCGGTAGTAGCGGCGATAGAGGAGGTGCCTGTCCTCCGCGCTCAGGCCCCGGATTGCGTTTCGAAGGGCGAGCACGTCCTCCAGCCGCTCCGTCGGAGATCCGAAAGCGGAAACGCATGCTTGCAGTCCGTCGCGGCCCTCCGCAGCGGGAGCGTCCAGGGAATCCGGCCGTTTGCTGGTGCCGGCCATCAAGGCTTCCCTGACTTGGCAAGGTTCCAGGCGAAGGTCCGCTGCCACTTCTTCGGGCGTCGGAGTCCTCTGCAGGCTTTGCGTCAGTTCCTCGGTCCGGGCGAGCACCTGGCGCCGCACATCCTGGATGGGCCTCGGTGGCCGCACTACCCAGCAGTGATCGCGGAGATACCTCTTGACCTCACCGGCGATGGTCGGGGCGGCGTATGCAGGGAAGCTGACGCCTTTGCTTTCGTCAAATCCCCGTGCGGCTTTGATCAAGCCCATGTACGCAACCTGCCGGACGTCGTCGAGGTCGTGCGTGTGCGCGGAATACCGGGCGGCAATCGATTTTGCGAGATTGAGATGGTCCAAAACCAAACCGTCCTGGAAGCTTTGACGGATGGTACTTTCCGGCGCAGGAGGCCGGATTTGGACGTCGTGTGGTCGGGTTTGTCGCATGTGGCTTCAATCCTTAGACCTGCTGAAGTGAGTGAGCCCACGGCAAGACTCCTTAAAAAGAGAAGCACACTTACTATTAGCTTTCAACGGGTATTCAGGACTACGCTCGAAGGGTAGCCTCCTCCAGGGATCGGAGATCCACGTGGAAAACCAACAACTCACCGAACCGCATCTTGTAGCAGCGGAAATCCAGGACCTGCTTCTGGATACACCGGACGTGGAGGCCTTCCTGGCCGAGCTGGCACGCCACTCAGCGGCCATGTTCACCAAACCTGACAACGAAGTATTTTGTGGCATCACACTGCTTCGGCATCGGGCCGCGGCCACAGTGGCAAGCAGCAGCGAACGGGCGCAGATGCTCGACGAACTCCAGTACCAGTACGCCGACGGCCCATGTGTCCATTGCTGCAGGGAAGGCACACTGGTGCATGTTCCGGACTTCGAAAAAGACAACACCTGGCCTGAGTACAACGAGCTAGCCCTGGCGAACGGTGTTCATTCTGTCCTCGCCGTTCCTTTCCCGCTCACGGATGACACCGCACGGGCAGGCTTGAACCTCTACTCCGAACGCCCCAGCGGCTTCGACCAGGCCGCCGTTCAACGCGCCACCGATTACGTTCAGCAGGCATCCAAGGGCCTGCAATTGGCCGTGCTGATTGCGCAGCACAGCCAAACCGCCGCCAACCTTCGTGCCGCCATGGCATCCCGGACAGTCATCGACGTAGCCACAGGCATCATCATCGCCCAAAACAGGTGCAGCCAAGCTGAAGCGGTTGAGCTCATCAAAAAGGCCTCCAGTAACCGGAACGTCAAGCTCCGGGACGTTGCACAGGCAATTGTCGACTCAGCCGGCGGCGGCCCTGTTCAAACCCATTTCACTTAACCCCCCACCAAAACCACAACAATCCACAGCGAGGTGTCACTGATGCAAACCGTCACGAAGGCCATCGAGGTAGAGGTACCGGTTTCGGTCGCCTACAACCAGTGGACCCAGTTCGAAAAGTTTCCCGAGTTCATGAGCGGCGTGGAGAATGTCCGCCAGATCAACGATTCAACGCTGCACTTCTCAACCAAGGTCGGCGGAGTCCGGCGCGAATACGATGCCCGCATCACCCAACAAGTTCCGGACACCGTCATTGCGTGGGAGAGCATCGACGCACCGCGCAACGCCGGCACAGTCCGCTTCGACAACCTCGGACCCCAGCACTGCGGCGTCAACGTGACACTGGAATGGGAGCCCGAAGGATTCGTGGAGAAGGCCGGCGCAGCGCTCTCCGCCGACGAAATGCAGGTGGCCGCGGACCTGGACAAATTCAAGGAATTCATCGAGGACCGCGGCCACGAAACCGGTGCCTGGCGGGGGCGGGTGGACTAGCCCGCGCCGCCTCCGGGCTTAGCCGTGCGGCTGCTACAGCAGGCTGCGCAGAACCAGGGCGGCGCCGTCGTCGAATACTGACGCGGTGACCTCATCCGCAACGGCGATCACTTCCTCGGGAGCCTGGCCCATGGCCACTCCCCTGCCGGCCCACGTGAGCATCTCGATGTCATTGCGGCCATCTCCCACCGCCACCGTGTTGGCCTGTTGCGTGCCGATCCTCTTGCGCAGGGCCTCAAGCGCACTGGCCTTGGTCACGCCCTCCGCGGCAATGTCTAGCCACGCAGTCCAGCCAACCGAGTACGTCACGCCGGAAAGGCCGATGTGGCGGATGGCGTGATTGAAGTCGTCAGAAGTGTTGTCGCTGCTGAAGACCACCACGCGTACCGCCGTGGCCTCCAACATGGTCTGGAAGTCCACGCCGATTGCCTCGACGCCAAAGCTGGCGTCCTGGAAACGCTCCGTGGAGAGGAAGTTCCCGTCTTCATCCTCCAGCGCGTACTTCGCGTTGGGCAGGCGTTCGCGCAGGGCCTTCAGCGCCGGAGCGGGATCGAACGTTGCCTTGTGGATGATCTCATAGCCGGTCTCAAGGGTGGGATCCAGCCGGAGAGTAACGCCGCCGTTGCAGCACACCGCGTAGCCACGTTCCAAGCCGATTTGCCCGATGATGGGCAAGGTGGCATTCAGCGACCGGCCGGTGGCGATCATGACGTCATGCCCGCTCGCGACCACCGCCTGTGCCGCCGCCCTAACCTCGGGGGACATGTGGCCATCGTGGTCCACGAGCGTACCGTCAACGTCCAATGCGATCATGAGTTTGTTGTTGTCATTTGGCTGGTCATCGATGCCAGCAACTGGAGTGTCAGTCAAAATAGTCATGGTTCCAGTAGAGCAGACGCCTCTGACACCGCACTAGGACCGAGGACACAGCAAGGGATTAACGCCGCGTGAACACTCCGGGCCACCCCATCAATTCCGCGCCGAAACCTACAGGACCGGTAAAACCTCAAGCCCGCCAAGGTACTTCTGCAGGGCCTTGGGAACGTTGACCGAGCCGTCCGGGTTCTGGTGGTGCTCCAACAGGGCCACGATCCAGCGGGTGGTGGCCAGGGTGCCGTTCAGGGTGGCCACGGCACGGGTGCCCTTGGCGACGCCTTCCTCGTTGATCACGCGTTCGCGGATGTTGAGGCGGCGGGCCTGGAACGTGGTGCAGTTGGAGGTGGACGTGAGCTCGCGATAGGCATTCTGGGTAGGAACCCAGGCTTCGCAATCGAACTTGCGGGCAGCGGACATGCCGAGGTCGCCCGCAGCTGTGTCGATCACCCGGTAGGGAAGCTCGCACTTGGCCAGCATTTCCTCTTCCCATGCGAGCAGGCGTTCGTGTTCCGCAGCTGCTTCTTCAACCGTGGTGTAGATGAACATCTCCACTTTGTTGAACTGGTGTACGCGAATGATGCCACGGGTGTCCTTGCCGTGCGAACCGGCCTCGCGGCGGTAGCAGGAGCTTTGGCCGGCGTAGCGGATGGGACCGGAAGAGAGGTCCAGGATCTCGTCCGCGTGGTAGCCGGCGAGGGCCACCTCCGAGGTTCCCACAAGGTAAAGGTCGTCTTCAGCGAGACGGTAGATCTCGGCGTCGTGCTTTACATCGAACCCGGTGCCCTGCATGGTCTCCGGACGCACCAAGGTGGGGGTGATCATCGGGACGAAGCCAGCCTCGATCGCCTGGTCCATGGCCATCTGCAGCAGCGCCATTTCCAAGCGGGCACCCACGCCACGCAGGAAGTAGAAGCGCGCGCCCGAGACCTTGGCGCCGCGTTCCATGTCGATCGCGCCGATCAGTTCGCCGATTTCCAAGTGGTCCTTCGGCTCGAAATCCGTGAATTCGCGCGGCGTGCCCACCGTCTTGACCACAACGTAGTCGTCCTCGCCGCCCTCGGGAACGCCATCGACGATCAGGTTGGGGATGGCGCGGAGCAGCTCTTCCTGCTTGGCCTGGGCGGCAGCAGCTTCAGCGGAAGCGGCCTTCACCGAGTTGGCCAGTTCCTTGACCTCGGCCAGCAGGGCCTGCTTTTCCTCGCCCTTTGCCTGGGCAACCTTCTTGCCGAAGGCGTTCTGCTCGGCGCGGAGGGTTTCATGGCGGATCAGCGCGGCACGGCGATCGGAGTCTGCGGAGATGATCGCGTCCACAACAGACTCGTCGGCGCCACGGGCGCGCTGGCTGGCACGGAACTTGTCCGGATTTTCGCTGAGGTCTTTTACGTCGATCACCACACAAGAGTATCGAATCTGCGGTGCACGCCCAGGACGATAGTGTTGGAGCACCATGAGCGACTGGATCCTGTACGTGATTCTCGCTGGGGGCGTGGCCTTTGCCGTCTCCAGTTGGTGGGGTGTGCGCCGGTTGAGAGCCCGTCACATCAGGAGCGCGGTTCGGGAGGACACCCACAAGCCGGAGCCAGGGCACCAGAAGGTTGCGGTGATTCTCAACCCGGTGAAAAACAAGTCTCTCGAGGCCCGCCAAGCGATTATCGATGCCTGCGACCTCGCCGGGTGGGACAGCCCGAAGTTCTTTGAAACCACTGTGGACGACCCTGGTTACGGGCAGTCGCGCCAAGCGCTGGAGTACGGGGCCGACGTCGTTCTTGCGTGCGGCGGCGACGGTACAGTGCGTGTGGTGGCTGAGTCGCTGGCGCATAAGGGCGTGGCGATGGGCCTCATTCCGCTGGGCACCGGCAACCTCCTGGCCCGCAACGTCGAACTGGACGTCACCGACATCGCCGACTGCATCCAGATCGCCCTCTTTGGGCACCAGCGTTTTATTGACACTGCGACCATGGCCATAGACAACGGCATTACCGGAGAATCGTCCGCCCACACGTTCCTTGTGATCGCCGGTATGGGCCTGGATGCCGAGGTTGTGGGCGATACCAAGGAAGACCTGAAGAAGACCGTGGGTTGGCTGGCCTATACAGAGGCCGGAGTCCGGCATCTGCCCGGCCGCCGCAAGCGTGTCACCATCACCATGGATGACCAGCCGGAACAGGCCCGGAAAATCCGCAGCGTGCTTTTCGCCAATTGCGGCCTGATTCCGGGCGGCATCGATTTCATTCCGGAAGCCATGATCGACGACGGCATGCTGGACATCGTCGTCATGAGCCCGCGCAGCGCGTTCGGATGGATCGCGATGTACGCGAAGATCCTGTTCAAGCACAAACGGAATTTGCCGGTGATGAATTTCTATCGCTCCGGCAAGGTCACCATCCGCAGCCAGGAACCCATGGCGACTCAACTCGACGGCGACCCCGCGGGCGAGGCCACGGAGGTCACCGTCCAGGTCCAGCCGGGTTCGCTATTGGTGCGGGTACCGAAAGCTCAAACCCTCTAGACTGCACCCTTTTCGGGTTGGGCCGCATTTGCTGCGGCTGCTTCGGCCGCCGCCTTCGCCGCGGCCCGTGCCTCGGCCTGCTCACGGATCATCGCTTGTTCTTCTTCAAAACGGAGTCGATCCGCGCGGTCAGCTTCGTCGCCGTCCCAGTCGTCCTTGTTCTCGCCGGAAGGCTTGGGATTGACGATCATGCCTTGGCCGTCTTTGTCATCCCGGTGGACAGACATGACCGCTCCCTTCTTTTGGGCATTCATCCATCGTTTATGGATCAGGCAAGCATACGCACAGTTGCATCAACGCGAAAGGGGTTGAAGGTTCAATTATTTAGCGCTGGACCCAGCGCAGCCTAGCCCTTAAGAATCGATTGGACCCACGCATGAGCGGAGGCAAAGGCAGCGTCCGAAGTATGTGGGGCAACCACGGCAGCCTGCTTGTCGGCGCGCGCGTATGAGCCAAGGAAACGGGTTGCCGGGCTGATTCTGTGGAGGCCCGCCAAGGCATCAGCAACACGGGAATCCGACGCATGACCGTCGGCATCGATGCTGAAGAAGTAGTGGCCAAGGTACTGGCCGGTGGGGCGTGATTCGATCCGGCTCAGGTTGACCCCCCGCGAAGCGAACTGGTCAAGGATTTCCATGAGGGCACCGGGGTGGTCCTCCGGCAGCGGGACAACAACCGTTGTCTTATCCGCACCCGTGCGTTCGGGCAAGGGACCTGGACGGCTCACCAGGATAAAGCGGGTGACTGCATCCGGGTTGTCGCCGATGTTTTCGGCCAGAACGTTAAGCCCAGGCTGCTCCCCCGCAATCAACGGGGCGCAAATGGCGGCGTCGTAATGGGCGTCTCCTTCCAGGAGGCCCATGGCCGCTGCCGCGGTAGAGGAACCGGGGACGTAATCCGCGTTCGGAATATTTTCCTCCACCCAGAGGCGGCATTGGGCCCATGCGTGGCCGTGTGTGGAGATGCGCTTTATGTTGGCAAGCACGACGCCGGGCCTCGCCACGAGCACGAACGTGATAGGCACCAGGGCCTCGCGGATGATCCGGAGCTCTGGGCCGGTGGCAATGGCATCCAGGGTCGCAGTCACGCCACCCTCCACCGAGTTTTCGATGGGAACCATGGCAGCGTCCGCCTCACCGTTGCGAACCCGCTCGAGGGCCGTGTTTACGTTGGTGCAAGGAATGCGGGAGGCATCAGCGGCACCAGGGACCTGCATGAGGGCGGTCTCCGTGAACGTTCCCTCAGGGCCCAGGAACGTATAGGTCGGTGCTGACATTGAATATTCCTTGCTGGTTATATGCGCGGGTCGGGCTGCCGAAGGTTAGAGAACCACTGGCTTGAGACCGTTGTCCGACACCATTGGCCGGCCGGCTTCGAACCACATGTCCATCCCACCGGCCACGTTCACGGCAGAGTAGCCCTGGCCCACCAGCCACTGGACTACGCGGAAGGAACGGCCACCGGTACGGCAGATGACGAAGAGGTCGTCATCGGGATCAAGTTCATCCAAGCGGGCCGGCAGTTGGTCCATAGGGATATGCCGTGCGCCCTCAACGTGTCCGGCAACCCATTCATAGTCCTCGCGAACGTCCAGGATGCTGGCATCAGCCGGAATATCGCCCACAGGCACGGTTTCGAAGTCGCTCATGGCGGTTCCTTCCCATCGATTCAGATCATCATCCAGCCTAGTCGCAGCAGCCGCGAAGCGGGACGTCGCTTGCGCCCCGCGGTTGCGGCACTAAGACTGGGACGCAGAGACTCCGTTGAATCGGCTGTTAGGAGCAGGACCATGGCGGCTGGCCAACCCACCATCCTCGCAACATCCGGCGGTTACAAGCCTGGCAGCCGGACCCGCATCGAGTTCGACCACCTCATGCACTACGCCGTGGAGCTGTCCGGGGTGAGTGGGCGCGCACCCCGCGTGACCCACATCGGTACTGCATCAGGTGACCAACGCTGGTGGGCGGCAGAGATGGATCAGGCAGCCCGCATTGCCGGGTTTGATTTCGCTCATCTCAATCTCTTCACCATGCCCAATATTGAGGACCCTGAAGCTCATCTTTTGGAGCAGGACGTGGTGTGGGTCCACGGTGGTTCGGTGGTCAACCTGCTTGCCGTATGGCGGGCACACGGCCTCGATGGCATTTTGCGGAAGGCCTGGGAAAGCGGCGTGGTCCTGGCCGGGGTTTCCGCGGGTTCCATCTGTTGGTTCAAGAGCGGCGTGACGGATTCCTTCGGCCCTGAATTGCAGCCGGTTACGAATGCGCTTGGCTTCCTTCCCTACGCCAACGGCGTCCACTATGACTCCGAACCCCGCCGCGCTCCTGCCATCCACAAGCTCGTGGCCAACGGCACGCTGGGAGAGGCGCATTGCACGGACGACGGCGTGGGGCTGGTTTACCACGGCACCGAGCTGGTGGAGGTGGTGTCCGAAGTCAAGAACAAGGCCGCTTTCCGGGTCACTGCAGGTGCTGGTGAGAGCGTGGACGCCATCGCTGTGGAGGAACGGTTGGAGTCTCGTTTCCTTGGTTGATCTTTCCCTGCAGGCCCTCAACGCTGTGGCGCTTCGGGATGCCCTCGCGACCGGCGAGCTGTCGGCAAGGGACGCCACCGGCCATTTCCTGTCCGTCATCGAGGCCCGCAACAGGCACTTGGGCGCCTTCATTACCATTACCGCAGAGCAAGCGATGGCCGACGCCGGCACGGCGGACAACCTGCACGCGCAGCTCTCCCGCGCGCACCGCCTTTCCGAGTTGCCCCTCCTGCACGGCATGCCCCTCGCTTTCAAAGACCTCACGGACGTAGCCGGCGTTCCCACCACCCACGGCAGCGCCGCCCTGGAGCACAAACCCGCACCTGAGGATGGCGCCCTCGCAGCCACCCTGAAGGGCCAAGGCGTCATCTCGCTGGGCAAAACCCAGGTTCCGGAGTTCGGGCTCACCGCGTACAGCGAAAACCGCATCGCACCGCCGTCGCGCAATCCCCACTCCTTAAGCCGAAGTTCCGGAGGGTCTTCGGGCGGAAGCGCAGCGGCCGTGGCGGCTGGCATGGTTCCTTTCGCTCCCGGGACGGACGGCGGCGGTTCCATTCGGATTCCGGCAGGCGCCTGTGGCCTGGTGGGGCTCAAGCCGGGGCGCGGCATGGTGCCATCCGGAGCAAACGCGGGTGACGCAGCTAAATTGGTGGTCGCCGGACCGCTGGCGGCGGACGCTGCCCTGCTGATGGACGCGCTGGTCCCCCGCGAACAAGCGCCCGACGGCGGTTATCTCGCCAACGTTGGCCAAGCGCCAACGCCACTGAAAGTGGGCGTGAGCCTGGATAGCCCGTGGGCCGGAGTCTTCCCTTTCGAGGTGGAACAGGAAGCATTGGACGGCCTTGCGCGGGGAATCAAGCTGCTTGAAGAGGCCGGCCACCGCGTCGCGGAAGCGGAGATCCGCTACGACAACCGCTACCCGGAGGCGTTCACCGCAGCCTGGACTGCCGGCGTCGGGAGCGCCCGGATAGCACCCCAGCGCGAGGCGCTCCTGACCCCGCTCACCCGGACGTTCCGTCGTCGTGCGCAGCAGCGCAGCGCGTTGAAGGTCAATGAGGCCCTCGTTTTCCTGCGGCAGTTCGAGCACGACACGATCGCGCAATATGCGCAGTGGGACGTCATCCTCATGCCCACGCTGGCTCAGACACCACGCCCGATCGGCTGGTTCACGGGCGGCGGCCACAGCAGTGAGCCCTGGCCCAGCGAATGGGCGGGCGACGCAGACGAGGATTACAGAAGACAATGCGAGTACGCGCCTTGGTCCTCCATGGTCAATGTGTGTGGATTGCCGGCGATCAGCATCCCCGTCAATGTGACAACGAGCGGCCTTCCGATGGGCATCCAGGTGATCGGTAAACCCGGTTCTGAACTGCAGCTTCTTCAGCTCGCGGCGGTTTTGGAGGCCTTTCAGTAAGCGGGCTTGGGTGGTTGTCTACCATATGGAAAGTGGTTGCCACGGGCATCCATCGATGTGACAATGCCCGCAGTCAATGCCAGCATTGAGGAAATGAGCACACCTCTAACCACGGCTACGCCCCAAAAACCATCGGGCGATACGTCATTCTTCGGCCACCCAAAGATGCTGGCCAGCCTCTTCTCCGTGGAGATGTGGGAGCGATTCTCCTTCTACGGCATGCAGGGCATCCTGCTTTACTACATGTACTTCAGCGCCGAGCAGGGCGGGTTGTCGATCGACAAGGGCCTCGCCGCTGGCTTGGTTGGCGCTTATGGCGGCGGCGTCTACCTGTCCACCATCCTGGGCGCATGGCTCGCAGACCGTATCTTCGGTTCCGAAAAGGTCCTCTTCGGCTCGGCCCTCATGATCATGGCGGGCCACATTGCCCTGGCTCTCCTGCCCGGTATTCCCGGACTGATCGCCGGCCTTGTTTTGGTGGGCATCGGATCCGGCGGCCTGAAAGCCAATGCCACCGCGCTGGTTGGCAGCCTGTACGGCGAGAAGGACGAGCGCCGCGACGCCGGCTTCTCCATCTTCTACATGGGCATCAACATCGGCGGACTCATCGGCCCCCTGGTCACAGGCTGGCTCCAGGAGAGCAACGGCTTCCACTGGGGCTTCGGCGCAGCAGCCGTGGGCATGGCGATCGGCCTTGTCATCTACTCGCTGGGCCGCAGCAAGCTCCCCGAGGAAGCCCACCGCGTTCCCAACCCGCTCCCGGCTGCTGACCGCACACGGTATGGGCTGATTTTCCTGGGCATCCTCGTGATCATAGGAGTACTGCTCGGCACGGGCACGGTTAACGCCGACAACCTGGCTCGCAGCATGGCTTACGCTGCCATCGGTGCCTCAGTGATCTACCTTTTCCTGATCTTCCGCAGCGCCAAAGTCACAGGCCTGGAGCGCAAACGCGTGCTGGCGTTCATCCCGCTGTACATCGCATCGGCCGCCTTCTGGGCCCTGTTCCAGCAGCAGTTCACCTTCATTGCCGTGTACTCCGAAGAGAAACTGGATCGCAACCTGTTCGGCTGGGAAATGCCGGCGGCCTGGGTCCAGTCCATCAACCCGGTGTTCATCATCATCTTCGCCGGCGTCATGGCAGCCCTGTGGACCAAGCTGGGCACCAAACAGCCAAGTTCCCCGCTGAAATTCTCTGCAGGTCTGCTCATCATGGGGCTGGCCTTCCTCTGCTTCATCCCGCTGGCTGGCGACGGCAAGACCCCGCTGCTGGCGCTTGTGGGAATCCTGTTCCTCTTTACACTGGCAGAACTCTTCCTCTCCCCCATTGGCCTGTCCGTGAGCACCAAGCTCGCCCCGCAGGCTTTCCACACCCAAATGGTGGCGCTGTTCTTCCTGTCCGTCTCACTGGGCACCACGCTGGCAGGCATCCTTGCCGGCCTCTACAACCCCGACGACGAACTCCCGTACTTCCTGGGCATTGGCGGCGTGGCTGTGGTGTTGGCTATGGCACTCGCTGCTGGATCCCCGGCTATCAAGAAGCTGATGGGCGGCGTGCGGTAGCTGGCGGCGGGTGACCGATCCAGTTTGCGCTTAACAACGACGACGACCCTTACCTTCGGTGGGAATCCCACCTGACGTAAGGGTCGCCGTCGTACGCGTTTGCTTGGTAGCGGCAGCTGCTGCCTAGTAGTTATACCTGCTGGAAGCCCCGATCGCAGCAAAGAAGAAGATCAAGACGACCACCGTGATCGCCACGCCGACGTAACCCATGATCAGGCCGGCAATCGCCATGCCCTTGCCCGCCGGTTCGCGGTTGAGGGCAAGATGGCCAAGGATCACAGCGGCGATCTGCGGCAGGATGAAGAACCCAAAGCCAACAAATGTGGCAATGCCGCAGCACATGCTCGCGATGCTCAGGCCCTTGGGCTGCGTGGGCATGGCGTAATACGCGGGCTGGCCGTACGGGTTCTGCTGGCCATAAGGCTGCTGCTGGTACGGGCCCTGGTTGTACTGGCCTTGGTTGTATTGGCTCTGGTTATAAGGGCTGGGGGGCTGGCCATACGGCGATGGGCCCGGCTGGCTGTAATCACCGGGCGTGTACGAGCCCTGGCTGGATGCACCCTGATTGGCGCCGCTCTGGCTGGTGGGGCTCTGGCCGCCGCCGCTCTGGCTTGTGGGCGGCAGCGGCTGCGTGTAGAAGTCGTCCTGGCCCTGGGCGTTCTGCGTGTAGGCGCCCTGATCGTACGGCGAAAGCGGCTGCGTCTGTGAGGTCTGCTCCGGCGCGCTGAATTCGGCCGGCGGGATGTACTGCGGCGGTTCGTAGCCCGCCGGTTTGTCCTCGTTGCCCTTGGATGGTTGATCTGACATGGGAATCCCCCTCGCTAAGTCCTTGTTTCCCACCCTACCGCCGCCACGTGCGCCGCATAAGGCGACCCGCTTTCCGGTTCCGCCCAGTCTGGGGCATGCGTCCCATGGTGTCGGGACGGGCGACCGGGGCGGAATCCTCCCACTAAAGCCGCCGCTCGTAAACGCGAGGTAAATCTTTGGCTCATCCGGCGCCACATCGCCGCCATTCTGCGTCACAGGGGCGGGATCGCGGGACATTTCCTGTCAGGGGGCGCGGTGGTCTGGCATGCTGGACGACATGGCTAGCCGAGCGGGCACAGTTGCCCTTCCCCAGGACCTTGTTGACATCACAGCCCTGCTGGACGCGTACTTCGACGTCACCCCTGATTTGGGCGATCCCGCGCAACGCGTAGCGTTTGGAACGTCGGGCCACCGCGGATCCAGCTTGAAGTCGTCGTTTAACGAGCCGCACATCCTCGCGATCACGCAGGCAATCGTTGAATACCGCGGCCGCCAGGGCATCACCGGGCCGCTATTCATCGGGCGCGACACCCACGCCCTGAGCGAACCCGCGCAGAACTCCGCACTGGAGGTACTGGCCGCCAACGGCGTGACCGTCCTGGTGGACGCCCGCCACGGTTACACCCCGACGCCGGCGCTGAGCCACGCAATCCTCAAGTACAACCGCGAAGCCGCGCCGGGCACACCCCAGGCAGACGGCATCGTGGTCACCCCCAGCCACAACCCGCCCGGCGACGGTGGTTTCAAGTACAACCCCCCGCATGGCGGACCGGCCGACACCGACGCCACAGGTTGGATCGCCGAACGCGCCAACCAGCTCCTTGAGAACGGCCTCCGCGGCGTCAAGCGCATTCCGTTGAATGATGCTTTGAACGCGGACACCACCGGAAAGTTCGACTTCCTCAGCAGCTATGTTGATGATCTCCCATCCGTCCTGGACCTGGACGCCATCCGCAACGCTGGTGTCCGCATCGGCGCCGATCCCATGGGCGGTGCGTCCGTTGACTACTGGGGCGAGATCGGTGAACGCCACCAGCTCAACCTGACGGTCGTGAACCCCACCGTGGACCCACAGTGGGCTTTCATGACCCTGGACTGGGACGAGAAGATCCGCATGGACTGCTCCTCGCCTTCCGCGATGGCCTCACTCATCAAGCGCATGTCACTGGGTGCGGATGGTACCGCCGCCTACGACGTCGCCACGGGTAACGACGCCGACGCCGACCGCCACGGCATCGTCACGCCGGACGGTGGACTCATGAACCCGAACCACTACCTCGCCGTCGCCATCGATTACTTGTACCGCAACCGCAGCGGCTGGAATCCCGAATCCGTGGTCGGCAAGACGCTGGTTTCGTCCTCGATCATCGACCGCGTAGCTGCAGGGCTCGGCCGCAAGCTGGTTGAAGTTCCCGTCGGCTTCAAGTGGTTCGTGCCGGGCCTGCTCTCCGGCGAGGGCGCGTTCGGTGGCGAGGAATCGGCCGGCGCCTCCTTTAACAAGCGCGACGGCAGTGTGTGGACCACGGACAAAGACGGCATCCTCTTGGCCCTGCTGGCCTCGGAAATCACGGCTGTCACAGGTAAATCCCCGTCGCAGCTGTACAAGGGACTCACGGACCAGTTCGGCGCACCCGTCTACGCCCGAATCGATGCCGCTGCCACGCGCGAGCAGAAGGCCAAGCTGGGTAAGCTCTCCGCCGCGGACGTCACCGCTACTTCCCTTGCCGGCGAAGACATCACCGCCAAGCTCACGGAAGCCCCCGGCAATGGAGCTTCAATCGGCGGCCTGAAGGTTGTTACCGAGAACGCATGGTTTGCGGCCCGCCCCTCCGGCACCGAGGACGTCTACAAGATCTACGCCGAGTCCTTCAAGGGCGCAGATCACCTGGCCAAGGTGCAGGAGGAAGCCAAGGCTTTGGTGGATGGGGTAATTGCGTAGCCTCTGATTCACGTCCTTAGGCGGTTTGCGAGTCCTCAGCTTCTGCGGCGTCCTGCGTCCAGAGCCTGAGGATGCGTCGGATGGTGTGGTTGCCTTCCGGCGCCATGTCCACCAGTGCCACTTGGTCAAGCACGACGACGTCTCCCGGCTTTGGGCGCTTGCCGTCGTGATGCGAGATGTGCGGCCGGTAGCGTTCGAGGACGTAGTTCGGCGTAGCGATGCGCCCGCCCACGCTGACCACGGCGTCGAAAAGTTCCTCGTGCAGGCCCTGGAGCAGCGGGTTTTGTTCCACCAAGCTCACGGGAATCGACCCCATGTGGCCGAAGCCCGCTTCTTCGCCAATGATCAGTGGCGTTCCGAGCGCTCCCTGGACGGGTGCTTCGGCCAAGTCAGCGAGGACATTGGCGACGTCGGCACTCACGTCAGTTCCGACGTCGAACCTTAACAACGTGATGTGAAGCGGCCAGTCGCTGCGCGGAAATACCAGCCCTGGCCGCACGGGCTCCGTAAATGCCACCCAGATGAGGTTCCGCATAGGCATAGTTTGCCACTCAGCGGGTCAGAACTGACGGGATCTGCGAGAGGGATGCCGAAAAAGCCGCAGGAAGTGAGAGAACATCCAAACCCCCCGGATCCTCGCTCACATCGTGGCCATTAAACGCCGATGCTCTCGCACATCACGGCCTGCGAGAGCATCGGCGGAACAACAGGAAAGACTAAACGGTGCGAACAACCTCTTCGTAGGCGAACTTCGGCTTTGCTTCGCCCCAGGCGTCCGGGCCGGGCTGGCCGATGTTGACCACCAGGAAGCTCTTCTGGTCGCCGGCAGGGAAGAACTCGGCGTCAATGGCAGCGAAATCAGCGCCGGTCATCGGGCCGGCCGCAAAACCGAGCGAGCGCACGGCGAGAATGAAGTAGCCAGCCTGCAGGTGGGCGTTGTTGTTGCCAGTGGTTGCCGCGAATGCGGGGTCGGCGTCGTACATGGCCTTGGGGGCGCCGTAGGCGGGGAGGAACTTGTCCCACTGACCCTGCCAATCGGTGTCGTAGGACAGGATGGCGACCAGCGGAGCCGAGGCGGTCTTGGCCTGGTTGCCCTTGGAGAGCGCGTCAACCAGCTTTGCGCGGGCCTCGTCCGAGCGGACGTAGGTCACGCGGAGGGGCTGGGAGTTGAAGGCGGTGGGGCCAAACTTGGTGAGCTCGTAGATGGCGCGGGCCTGCTCGTCGGTGACCTCACCGGCAAAGCTGTTCGCGGTACGGGCTTCGGCAAAAATGGCGTCGACTGCTGCGGCGTCAATGACTGCTTCTTCGTGGGCGATCGTCATTCGTGAACCTTTCGCTGGGCCCTTGCCTTGGGGGACGGCTGGGCACTTCTGCTTTCCATGGTTGCAACTTCAAGTTCCCTTGTCCTCTTCCCATGACGGCCCGTGACGTTGCGCACAGTCATTCACTGGGTAGCATCATGGATACACGCTGCATCGCTTGGGGGACATGCCGTCTCGTCAAGCCGAAGGAACGACTTGAAGGGTCCCCATGCCAACCGTCCCTCTCGCGGCCGTTCGACGGATGCCGGCTGTTCTTGTCCTGCTGCTCCTGACTTTCATCCTGCCAAGCGCGCAGGCCTGGGCATCGGCCCAGCAGCCCGACTTCAAGGATTCCGGGTCGCGGTTCTTTGGAGCACTGCTGAACTGGGACAAGGACTCAGCAGCTGACTTCGCCCAAAGATTGGGCGAACCCGCGGCCCTGTACGGGCAGAACGTAGCCCTTCCCATGGATGAAGGCGGCCGCGCCTACCTGAAGGCGTACTTCTCACAAGTCGCAGACCAAGGCTCCCATGCACTGCTCACGGTCCAGCCCGGGATCGATTTGAAGGACATCAGTGAGGAGGTCGCCACAGATTTTGGGCGTCAAATCACGACGGCGGCGGCTGGCTTCCGGGGGAAAGTCTTCGTCCGCTTCGCGCCGGACATGAACGCCCCGTGGGTTCGTTGGGGGCAGGAACCTGAGGCATACCGGGCGGCGTTTGGCACAGTAGCTTCAGCACTGCGGGCCAGCCTGACTGATCCTGTGATGGTTTGGTCGCCTACCGCGGAAAGGGACTACCCGTTCCGGGATGCAACATCTACTCCTCCCAAGGGCGTTCCGCTGGGCTCAGTGGACACCAGCGGTAACGGGATTTGGGATCGGGACGACTCCGCGTTTTCGCCGTATTATCCCGGCGACGAGGCCGTTGACTGGGTCGGCCTGTCCGTTTATCACGACTCGACGGGCGCCGGAACAGCCAGCAACACCGTCCCCGCAACGGGCGAATTCAACGACGCACTGCACGCTTCCGGCGCTGGAACCAGCAACGAAGATTTCTATGCCAACTTCGGTGAAGCACGGAGCAAACCGATCCTTGTTGAAACCGGCGCCTTTTACTCGCCAGGGGCGGGGGGTGCCGCCGAGCTCGACGTGAAACAGACGTGGTGGCAACAGGTCTTCACCGCGGTTGGGGAGCCCCGAAACGCCGACGTCCGTGCTGTGGTCTGGAACGAAACTACTGATGTTCGCAGTCAGGGACAGGTGCCCATTGACTGGCGGGTCACCGCAGAATCCTCACTATCGACCCCCTTTCGTACTGCTTTGGACGCTTCGGGCCTCGCGACAGAACCTGTCACGGAGAAGGGCCTTGTGGATGTGCCGGGTGTCGAGGTTCCTCAGCCGAAGACTGGAACTGTCATCCAGGGATGGGCGGCGTGGGCGTCCGCCGGCTCTGTATTGGTGGCCGTCGCGGCTTTGTGGATGCTGTCATCCCGGGCATTTGCCAGCAAATGGGCCTACACCGGTACCAGTAAGCGTGATGCGCGGATCGACATGCTCAGGGGCCTGGCAATCGTGTTCGTTGTGGTCAACCACGTAGGCATCAACTCCGTGTTCCAGGTGCTCAGCCAAGAGACCCTGGGAGTGGTTTCCGGCGCGGAATTGTTCGTCATGCTCTCGGGTGTTGTCCTGGGCATGGTCTACGGGCCAAGGATCGCCGCCGAATTGGGAGAGGTGGTGGACGGGACATCCAAGCGCGCCGGGAAACTCTACTTCACCGCCCTTGCTGTGGTCCTGATCGTGTACGTGCTGAGTTTGCTTCCGTTCATCAACGCCGCGGCAGTCACCACGTTCACCGATCAAGGAACGGGCGCAGCCGGGCGAGCGGCCGCCGGTACAACCTATGACCTGTATGCCGGCATGGAAGGGTTGCTGCAGTTCCCGGTGCCGCAAGGCCTGATCCCCGCCCTGCTGCTGTTGCAAGTAGGCCCTTGGCAGTTCAACATCATGGGCCTTTACGTCATCCTCTTGCTGATCAGCCCCCTGATCCTCGTGGCGCTGTCCCGCGGTTTCACTTGGCTGGTCCTCACACTCAGCCTGGGCCTCTACGTCGCCGGATCGATTTTCCGGTTCCGGCTGCTTCCCTCGCAGTTCGAGGACTCGTTCCCTTTTCTGGTCTGGCAGCTCTTGTTCGTAGTCGGGATGACGGCCGGGTTTTATCGGCATCAGATCATCGCGTGGTTCGCTGCTCCGCGGCAACGCCTGCTCCTCGGTGTTTGTATTTTCCTGGCAGCCGCATGTGCGTTGTTCTCGTGGAGCGGTCCGTATCTGACCAACCAGTTGGATGTTCGGCTCGCACTTATCCCGGAAAGCACGTTCCGGTACATCTACGACTCCTTCTTCGGCCGCACGTACCTTGGGCCAGGGCGCGTGCTCAACGTCGTCCTCATCACCATCGCTTTGTATTCAATGCTGAGCGCTTTCTGGAAGCCGTTGTTCCGCGCTGTGGGCTGGTTCTTCATTCCGCTGGGCCAAGCGACGCTGTACGTGTTCATCATGCACGTCTTCTTCATCGTGGCGATCGCCAACATCCCGGCGCTGCGAGATGGAAATCTCTGGCTGAACACGGCCGTCTACATTGCCCTGCTCGCGACGCTCTGGGTCATGGTCAAAACAAAGTTCCTCTTCCAGGTGGTCCCCCGGTAAACCTGAACGAAGTGTGGAGGGCGCCGCTATTGGCCCCACAATGGCGGTAATGTTGCACCGAATCCCAAATACTCTTCTGAGGAAGGCCCCGCCATGAGCATGCTCGGCACCAAATGGAAGCTCCACGGCAACGGGAAGTCCATCCGGCCCGGCCACGTAGTCTCCCCCGATGAGCGGCTTGCCTGGCCCCTCACTATTGGCATCGGCATGCAGCACGTCGTGGCGATGTTCGGCGCGACGTTCCTGGTTCCGATCATTACCGGCATGCCGCCCGCCACCACCTTGCTCTTCTCAGGCCTTGGCACGCTGCTTTTCCTCCTCATCACCAAGGGCCGCGTGCCCAGCTACCTGGGTTCGAGCTTCGCGTTCATCGCACCGATCCTGGCGTCGCAGCAGCAGTACGGCGTTAGTGGCGCGCTGGGCGGCGTGGTGCTTGCCGGCGTCGTGCTGGCGCTTATTGGGGCGATCGTCCAGAAGTTTGGTGCCGAATGGATCAACCGGCTCATGCCGCCGATCGTCACCGGTGCGATTGTGGCGTTGATCGGCCTGAACCTCGCGCCTGCAGCGAAGAACAACTTCGACGCCGCGCCGGTCACCGCGCTGGTAACCCTGGTGACGATCATCCTGGTCAGCGTCCTCTTCCGCGGAATCCTGGGGCGCCTGAGCATCCTGGTGGGCGTTGTGGTGGGTTATCTCGTGGCGATGATGCGCGGCGAGGTCAGCTACGAAAAGATGGACGCGGCCGCGTGGGTGGGCCTACCCCTGTTCCAGACGCCCGAGTTCCACATCGGCGTTGTGGGCTTGTTCGTGCCGGTGGTGCTGGTGCTGGTGGCCGAGAACGTGGGCCACGTAAAGTCGGTGGCCGCGATGACCGGTCAAAACCTCGACGGCGTCTCCGGCCGCGCGCTGATGGCTGACGGCGCCGCGACCGTACTTGCCGGCCTGGGCGGCGGTTCCGGTACGACGACTTACGCGGAGAACATTGGCGTCATGGCCGCGACCAAGGTCTACTCGACGGCGGCCTACTGGGTGGCGGGTATCTTCGCCATCCTGCTGAGCTTCTCCCCGAAATTCGGCGAACTGATCGCGACCGTCCCACCCGGCGTACTCGGCGGCGCCGCGACCATGCTGTACGGCATGATCGGCGTGCTCGGCGTAAAGATCTGGGTCCAGAACAAGGTCAACTTCTCCAATCCGATCAACCTGACGACGGCCGCTGTTGCCCTGATAATCGGTATTGCGGATTACACGTGGACTATTGGCGAGCTGAAGTTCACGGGCATTGCTTTGGGGTCTGCTGCGGCGCTGGTGATTTACCACGGCATGAAGGGCCTGGCCCGTTGGCGCGGGACCGTGGCTGAACCGGAAATGGAGACGGCGGGCCTGCCGCCTGCGGTGAAATCGGCTATGAATGCGGCGGCTAAGAGGACGGGGAAGAAGAAATAGGGGGTTAGGCCGCCCCGGCGTCCTCCTCTACCTCAGCCTCCCACCGCAACAAGTCCCCCGGCTGGCATTCAAGGACTTCGCAGAGTGCTTCCAGGGTGGTAAACCGCACCGCCTTTGCCCGCCCGTTCTTCAGCACAGCGAGATTGGCTGGCGTAATCCCAACCTTCTCCGCAAGCACGCCCACGGGCATCTTCCGCTTGGCCAGCATGACGTCGATGTCCACGATGATGGGCATCAGATCACCTCGTCGAGCTCGGAGCGCAAGCGGGCAGCTTCGACGTCGCGGTCAACGGCCTGGGCAAGCAGCGCCCGCAGCACCAGCACGAGAAGTGCCACACCGCCGATCATCAGCGCAGCCCCGCAAATCAACAGCACAATCCCGGGGGCAATATCGCCCGGAGCCAAGATCACCGCGATGCCGAACATCAACACAGCAGCAACGGAAACAGCCCCGAAGATGACGTCCACGAACCGGAAGGCCGCATGGGAAAAGACCGTTCCGCGGCGCACCATCGTGAGCAGACGCCATACGCAGACGGCAACAACCTGCACACAGAGAATCCCCAGGACCACGATCACCACCAGCGCGATCCGTGGACCGTCAGGGGCGCCAGCCTCAACGAGGTCGGCCGAGAACAAGGGCACCATCCACACTTGAACGAAAAGTGAGCCCGCCAAAACCATCGCGATCACAACCCGCAGTGCAAGGATTGCCAGCTTTCCCATCGAGCCTCCCTTATCGATCAACAATATTATTCTATCGATATTCGATCATCAATCAATCGCTCCAGCGGCAAAATTAATACTCAGCTTGCTTACTAAAATGACCTTCCCTAGGCTTGAACGGGTCAGACAAACAACTCTCACAGCGGCGGCCCGCGCTCAAAAAGCAATCCGCCGCGCAATGGAGGAGGAACAATGTCAGAACACACCATCACAGGCAAGAAGGTCGCATTTCTGTTGACGGACGGCGTGGAGCAGGTTGAACTCACTAGCCCCTGGCAAGCCGTGAAGGACGCAGGCGGCCAGCCAACGCTCGTGGCACTTTCAAAGGGAAAGCTGCAGGGATTCAACGGCGTGGAAAAGGGTGACACCTTCGACGTCGATCTCGCAGTAGCCGATGCCAACGCATCGGACTTCGACGCCCTGGTACTCCCCGGCGGCGTGGTAAACGCCGATCACCTCCGCGTGGACAAGGATGCCCAGAACTTCACGCGGGCTTTCTTCGAGCAGCACAAGCCGGTGGCCTCCATCTGCCACGGACCGTGGATCCTGATCGATGCGGGCGTGGTCAAGGGCCGCAACGTCACCTCGTACCACACGCTACAAACCGACCTGAAGAACGCAGGCGCCAACTGGACCGATGAAGAAGTCGTCGTGGACCAAGGCCTTGTCACCAGCCGGAACCCGGACGACCTCCCGGCGTTCAACAGCAAGGTAGTAGAGGAAATCTCCGAGGGCCAGCACGCTGGCCAAACCGCTTAGTGCCACACTCCCGAGGGCTTCCCAAGCACGACGTCACAACATAGCGTGATGCCTGACAACCCTTTGGAGGCACGTATGCGAAAAGTTACCGCCGGCCTGTTCCACTCCGTGGATGGCGTAGTTCAGGACCCGTTCAAGTTCCAGTTAGACAGCTTCGACGACGAGCTGGGCAAGGGCCTGACCAAGATGATCAACACCGTGGATACGGTGGTTCTGGGCCGCGTCAGCTACCAGGAGTGGGCCGGATATTGGCCGAATGCGTCGCAGGACGAAGACTTTGCCGCCTTCATCAACCCCGTGGAGAAGTTCGTCGCATCCCGCACTCTCTCCGAGCCTCTCGAATGGGAAAACTCGCACCTCATCGATGGGCCGCTGGAGCAGTTCATCACTGACCTGAAAGGGCGTGACGGCGGAGAGATCGCAGTCTGCGGCAGCATCTCCGTGGTACGCCAACTGCTGTTCGCGGGGATCCTGGACGAGCTGACGCTCATGACACACCCCGTGGTGGCAGGCAGCGGACGGCGGCTTTTCGAGGACGGCGACCCCCTGAACAGGCTCGTCCTCGAGGACCAGTACGCCACGAGCAAGGGCAACGTTGTGAGCACGTACAGCCTGCGAAGGGATTGATCTGCTGCTGTCGTAACGAGACGACGGAACCCCCGCGGCAGGCGGGGGTTCCGTCGTCTCGTGTGTTTAGGAAATTGTTTGCGTCTCGGAAAGTGAAGGGACCTCGACGGCGGCACGCCGGGCCCGCGCGGCCCTCACGAGTCCGCTTGAGACGATCGCCCCCACGAGGGCAAGCGCCGCAAGGACGATGAACACGATGTGGTAACCGGCGGCTCCAGGGTTGGCATCCAGGATGGAGCCGTAGACGATGAAAGCGAACATCCCCGGCGCATAACCCACGAGGCATGCGATCCCGAAGGCGGTGCCGCTGGTCTCCTCGGGGATTCCAACCTCATCCATCGGGGCCCAGAACACGCCGCGCATGGTGAAGATGATGAGTGAGAACAGCAGGGTGACGATCATCGCCGGAATCTGGCTCCCCGGATCTGCCGGAAGGAGCAGCAGGACCCCTACCACCGGGATCAGGCTCAGGAACGCCAAGCGGATGTACCGGCTGGCACCTTTGAACACCTTGTCCGCCAGGACGCCGCCGATCGGGCCGCCGAGGATCTTCAGGCCGTACTGGTTGATGATGCCGTAAGCACCGACCAGCGCGACGGGAAGTCCGTAGACGTAGGTCAGATACGGGATGAAATACGTGAGTCCGCAGTAGACGACGTACACCATGAACACGGTGAAGCTCACCCACCAGAGCTGGGGCAGCTTCGCCGCGCGCCAGATTTCAGCGAGACCCGCCTTTTGTTTCGTGGGCGCTGGATTCTCACTTGTCTGGTTGCGAAGCAGCAGGAACAGAAGCACACCGACGGCGATGTCAAGGATTGCGTAGAAGGCGATGGCGGCGCGGAAGCCACCAATCCCGGAACCGAGCCAAACGAAGATTCCCAGGGCGGAGAAGGCCACTGCGGTATCCACTACGCCGCGCCCGCCCTCGAGCAGGCCGAAGAGCCGTCCCTGTTCTTTGGAACCACCGAGCTGGCGGATGCTCTTCAGCAGCGCCGGCCAGACCAGGCAGTCGGAACACACGGCGAGCAGCGCGAAGACCACCAGGAGCGTGCTGAATCCGGGGAAGGTGCTGAGGAAAAGACCCAGCGCCCCGCAGCCAACGAGTCCGAGGGGGATGAGGACCCGCGTGGAGAAGCGGTCCGCGAGGTACCCGCCCACGACGAAAAGGGCTGTTGCGACGATCGAATTAACGCTCAGCAGCGTCCCGATCTCAGTATGGCTGAGGCCCATGGCTTCCTGCATGGGAACGTAGAACGCGTCCTTGAGGTTGGAGAGCTTATAGATCGTGCCGCCGGCCATGACGAGCAAGGCAAAGCGGACCCACTTGCTCCAGTCGGTGCTTTTCGTGGTCCTCCCGGGGGCTATCGCGCTCATCGTGCACCTTCCAAGGACTTGTTTGATTCCAGCTGCGACACAGCAATATCGCGCAATGAGGCGAGCAGGCCTTTCACATACTTCACCTGGTCGTCGGCCCAGCCGGGTTCGGCAGCGAGCAGTTCCTCCTTGGTCCACCCGGCAGGGATTCCGGTCGTACTGAAATCGCGGTATGGGATGAAGGGGTCCTCTCCCTCACCCGCGTGCCGGAATGCAGGCGCGTAGTACAGGTTCTCCTGCTCCAGAGCCAGGGCGATGACCTGCGGCTCGTCTTCGCCAAGCATCAAGAGCTCGAAGAGCATCCGCGCGCCGGGCAGGTCGTCGTCCGGACTTCCCTGGAGCACACCACGGTGGCCATACCCGTCCCCCTCGGGGAGAATGTGAACACCCTTCAAGTGTGCCTGAAGAATGTGCGGTGCGAGCGTTGACAGGGCGTCCATCGGTCTCTCACAGGCGTTGATCATGTTCCCGAAATCGAACATTGCGTGAAGTCGCGGGTGCGAAATGCGGCGCAACAGCCCGGCAATTTCGGTAGATCGCAGCTCCTCGTGCTGCTCAAAGGAGAAATGCAGGCCGTACTCGTCAGCCAGCTCAGAGAGCCAACGCAGGTCCTCCTCTATCCGGGTCAGGACATCGGAGAGTGCGCCTTCGAAGCGCGAGTAGACGCGGATATTCTCGACGCCGAGGATCCCGGCAATGCGGACTGCTTCCTCGACGTCCGCTCGCGCGGTGGTGCTGATCTCCAGGTGGGTACTGAGACGCAAGCTGCGGGCGCGGTCCGCGAACTGGCGCAACCGGTCATCGCTCATCCGGCCCAGGCTCCGCTCCTCGCCATCGAGGACGTGGATGCACACACCAGCCAGGCCATGGCGATGCGCGAAGTCGAGCACGTCGTCGGGCGAAAAGTTTCCATAAGTCAGGTTGCCCAAGAGAGCGTACGCATGGCCGAACAGTCGGGCACCGTCGATTCGGTCGATCAGGGTTCGGGCAAGCCCGTCGGTCAGTTGCGGCAGGGAGTCGATCTCCTCTTCATTGAGGCGAGGTTTCAGGAGCGCCTGAAATCGAGTGTCGGCAGGGGGCATGGTTGGCTCCTTGGGGGGCGTGCGAGGGGCGACGGGGATTGTCACACACCATTTGTACGTGGGTAATGGACGCCGAAAAAGATCCATTATGGACACTGCCGTTAAGTCCATTCAGGGCGTTACGCCGAGCTTCTCCCATCGATCCCACGCTGCGGCCATCCTGCCCGCCGCCTCAGCCATATGATCTTCAGCGGTCCCCGCGAACCCGATCAGCAGCGCCGGTGGCAGGCGCCGGGTTACCCGGTATTCGCCGAGGGGGTAGGTGTACACGCCACCCGCTGCGAGCCCTCGAGCCACCTCGATATCGTCCGAAGGTTCCCGAAGCCAGCCCATGACGTGAAGGCCCGCATCCACGCGTTCTGCTTGGATCCGGTGGCTTAATCGCTGATCGATCGCTTCGAGCAGGGCGTCCTGGCGAGCCGCATACAGACGCCGGGTCCGGCGCAGATGCGCATGCAAATGCCCTTCTGAGAGGAAGTCCGTAAGGGCCGCCTGGAGGACCGTCGCGGGCGGCCGGCCAATGATGGATGATACGGACGCGAATGGCTCCACCAGATCCTCCGGCAACACGCAGTAACCGAGCCGGATGGATGGCGCGAGTACCTTGCTGAACGAGCCCACAGTGATGACGTGCCTGCTCAAATCCAGTCCGAACAGCGTCGGAAGAGCCTTACCGCGGTAGCGAAGTTCGCTGTCGCAGTCATCCTCCACGATCCAGCTTCCGTTTCGTTCCGCCCAGGCGATCCACTCCGCCCGCCGTGCGGGACTCATTGCCGTGCCGAGCGGATGCTGCCGCGCTGGAGTCAGGCAGGCAAGACGAGCCGGGGACCCGCCGTCGAACTCGTCCGGAAGGACCGCCCCCTCCCCGTCAATGGGGACGCCCTGGACCGGGCAGCCTTGGGACTGGAAGGCGAGCCGTCCGGAAATATGGCCTGGGTCCTCGACGACGACGGTGTCGCCGGCGTCCAGGAGGAGCGCCGCGAGCACATTGAACGCCTGCTGGGCACCGGAGGTGACGATGACCTGGTCCGGGGTGCACCCCAGACCCCTGACATCGTTGACGTAGTCCGCGATCGCTTCCCGCAAGGGACGGTGGCCATGCGGATCGCCGTACCCGTTCATGAACTGCTCTGTGCTGCCGGCATGGCGCCCCAGGAGGCGCTTCCATGTAGCTGCGGGGAAGGCCGAGGCCGCCACCTGGCTGGCGACGAATGATTCCGACTCGGTGGGTGCCCAGGCGTGCGGCGCGTCCCCGGACAGACCGGCGCCCCGTGAAGAGGTGGCCGCGCCGCGTTCGGAGAGCGGCGGCCGGGACAACGGCTGCCGCGGAGCGTGGTCACTCCATAAGGTGTCGACGTACGTGCCGTCGCCCGCGCGCGAGCGCAGGAAGCCCTCGGCGGTGAGTTGCTCGAACGCCGAGACCACCGTGATCCTGGAAACTCCCAGCTCAGCCACCAGCGTGCGGGTGGAGGGCAGGCGGGTTCCGCTTGGCAGCGAGCCTGTCAGGATCTGGGTGCGCAATTGCCCGTAGAGTTGCCGATGCAGGGGCTGGGCCGCGTCGCGGTGGAGCTCGAGTCCGGCAAGGAGGCGGCCGCCGGCGCTTTTCATCCGGCGGACCGCAAAGCTGATTTCACTTCTTCCCGGCCTTCAAGTCCGCAATAACCTTCGCGATCCGCCGAGCCCGGGTCTCCTCCGTCTTGGCGTCTCCAATTGGTTCCACGTACCGGCGTTGGGCGCTGTAGTTCAGCGTTCCATAGAAGGCCTTGGCCTCGGGCTCAGCCTCAAGGGCCGCAGCAAGATCGTCCGGAACCTCGATCACACGTGGCTGGGTGTCCACTTCCAGGTCCACGTCCACGGTGTCGCCCGCGGACGCGCCGGTCAGGTCCCTGTTCGCGGAACTGACACCCACCATGTATTTCCCACCCATCACCGCGATGCTGCTGCGATAGCTCTGGCCGTTGATGGTCACAACCACTGGGGGCCGCTTGCCGGCATCAAGCGCACTAACTACGTCCTCAGGAACCTCAATGCCGGCCTTGTTGCCATCGCCGACGATGGTCGTGGTGAATTTCATGTCCCAAGTATGCCGTCGGCCACCCGTAGACGCACCCCGCCAGCCGGGCTACGTTCGGTATAAGCAACTACCAAGTGAACCGAGGAGCGCGAACCATGGACGAGCAGGATCTTCTGGAACGGATTCAGTCACTCGTGGAAGAGGAGCACCGGCTGCGTGATGCAGCGGTGGGCGGGGGAACTGAGGACGACGTGGACGGCGACGGCAGCCGCGCCCGCCTGGCCCAGCTTGAGGCTCAACTCGACCAGTGCTGGGACTTGCTCCGCCAGCGCCGGGCCAAGAAGCGTGCTGGTGAGAATCCCGACGACGCCGAACCGCGTCCCATCAGCGAAGTCGAAGGCTACAGGCAGTAGTCCCGCCCGACGACAAGGAGCTACGCCCCCTCAAGCACCTGGCTGGTAGCCCACGCAACGTACTTGGCCGCGTTGGCAACGGCATCTGCGACATCCGGAACGCCATCCTTGCGCTGTGCGACGTCCAACAACTGGGCCGCAGCTACTATCCCGTGTTTGGCGAGATCCTCCGGCGTCACCGTGATTCGGCCTGCCACAGCCACCACGGGTATTCCGTGGACGCTTGCGGCGTCGGCCAAGGCGATTGGGGCCTTGCCGGTGAGCGACTGCTCATCCATGGAACCCTCGCCCGTAATGACGAGGTCCGCCTCGCTAAGGTGCGAAGCCAAGCCGGTCAGCCCGGCCACCAGCGCGAAGCCGCCTTCAAGCGCCGAGTCCGTAAAGGCAAGGAACGACGCCGGGAACCCGCCTGCCGCTCCGGCTCCCGGAACGTTGACGTCCCGGCCCGTGGCTTCCCGAAGGAGCGATGCCCAGTTACGGAGGCCGGCGTCGAGCCTTTCAACAGCATCCTCGTCGGCTCCCTTCTGGGGGCCGAAAACATGAGCGGCACCTTCGGGCCCGAACAGCGGGTTTTGGACGTCGACTGCGATCCGGAACTTGGCTTGCGAAAGCCGCGGGTCCAGTCCGGAGACATCCAGGGCAACGACGTCGGCGAGCGAACCTCCGCCAAGAGGCACCACATTCCCGGCAGCGTCCAAGGGCTTGAGCCCCAGCGCACGCAAGGCGCCACTACCGGCGTCGGACATTGCCGAACCGCCAAGTCCCAGCACAATCTCGGTGGCCCCGGCGTCGAGCGCCGCAGCGATGAGCTGTCCGCAGCCGTAGCTGTGGGCCCGCAAAGAATTCTCGGGGGTGGGCTCCATGAAGGCAAGGCCGGAAGCCTGGGCGGTTTCGATGACGGCTGTGGCTCCGCCGAAAGAATCTTTGCGGATGGCCCAGGAAGCTCCGACCGGCTTGAGAATTGGACCCACAACGGCGTGGTTCCGCTCATCGTAACCGGCGGCGATAGCGGCATCGAGTGTGCCTTCACCACCGTCAGCTACGGGAAATTGGGTGGTTACGGCGTCCGGATAGACGCGCAGTGCGCCCTCGGCCATGGCTGATGCGGCTTCCGCGGCGGTGAGGGATCCCTTGAACTTGTCCGGGGCGATGAGGATACGCATGGGTCCATCTTGCCAGCTTTGCCCGGAAAGCGGTTGCCGGTTACGAAGATTGCGTCACTCGTTCAGGGCGCGTAGCGGGGAACCCTCAAGCCACCCCTTGACGTCCTCGAATGCCCCGCCATAAAACTGCCGGTAGCTCTCGTGCGTCACATATCCGATGTGCGGCGAGAGCACGGTTCGCGACGAATGAAGCAAAGCATGTCCGGCGGGCAGGGGCTCCTCGTCAAAGACATCCATTGCAGCGCCACGAATCCAGCCCTCTTCCAGCGCCCGGATCAGCGCTGCCTCGTCCACCAGCGGCCCCCGTGCGGTGTTGACCAGAACGCCCTCAGGTCCAAGCAGCCGCAATTCCTCCTCGCCAACAATGCCTTCCGTCCGCTCAGACAAACGCAGATGCAAGGTCACGACGTCGGACTCCCGGAACAGCTCCTCTTTGCCCACCCTTCGGGCACCGGCAGCCTCGGCCGCCTCCGCCGTCAGGTTCTGGCTCCACGCCAAAACATCCATGCCAAAGGCCTTCGCGTAGCCTGCAATCCGCTTCCCGATCTTGCCGAGGCCGACGATTCCCAGCGTCTTTCCTTCGAGTTCAAACCCGACGGCGGTCTGCCAGTCGCCTGCCCTCAGCGAGTTTTCCTCCACAACCAGGTTGCGGGCAAAAGCGAGCAGCAACGCCCACGTCATCTCCGGTGCCGCTGCCGGTGAACCGCCCGTTCCGCACACCAGGATGCCACGCTCCGACGCAGCCTCAAGGTCGATCGCAGCATTGGCCATGCCCGTGGTCACAAGCAGTTTCAGGTTGGTCAATGACTCGAGCACCCGGCGCGGGAAACGCGTCCGTTCGCGCATCGCCACAATGATGTCGAACGGCGCCAAAGCTGCCACAGCCTGCTCTTCGGAAACAAAAGGTGCGCTGAAAACGCTGACCTTCACGCCGTCGTCGAGCAGCGAATCCCAAGGGGCGTAGTCACTGGCAACCTGCTGATAGTCATCAATGATGGCCAAGCGGTAACTCGTCACGTCATTCTCCTCGCGCGGCGGCTGGTGGTAGAAACACCATCTCACGTGCACCGGCGGGTGGGTGCGCATTTTCCGGTGATGCGCTTGACTGGAAATTGAACCCTTCCCCTTCCGAAGGAGATGCGTTGACAGAGCCCAAGATGATGCCAGCCCTTCCCAAGCCCGAGCATCCCCGTCCCCAGCTTGTCCGCGAGAACTGGATGAACCTCAACGGAACCTGGGGTTTTGAGATCGACGCCGGCGACTCGGGTTTGGAGCGCGGGCTCGCCAGGCGCGAGCTCACCAGTGAGATCCTGGTGCCGTTTGCCCCGGAATCGGTCCTTTCCGGAATTGAGCACGTGGATTTCATGGAAGCTGTTTGGTACCGACGTACGGTGACCATCCCCCAGGAGTGGGCCGGCCAGAACGTCCTCCTGCACTTCGGCGCCGTGGACCACGACGCGACTGTCTGGGTCAACGGCATTGAAGTAGCCCGCCACAGGGGTGGTTTCACCCCCTTCACCGCCGATCTTGGTGGAGTGGCCGAGCCCGGCACGGAAGCGGTCATCGTTGTCCGTGCACGTGACTCGCGGCACGAAATGCAGGCACGGGGCAAGCAGGCAACCTGGTACAACAACACTCATTGCCAGTACACCCGCACCACGGGAATCTGGCAGACGGTGTGGATGGAAGCTGTCCCGGAGGTCCACGTCAAACGCCTCCGAATGACTCCGAACCTGGCCGGTTCCAGCATCACGATTGAGGTTCCGATCAGCCGGAACCGCGCAGGGCACACGGTGACTGCTGTCCTCAGCGATGAGGGCGGTACACATGTGGAATCTACGGCCAGAGCCGACTTGGATCTCACGCCAACATTGCGCCTGGGCATTCCCGCTGGATCCCTGCGGCCTTGGTGCATTGAGGACCCCTTCCTTTACGACCTTGAGGTGACAGTCCGGGATGCTGCCGGAACAGTCGTTGACCGCGTCAGCAGCTACGCGGCCGTTCGTTCAGTTGCCGTTGACGGCAAAGTGGTTCGTCTAAATGGCAAGTCCGTGTTCCAGCGATTGGTGCTGGACCAGGGATATTGGACGGAGTCGCTCATGACCTCGCCGGATGACGCTGCGTTGGTCAAGGACATCGAGTTGTCCATGGCGGCAGGATTCAACGGTGCACGACTCCACCAGAAAGTGTTCGAAGAGCGCTTCCTCTACCACGCAGACCGGCTCGGTTACCTGGTCTGGGGCGAGTTCGGCGACTGGGGCGTCTCCGGAGGAGGAACCATTGGCCAGAACCAGAAGCCAACAGCGAGTTTCGTAGCCCAATGGCTTGAGGTGCTTCAACGCGACTTCAACCATCCCTCGATCATCGGATGGTGCCCGCTCAACGAAACGTACCAGATCCTGCACGATCGGCTCACGGTATTGGATGACGTCACGCAGGCCATGTTCCTGGCCACGAAATTGGCCGACCCCACACGGCCTGTCATCGACGCATCCGGATACTCCCACCGCATCCGCGAAACCGACATTTACGATTCCCATTCCTACGAGCAGAATCCGGAGCAGTTCCGGATTGAGCAGCAGGGCCTTTCGGACGGGAAGCCGTTTGTAAACCGGAATCCGCAGGGTGAGGAATACTCCGTGCCTTACGCTGGCCAGCCATATTTCGTGTCCGAATTCGGCGGTATTTGGTGGAACGAAACGGAGGCTCGCCAAGCCGCGCCAGAAGCGGGCCTCGGAACGGATGTTTCGACGTCGTGGGGTTACGGCCAGCGCGTCAGCAGCGAGGAGGAGTTCTACGCCCGTTTCGACGGACTATGTGGCGTGCTCCTGGATAACCCGGACATGTTTGGTTACTGCTATACGCAGCTGACGGATGTCTTCCAGGAAAAGAATGGCATCTTCACTTTCGATCGCGGAGCCAAGTTCGATCTCGAGCGGATCCGGGCCAGCCAGGTCCGTAAGGCAGCCATCGAAGCCCGCCGAGATGGCATTTGATGACAATGTTGCAGCCTGGGACTGTCATCAAATGCCACTTCGACGCGAAGCGTCGCCCTAAACCCACTGCCCCCGGCGCACCATGACGTCCTTCAGCAGATCCAGCCGGTCGGACACTATTCCGTCAACGCCAAGGTCCAGAAGTCGTTCCATCTCGGCGGAATCGTTGATGGTCCAGACGTGAACCTGCACGCCCACGCGGTGCGCGCGACGAACAAAACCGGCAGTTACCACCGGAAACCGGCCGTACCGGACCGGCACCTGGAAAGCGTCGACGCCGGTGAGCACCTTGCGGGCCAGGCCCGCCGGCAGCACGGATCCAAGAAGTACGAAAAGCGCGGTCAGGGTGCTGCCAGCCGAAGAAGCGGTCCGCTGGCTGAGGAGTTTCAACACTGCACGTCGACGCCGGTCGGAGAAACTCGTCACCAACACCCGGTCATGGATGCCGTGCTTCTCGATAGCTTCGGCCATCGATTTAGCGGAATTCCAGTCCTTCACGTCCAGGTTCAGGCGGGCATCGGGAAACGCAGCTACGAGCTCGTCAAAAGTCGGCACAGGTTCCACTCCGCCGATGCGGGCCTTGGCTACCTCGTCTGCCGTTAATTCGGCGATCCGCCCGGATGAATCCGTGACCCGGTCCAGGGAAGAATCGTGGAAAACGAGCAGGACGCCGTCTGAAGTGGTGTGTACGTCGGTTTCAAGGTGCAAAGTGCCCAGCTCAACCGCGGCTCTAAACGCAGTCAAGGAGTTCTCCATCCCATGCAGGGAGAATCCCCGGTGGGCAAAGGCCACCGGGCCCACAGTGCCATCCTTGCGGAGGAAATATGGCAGCGTCACACCCGAAGCGTAGCCCATTGCGCATAGGCGCCTACGCTTCGTCGGTGACCGTCACCTTCTCCAGTGGGACCACGGCCACCCCATCGCTGACGTGCACCAGCGTACGGCCGCGACCGCCGTCGAGCTCTACCCAAACTGCCGTTGCGTCGCCGGTAACGGCGTCCACTATGCCAGCCGATTCGTACCCGGGCGTCAGCGTGACGCTAACGCGGTCGCCCTGACGGAGTGACCTCCAGTGGTGATCCGGCTCGATCCGCCGCAACGGAGCGGTGTTGAAATCGTTGATCCTACGCTTGGCCATGATTCCCCTACATCCAACAAGCAAAACGTGTCTGTGGCTGAGAGCCTACGGGCGCAAGTTGAACGCGGGTTGTATGGAGACTGGGAAGTTGGTGATAGCTTTGCGGAGCATCAGGGCTGCCAAACTAGTGGCATGACTGTATTGATTGCCGGATGCGGCGACCTTGGAACCGAAGCCGGACTGCGTTTCGCAGACCTGGGCCATGAGGTGACCGGGCTCAGACGCTCGCCGGAAAAGCTCCCCGCGGAGATCCAGGGCATTCGCGCGGACCTCGCACGTGGAGTCCCGGTCATCCCGGCAGATGTGACCATTGTCGTGGTCGCAGTGGCCGCCGATTCTTCCACCGAGGAAGCATACCGGGCGGCGTACATAGACGGCCTCCGAAATATTCTGGACGCTTTGGATCGTGATTCTGTTGAACCGGAACGCATCTTGTTCGTCTCCTCCACTGCCGTCTATAAGGACTCCGACGGAGCGGTGGTGGACGAGACCACACCCACCGAGCCCACACGTTTCAGCGGCAAAGTGCTGGTGGAGGCTGAAAATATGTTGCTTGCCCGCACCCGGGGAACGGGAACTCAACCCATCATCCTTCGGCTCGGCGGCATTTACGGGCCGGGACGAACGCGACTGATCGACCAAGTCCGGTCAGGGCAAGCCGTGATTCCGGCGCGGCCCCGGCACACCAACCGTGTTCACAGGGATGACGCCGCGGCCATGATCGTGCACCTCACCACGATGGATCAGGACCCGGATCCGGTCTACGTGGGCGTGGACGACCACGCGGCCGAGATGGGCGACGTCATGCGGTTTCTTGCTTTGGAAATGGGGAACGCGGAACCACCAAGGGCGTCGGAAGACCAACACGGCGGCCCCGGGGACAAGCGCTGCTCCAATCAGAGGCTGCGCGAAACTGGCTTCGAGTTCGCCTTCCCCACCTACATTGAGGGCTACCGCGCCGTGCTGGCAGGCCAGGGTGAACGCCACCCGTGACGCAGCCACGCCAGGGTAGAAGAGCGGGCTTGCAGCTGCTGTGCCGAAGCTATTTTGCCGTGCAGGCAGCCGCCGGTCTTTCGTGGTGGATCGCCGCCTTCCTGTCACCCGTGGTGCGGGAAGCAACCCTCGGTAGCCTCGATCCCGTCGTTGTCGCGGCCTTTGACGTTCCACTTTTCGTCATCGCCTCCGCCCTTGCAGCAATCGGAGTGAAGGCCGCCGCAGCGGTGGCCACTGCTTGGACGGGAATCGTCGCCATTGCCCTCGGTGTCTACGCCACGGTGACAACTGAAGCAGGATCGGGCGTTCTGATCATGATTGCCGCTGCCGCTTGTTCCCTGGCCGCCCTCAGCGTCCTCTTCCTGGGCGGGATTCCCACGGCTTGGATCATCCAAGGGCCCTTCGCTTTCCGCTCAGCCACTGGCCATCGCACCACAACAAACGTGGGAGCAACGATCGGCCAAATGATGCTCTTCTGGGGATTTTTCCTGGCTGTGATCCCCTTGGCCCTGACGTTCCTCGAACAGCGATGGGAAGTGTCCCTGCCATTTCCGCCGATGGCCGCGCCCGTCGGAGCGCTGCTTCTGACGTTCGCAACTGCGCTGGGCGTGGCCTCCGCCCTGACCATGTCCTGGCTCGGAGCCGGCACCCCGTTGCCCTCAGCCATGCCCAACCGCTTGGTCATCGCCGGACCGTATCGCTGGATTCGCAATCCCATGGCTGTTGCCGGCATTACCCAAGGTGCCGCGGTTGGCCTTATCCTCGGGTCCTGGCTGATAGTCGCCTACGCGGTTCTCGGCTCTCTGCTGTGGAACTATGCCGTCCGGCCGCTGGAGGAAGCCGATCTCGAAGAGCGGTTTGGTGCAGAGTTCATCAGATACCGCGAGTCGGTGCGGTGCTGGATCCCTCGTGCCGGACGTAGCTAGACCGTCTGCTCCGTCAGTTTCGCCTCGAGGATCTGCGCCACGCCGTCGTCGTCGAAGTGTGGTGCCTGCTGCCCCGCGGCGAGGATCGCTTCCGGGTGGCCGCTGGCCATCGCGTAGCCGTGGCCGGCCCAGCGGAGCATCTCGATGTCGTTGGGCATATCCCCGAACGCAACGACGTCGGCGGCGTCGATCCCCAGAGACTCGGCGTACTTCGCGAGGGTGACGGCCTTGTTGATGCCGGGCACGGACATCTCGAGCATTGCGGTGCGCGGTGCCGAGTGCGTCGTGCTGACCAGATGGGCCACGGCAGGCTGAACTTCGGCAAGGAATTCGTCCGGGGTGCCTTTGCGGGTTATGGCGAGGAACTTCACGACGGCGTCATCCGCCGTCAGCGTCTGGTCCAGCGGTGCGGGGGTAAACTCCGCAAGCAGTTCGCTTGTTTCGTTCTCGAGGAAGCCCGGCTCCAGTTGGAAACCAGTCAGCGTTTCCACGGCGAACAAAGCATCCGGCCGCAAGGACTTGATGATGCGCCGCGCTTCAAAAATTGAGGTGATATCCAATGTGCAGGAAGAAATGGGCTTCTCGGTTTCCAGATCCCAGACCACCGCGCCGTTGGAGCAGATCACGATACCGCTGTGCCCCAGTTGTTCCTGGAGCGGGTACAACCACCGCGGGGGGCGGCCCGTGACGAACACAAGCGCCACCCCGGCGTCCCGGCATGCTTTGAATGCCTTGACGGTCCGATCACTGATCTTGCCGTCATGACCGAGGATGGTGCCGTCAATATCACTTGCTACGAGGCGCATCATGTCAGTCTACGTGGCTGTTGAGAACCCAAATGCCGCAGCTAACGCTCGAACATGCCAGTGATGGTTCCGCGCGCCAACGTATGCGCAGGAAGGACTGAGGCAAGTATGCGCGCCTCGGAATCCTTTTCGATGCCCAGGTCCTCCACGTCCAGCGCATGTACAGCCACTACGTAACGATGCGGTCCATGCCCTCTGGGAGGCGCCGCCCCAACATAGCCGCTGCGGCCGCCGTCGTTCTTTAACTGGAACGCACCGGCAGGCAACGCGTGGCCGCCCTTGCCCCCGGAACCGGCCGGAAGGCATGATACCTCAGGAGGAATATTAAGTACGGCCCAATGCCAGTAGCCCCCAGGGCCGGGAGCGTCGGGATCCCACATGGTGACCGCGAAACTCCTGGTTCCGTCCGGAGCTCCGCTCCAGCTCAGCTGGGGAGATATGTCCTTGCCGCCCGCACCCAGAATCCCGCTCCGCTGGTCGAGGCCGAGAGTATCGCCGTCGTTGAATGACTCGCTCGCAACCTGTAATTCGTGGTCTTGCATGCGCACCTCCTCTTGGCCGGACTACACCGGCAAATGTTCTGGCTGAGAACAGTCTTAGCTGGCAACAGCCCGGTGGTTGAGCTCAGCCCGCGTGGGCGGATTGGCGCCGGCGCGGGACACCGTGACCGCGGCGGCACGGGTCGCATGATCCATGATGGCGGCGAGGGTTTCAGCCGGCATGGCTCTGAGTGCCCCACGGTTTTGCGCACCGTCCAGCCCGCGGTCCACTATGGCTGACAGCAGCCCCGCCATGAACGAATCGCCGGCACCAACCGTATCCACCACCGTCACGTTAGGCGCCGGGACCTGGGTCTCGCCGATGGCCGTGATTCCCCACGGACCACGCGCACCCCGCGTCACCACCACCAGCGCGGGTCCTCCCGTACCTCCCAGCGACAACCAGCGGCGCGCCGATTCCAGCGGATCAACGCCCGGATAGAGCCATTCAAGATCTTCGTCGGAAGCCTTCACGACGTCGGAGAGCACCACAAAGCGTTCGGCCTGCCTCCGCGCGTAATCGCGATCGGTAATGATGCTGGGGCGGCAGTTGGGATCGAAGCTGATGGTGCTGCTCGGGTGGGCATGCTCGACGGCGGCAAGCACGTCCGCGGCACCGGGCTCCAAGGCCGTGGCTATTGAACCCGTATGCAGCAAGGTGGCTCCCTGCAGCATGAGCGGCAACCGCTCGCCGAGGCCCGGCAAATCCCAGGTGAGATCGAAGGCGTAGGTGGCGGCGCCGTCGTCGTCGATCACTGCCGTGGCTATGCTCGTGGGTTTGCCGTCGGGCGGAAGGGGGACCATCACGGAACTGGACCGCAGGTGCGCCGCAACGGAATCGCCGTACGCGTCCTGGCCAAAACGCCCGATGAACTGCACGGGGTGATCCAAACGCGCCAAGCCAACGGCGACGTTGAGCGGACTACCGCCAACGTGCGCCTCGATTCCGCTGGGGCGCTGCACAACGTCAACCAAGGCCTCGCCAATCACAGTCAGCATGGGACCACTCTGCCAGAGGAAGGGTGGGCGCTACCAGTGATTCAGGAGAGCAGGCGTTGTACCAATTCGCGGCATTTCTTGTAGGCAACGGCCTTTGGATCTATGAGATCGAAGTGATCCCCGGGGACACGCAGCAATTGCGCTGCGCTGCCGGCTGCTGTTGCCGCCGCGACGTAGGCCTCGGACTGGCTGACCGGAACGTCCTCGTCGTCGGTAGCGTGGACGGCGAAAACCGGAACATCAATAGGCAGGGAACTCATGGGGTCCGCGTATTTATGCCTTTTGGGGTATCTGGCAGAATCGCCGCCCATGAGGTTGCAGACGGCACCGTTGCTGAGGTTCAGTTTTTCGGCGGCAGCCAGGTTCAGCAAGCCGGACTGGCTGACGACGCCCGTCAGGTGGACGGCATTATCCTCCGGTGCACGCACCAGTTGACGGTCGGCGTCGGGCGTTCCGATGGCCGAGAGGCGCTGCCGTCCGGCGGCCCACACAGCCAGGTGACCGCCGGCGGAGTGACCCAAGGCCACTACCTTGCCAAGGTGGAGCTCGTGCTTTCCGGCGATTTCGGCGAGATGGTCAATGCCGGCCAGGATGTCTTCGAATGTATGGGGCCAACCACCGCCGTTGCCGGCCCGCCTGTATTCAAGGTTCCACGCGGTAATTCCATGCGCCGCGAGGTCGCGGGCCAGGGGCTCGCCGAGCTCGGCGCCGTACTGTGAGCGCCAGTAGCCGCCGTGGATCACCACCGCGACACCACCCTTGACGGCTGACGCGCCGCGATGGTTTCCGTTGTTCGGTTCAGGTATGAAGAGTTCGCCCCATTGACTGGGGTGTTCGCCGTAGCTGTACTTGTGCCGCAACATTGCGCCCTCCTTTGTACCGAGCCTATCGTGACGTCCCGCAACTTTGGCTAGGGCACCCCGACGGCGGGTGGCCCGCGCCAGTGTCGGGCCCGCCCCGTAAGCTGGGGGCATGGCAAGCAATTGGGACAGCCTGGACCAGGACCAGCGCGATGCAGTGGACGCGAACGTGGCGCTCTATGAGCGTGTTCGCCCTGCCCTGAAGCGGGTCACGCGGGATGTGCTGCTGACCCTAAGGGACATGCTCAACGACGCCGAGGTCACTCCCCTGTTTGTTACCGGACGAACCAAAACAGTGGAATCGTTCCGCGAAAAAATCTCACGCACGGATGATCCTCTGGAGCCGGGCGGCCCACGGGTCCTCAAATTCCCGGACCCTTTCCGCACCTTGAATGACATGGTGGGCATCCGCGTCATCACCAAATTGCCTGCCGAGAACGCAGCCGTAGCCAACATCATCAAGCGGCAGCGTCAGCTCTTCGACTGCCGTGGAGACCGCGAGAAGGACATCGGTTCCATCGAATCGGGCACGTACGGTTACTCCAGCCGGCACCTCATCCTGCGAACCATCCAGAATGAGGCCGTCAAGGAGTATCAGCATGTCTTCAACCCGGACATGCCTGCCAACGGCAGCTACTTCTTCGAGTGCCAGATCCGCACGGTCTTTGCGCACGCCTGGAGCGAGATCGAGCACGATATCCGGTTCAAGGCGGAGGATCCGCGTGCATGGACCCCGCATTTCGACCGCCAGTTCACAGCCACTGCGGCCATGTTGGAAACCGTGGAAAGTGCCTTCGCGGACCTCCATGAGCGGTACGAAGAGGTCCGAAGCTACTGGGACCTGCACGGCGAGGGTGCTTCCCCGCTGACTCCCAACCGCGTGCGGGACGTCTGGCGTACGCTCCTGCCTCACGTTGACCGTAAAGTTGATGACGACTGGGGGTGGGCTGCCGAACTCCTGGCCGCCCACGGACTCACCAAAACCGTGGAACTTGCGGGGCTCCTTAGCGCCAACCGGATCACGGAGGTCCGCAAAGCCCTGGATCACCGCTACTCCCCGGGCCCCGACCGCCTCCTGGATGACCTCCTGCTGTGGCAGTACGGAACCGAACACATTGACCTCACCGCTGAGGCGCCCGACGTCGTTCCGCACCCGCGGCGCGATAGCCTCCAGCGGCGTCTGAAGCAGATTGAGCGTTACCGCCAGACTGCACTGTAAGGACGCCATGACTCCCGAGCAACTCATGTCACTGCGGGTGACTTTCCGCTCGCCCCGCCGCCTGCTGACGGAATCCCTGGCCGGACTGGTGGTTGCACTGGCGCTCATTCCGGAGGCCATCGCGTTCTCGATCATCGCGGGCGTTGATCCCAGGGTCGGGTTGTTCGCTTCCTTCACCATGGGCGTCGTGACTGCCCTTGTTGGTGGTCGACCAGCCATGATCTCTGCGGCGACAGGGGCTGTCGCCTTGGTCATCGCTCCCGTGATGAAGGAGTACGGACTCGATTACCTGATCGCCACGATCATCCTGGCGGGTATCTTCCAGATCATCCTCGCTGTCCTGGGTGTTACCCGGCTCATGCGCTTCATTCCGCGGTCGGTGATGATCGGCTTCGTGAACGCTCTGGCTATTTTGGTGTTCATCTCGCAGATGCCCGAACTCTTCAATGTCCCTTGGATGGTCTATCCGATTGTTGCCGTGGGTCTCGTCATGGTCTTTGGCCTGCCTCGCCTGACCACGGCCATTCCCGCACCCCTCGTGGCGATCGTGGTCATCACCCTGGTTACCGTTCTGGGGCACATCGACGTTCCAACGGTTAGCGACAAAGGCGAACTCCCCCACAGCCTGCCCGGGTTCTTCCTGCCCAATGTCCCGCTGGATCTGGAAACGTTCCGGATCATTGCGCCTTTCGCACTGTCCATGGCCCTTGTTGGCCTGCTGGAATCACTCCTGACAGCCAAGCTCGTGGACGACATCACGGACACACGATCAAATAAGACCCGCGTTTCCTGGGGCCAGGGAGTGGCGAACATCGTCACAGGTTTCCTTGGTGGGCTGGGTGGTTGCGCCGTGATCGGACAGACCATGATTAACGTCAAAGGATCCGGCGCGCGGAGCCGGCTTTCCACTTTTTTGGCGGGCGTCTTCCTGCTGGTCCTGGTGGTTGTCCTGGGCGACGTTGTGGGGATGATTCCCATGGCGGCCCTTGTTGCCGTGATGATCTTCGTTTCCCTGATTACCTTCAACTGGCACTCTGTTCGGCCATCCACCTTGAAGCGCCTGCCCAAATCGGAGACCGCCGTCATGCTGATCACTGTTGCCGCCGTTGTGGCGACGCACAATCTGGCGGTGGGTGTCGGCGTCGGCGTCTTGACCGCGATGGTGCTGTTTGCGCGGCGGGTGGCGCACTTCGCTACCGTCGAGAGGACGGAACTGGAGCTCAACGGTGAAACGGTGGCCACCTACACGGTGGATGGCGAGCTCTTCTTCGCTTCGTCCAATGATCTGTACACCCAGTTCGACTACGCAAAAGATTCCTCGGAAGGCATAGATCGCGTGGTGATCGATCTTCACGCCTCGCACCTTTGGGATGCATCAACTATTGCGGTACTGGATTCCGTCACGGAGAAGTACCGGAATCACGGCCGGGAGGTGGAGTTCATTGGTCTGAACGAGGCAAGCGTTCGGATGCGCGAACGGCTCGCGGGAAAGCTGAACGACTGACCCGACGCCTTCGAAACAGCGGTCATCTGACATATATGCCCAGTTGAAAGTAACGAACTCGGTCTTGCCCGCGGACCAATGTGAGCATGGATAAATGCTTGAGGCAACGAATTCCCAGACAGAGACTTCAGGGGCCGCGGTTCCCGTCAACCCAGCTCTCGCGGCAGAGGCCAGGATCGCGCGGATAGCCGTGACGGTTTTCCCACTCCTGGTTGTGCTGGCTGGCGTGCTTGGATTCCTGCTTCCGGAACTGTTCAAGCCCATGGGCGTCGCCGTTCCTTATTTGTTGGGCGTCATCATGTTCTGCATGGGCCTCACGCTGACACCGCCCGACTTCGCTTCTGTGGCGCGGCGCCCTTGGGCTGTGGCACTCGGCATCGTGGCGCACTACGTGATCATGCCCGGGGCGGGCTGGTTGATTGCCGTCCTGCTTCAGCTTCCGCCCGAGCTCGCCGTCGGCCTTATTCTTGTGGGCTGCGCACCGTCCGGTACGGCGTCCAACGTGATGGCGTTCCTGGCCAAAGGCGACGTCGCACTGTCGGTGGCTGTCGCCTCTGTTTCCACGTTGATCGCTCCCGTCGTCACGCCTGCCCTGACTCTCCTGCTGGCCGGTTCGTTCCTGCACATTGATGCTGGCGCCATGGTGCTGGATATCGTGAAGACCGTGCTGCTTCCGGTCATCGCAGGCCTGCTCGCCCGACTCTTCCTGTCCAGGCTCGTCGCGAAGGTGCTGCCGGCACTTCCGTGGGCGTCCGCCGTCGTGATTTCACTGATCGTGGCTATCGTCGTGGCCGGCAGCGCCAGCAAGATCGTCGCAGCCGGCGCCATCGTGTTCCTGGCGGTCGTCCTCCACAATGGCTTTGGGCTGGGCCTGGGTTACCTCGCCGGCAAACTGGGCCGCCTGGATGACAAAGCCCGCCGCGCCCTGGCATTCGAGGTTGGCATGCAGAACTCCGGCTTGGCCGCGACCCTTGCCACGGCGCACTTCAGTCCACTGGCTGCACTGCCCTCCGCCGTCTTTTCGCTGTGGCACAACATCTCCGGCGCGATTGTAGCGGCATGGCTGGCCCGCCGCCCACTGAAGGACTAGCGTCCCGCGTCCCGCTGCCCGACTGATACCTGCTTCAGCCAGTTGGACACCCCTTGACGCAATTAGTTGTGAACGTTAACAATTACGGAAGCCAACAAGTAGCCAACCGGGAAGATCATTCAATGAAGAACTGGGCAGGAAACCTTGAGTATTCGTCCGCAGAAGTCCAGCGGCCCACTTCAGTGGACCAGCTGTGCGGGCTGGTGGCGAACGCGCCGCGGATCAAGGCCCTTGGTTCCCGTCACTCGTTCAACAACGTCGCAGACACCGATGGCATGCACCTTCTCCTGGATGCATTGCCCCAGGAAATCTCACTTGATCCCGGCACGGGCACCGTCAAAGTCAGCGGCGGTATCAGCTATGGCGCACTCTGCCGGGCAGTCGAGGAACAGGGTTATGCCATCCACAACCTCGCTTCGCTCCCCCACATCTCGGTTGCGGGAGCAATCCAAACCGGGACACACGGCAGTGGCGTCGGCAATCCCTCCTTGGCTGGCGCCGTCGAAAGCATTGACCTGGTGCGGGCAAATGGCGAGCTGGTGACGCTTAGGCCGGACGACGACGAATTCCTCGCCAGCGTTGTGGGACTCGGCGCCCTGGGGATCGTCACCGGACTGGAACTGGCCGTCCGGCCGAGCTACCAGATGCGGCAGCGCGTGCTCACGGGGCTGCCGTGGGACCGGGCGCTGGCCGATTTCGTGAACATCGCGTCGGCCGCCTACAGCGTCAGCTTCTTCACGGACTACACCGGAGACGCCATCCCGCAGGTGTGGTTCAAAGCCCTGGATACCGAGCCAGTCCTCCCCGACCTCTTCGGTGCAAGCGCGGCTACTGCCGCTCTGCACCCGCTGCCCGGGATGTCGGCGGAGAACTGCACGGGTCAGCTGGACGAGCCCGGCAAATGGCTGGACCGCCTGCCGCACTTCCGCCACGAATTCACGCCGAGCAACGGTGAGGAACTGCAGAGCGAATTCCTCCTGCCCCTGGAGCATGCACCCGCGGCTCTTCAAGCTGTCCGAGAGCTCGCGGACAAGCTGGCACCCCTGCTGTTCATCTCCGAAATCCGTACAGTAGCGGCCGACGAATTCTGGCTCAGCCCGTTCTACCGGCAACAAAGCGTGGCCCTCCACTTCACATGGAAGCCACTGCAGGCCCAGGTGGAAGCGGTACTCCCGGATGTTGAGGAAGCACTGCGTCCCTTCGGCGCGAGGCCACACTGGGGCAAGCTCTTCACGCCAAGCCTGTACGACTTCGCCACTCTCTACCCACGCTTCGAGGACTTCTGCAGCCTCGCCGCCACCAACGACCCCTCGGGCAAGTTCCGCAACGCCCTGTTGGACAGCATTTTGGGAGCCACAACCTCGTTGCTTGGCCGCTGATCCGTTGCTGCCCCACCACGGAATAGCAGGTTAGCGACGTCCCAGCGGCCCTCCTCACCAACCGCGCACGACGACGGCGGTCCAGCTCCCCGCGAAGGGCTGGACCGCCGTCGGGGTTTAGCCAGCCGGACTACTGGATGTGCGCCAATACGGCTCCCGCGGTCACCACGCCGCCGGGTGCCGAGAGCACCTCGGAGAGCGTGCCTGCACGGTGGGCTGCCACCTGCGTTTCCATCTTCATGGCCTCGACTACCAGTAACGGATCGCCTGCAGAAACCTCGGTGCCGGGCTCCACGAGCCACTTCACCACGGTGCCGGCCATGCTGGAGACCAGGGCTGATTCCGCTGGCGGGGCTACCCCTGAATCGGAGGCTCCCACGTAGTCACCCTGCAACCCCGTGACCACCGAGCCTGACGGAAGTGCCTGCCCTGACCGGGCCCAACCCTCCAGCAGATCAGCCGGGAGTCCCACCGCGAGCCGCTTGCCGTCGACATCCACGGTGATGGTGCGCCGCACGCCGCCAGGGGCAACCACGTTGTATTCGAAATCAACGGGGATCTGATCTGCAAAGTCCGTCTCGATCCACCGGGTGTGAACATTCAGCCCGGCTACGGACGTAAAGTCATCGGACTCCACAACGGCGCGGTGGAATGGCAACACGGTGGGCAGTCCGGTGATCTCCATTTCCGCAAGTGCACGGCGTGCGCGGCGCAGCGCTTGCTGGCGGTCGGCGCCAGTAACAATCAATTTGGCCAGGAGCGAATCGAACTGCGGTGCAATAAACGAGCCCGCGCGGACGCCGGTGTCCAGGCGAATGCCGGGGCCGGTGGGCGCTTGGAACGATGCCACTGTGCCCGGGGAAGGCAGGAATCCGCGGCCAACGTCCTCTGCGTTGATGCGGAACTCGAAGGAATGGCCCCGGGCGATGGGGTCCTCGGAAAAGCTCAAGGGCAGGCCGGCTGCAACACGGAACTGCTCCTGAACGAGGTCAATCCCAGCCGTTTCCTCGGTAATAGGGTGCTCAACCTGCAGGCGCGTGTTTACCTCAAGGAAGGCCACGGCCCCGTCCGCGGAGACGAGGAATTCGACAGTCCCGGCGCCGTAGTAGCCGGCCTCGCGGACGATTGCTTTGGCTGCGTCATAGATCTGTTGCTGCTGGGACTGGGTGAGGAACGGCGCAGGCGCCTCTTCCACGAGCTTCTGGTGACGGCGTTGAAGGGAGCAATCGCGCGTACCCACCACAACGACGTTGCCATGGGTATCCGCGATGACCTGCGCTTCCACGTGCCGAGGCCTGTCAAGGTACTGTTCAACGAAGCATTCCCCACGTCCGAACGCTGTGATGGCTTCGCGCACTGCGGAGTCGAAAGCCTCCTCCACTTCGGCGAGTTCGCGGACAACCTTGAGCCCGCGGCCGCCGCCGCCAAAGGCCGCCTTGATGGCCACCGGCAGTCCGTGTTCCTCGGCAAAAGCCCGGGCTTCAGCAGCATTGGCAACCGGCCCGTCGCTGCCGGCCACAAGGGGTGCACCAGCACGGACAGCGATCTCGCGGGCCGTGATCTTGTTGCCCAACTGTCGGATCGACTCCGGTGACGGACCGATCCACTCGAGTCCGGCGTCGAGGACTGCTTGCGCGAAGTCGGCGTTTTCCGACAGGAAGCCATAGCCGGGGTGGACGGCGTCAGCACCCGACTGTTTGGCAACGGATAGCAGCTTCGCGACGTTGAGGTAGGTCTCAGCAGGGCTGTTTCCTACCAGGCTGTAGGCCTCATCCGCGGCACCCACATGCATTGCGTCGGCGTCGATGTCCGCATAGACGGCCACGGACGAAATGCCGGCGTCATCGCAGGCTCGGGCGACTCGAACAGCGATTTCTCCGCGGTTCGCAATCAGGACCTTTCGCATCAAATACTCACTTCTCTGGGGTCTTGGTGAAGTCGGGGGAATCGGGGACCATCCGGAACCGGATCCGTCCGCCAATGGGGACCTGCCCGGCAAGGTCAAGGTGTTCGTCGCGAACCACGCCGATCACGGGGTAACCACCGGTGATGGGGTGGTCGGCCAGGAACAGCACGGGGAGGCCGGCGGGCGGGATCTGGAGGGCACCGGCCATGGTCCCCTCACTGGGAAGTTCACCCTCGCGGGCGCGCTGGAGAGGAGTACCGTCCAGTCGCATGCCCACGCGGTTGGATTGTGGTGTGACCAGCCATTCCTGGCTTGTTAGGGACTCGATGGCGGACTGATCAAACCAATCAGCACGGGGTCCGGGAACCACATCGAGAACGGTGACATTGGCACCCGGAAATTCCGGTTGCAGCTCCGGGCTTCCAACCGCAGTAGACGCCGTGGCGTCGCCCGCCGGGAGCTCCTGCCCGACCACCAATGGCGCAGGTCCGATCCCCGACATCGTATCGGCCGAACGACTCCCCAGGACTTCGGGAACCGCTATGCCACCGCGGATTGCAACATAGTTCCGGAAACCGGCCTCGGGCGGTCCAACAGTAAGGACTTCGCCGTCGAGCAACGCGAATGGAGCAGCCATGGGGACGCTGCGCACTGCGTCCCGGATGCCGCCGTCAGATTCTTCGAATTCAACCGACGACGGCGACTGGACCGTTAGGGTGGTGGGCGCACCTGTCACGGCAATCACCTGGTCGCCGATTGCCTCGACCGTAAGCCCGCCATTGACGGTTTCGATGGCTGCGGCCGACGAACTGTTGCCGACAAGACGGTTGGCCCGCCGGACCGATGCCCGATCCAACGCGCCGGCCGCCGAGACCCCCAAAGCCCCATAGCCTCTGCGGCCAAGGTCCTCGATAAGGCTTTGAGCGCCGGGGTTGAGTACCCGTAAGCCGGAGTCCGTGTGGTGATCCGAGTCGGGTTCAGCTTGATGCGCCGCACTGGCCGTGACAACCTCCCGAACAACCCGGTACCGCACCCTGTCACCGGGCCGAACCAGGGCCGGTTGCGGACGGTCGAGGTCCCACATCCGGGCTCCCGTTCGGCCAATCAGCTGCCAACCGCCGGGAGAGCGCCGGGGATAGACAGCCGAGTACTGGCCGCCGAGGGCCACGGATCCAGCGGGAACAGCCGTGCGGGGTGAAGGGCGGCGGGGAACCGTGAGGACTTCATTCTCGCCCACCATGTAGCCGAATCCGGGAGCGAAGCCAGCGAAGGCAACAGTCCAAATCTGGCCGGTGTGGGCCGCAATCACGCCCTCCACGCTCAGCCCGGTGAGCTCCGCGACATCGGCGAGGTCATCGCCGTCGTACACGGTATCGATGACGACCAGCCCGGAATCGGTAACGTCCGTCGCGACGAGTTCCAGTTCGAGCAACCGGGCGCCGATTGCCCGGGTTGCCGCTGCGGATTCGCCAACGACCATAACTGTTTCGGCTGCTGCCAGGACGTCTACCTGGCCAGGGAGCGGAGACTTGTAGAGCATGTCCTGCAAGGCCAGTACGTCCTGCAGCCCATCCAGCTCCGCAAGGACGGCACGTGTGCCGACGGGTCGCACGGACCGGACCCTCTTTGCGGTGGTCGTTTGCTTCGCGGTGGTCGTTTGCATCACGGTCTCCATCATCCGCTTCGTCGCCAATTAGGCGGCCGACTCCTGCAGCAGGCGAAGGTCTTCTTCAGGCTTCGGATCCCGGCCCAGGAGCATACCCACGATCGTGACAACGGCTGTCAGGACGAGGTACCCGGCGATCAAATACCAGCCGCCGGATGCCGCGCCGTAGAGGGCAGTGAAGATGATGGGCGCAACAGCTCCACCAATCACACCGGCCAGGGTGTAGGCCAGGGAGCTGCCGGCATAGCGCAGGCGGGCTGGGAACTGCTCAGTGATGAAGGCGGCCTGCGGGCCATACATGAACGCGTGCAGCGCCAAACCGATCACCGTGCCGATGGTCAACATAACCACTGACTTGCCCTGGATCATGAGGAAGAACAGGGGAATATAGACGGCTGTGGCGGCCGCTGTGACGCCGTAGACAAGGCGGCGGTTGAAGCGGTCGGTAAGAGCGCCGGCCAACGGAATGAGGAACAGCTGGAATGCGGATCCGATGAGGATGGCTGCCAGGACATTACCCGTGGTCATGCCAAGTTGCTTGGTGGCGTACACCGCAACAAACACGGTGAAAAGCGCGTAGAGGACGTCCGGGCAGACCCGGGAGAGCGCTGCTGAAACCAAGGCCTTGGGTTCAGTGGTGAAGACCTCTTTGATGGGTGCTTTGGGTCGTTCGCCGTGGGCCTGGATTGCCTTGAAGACCGGGGTTTCTTCGAGCTTGAGGCGGATGATCAGGCCAAAGACCACCAGGAGTGCGGATGCCAGGAAGGCGACGCGCCAGCCCCAGGAAAGGAAGGCCTCGTTGCTGAGTGAAGCAGCCAGGATGGCGAGGACGCCATTGGCCATCAGGTTGCCCGCAGGCGGGCCGATCTGTGCAGCGGAGGACCAGAAGCCACGCTTGTTGGGGTCGCCGAATTCACTGGACAGCAGAACCGCTCCGCCCCATTCGCCGCCTACCCCGATGCCCTGGGCGAGGCGAAGAAGAACCAGGATGGTGGGCGCCGCCACGCCGATGACTGAGTAATCGGGCAGCGCACCTATGAGTACGGTCGCGACGCCGATAAGCACCAGCGTGAATACCAGGACGTACTTGCGGCCAATCTTGTCGCCCAAACGCCCGAAGATGACGCCGCCGATCGGGCGGGCCAAGTAGCCCACCGCGAAAGCTGAGAAGGAGAGCAACAGTGCAACGAACTCGTCGTTGCCGGGGAAGAAGATCTTGGGAAAGACGAGGGCCGAAGCCACGGAGTAGATAGCGAAGTCATAGTATTCAAGCGATGTGCCGGTGAGGCTGGCTATGTATGCCTTGAGGGCGCCGGCCGGTGGCTTCCTTGTCACGGCCTTGGCTGCGTTGGTGCTGGTCATGGTTTCCTCCGGGGGGATGAGGGGTGTGCTGCGGGGCCTGGTTCAAACAGGTCTAGAGGAACGAGCCGATGCTGACGCCGGCGTCGTCGAGAGCGGACTTCACTGCAGTGGCCATCGCGACGGCCCCCGGTGAGTCACCATGCACGCAGATGCTCTCTGCGCGGATCTTCAGGATGGAACCATCGATCGTCCTGACGGACTGTTCGGTGGCCATTCGCAAAACGTGTTCCGCCACTTCGGCGGGGTCATGCAGGACGGCGCCTGGCTGTGAGCGCGAGACGAGGGTTCCGTCCGGGTTGTAGGCGCGGTCCGCGAACGCTTCGGCAACGCCACGAAGGCCGGCTTCCTCAGCGAGGCGCAGGACTTCGGAACCGGGAAGGCCGAGGATCGGAAGGTTGGGGTCAACCGATTTCACGGCGTCGACGACGGCCTTTGCCTGCGCCGTGTGCTTGACGATGGCGTTGTAGAGGCCGCCATGGGGCTTCACGTACTGGACGCCCGCACCCGTCGTGGCAGCCAGCGCCTGCAGGGCCCCGATCTGGTAAACGACGTCGTCGGCCAGCTCCATGGGATCAACGTCCAGGAAGCGACGGCCGAATCCTGCAAGATCCCGGTAGCCGACGTGGGCGCCAATCACGACGCCGGCCTCAGCCGCCTTTTTGCAGGTGCTGCGAATAACGCTGGGGTCGCCAGCGTGGAATCCGCACGCAACGTTGGCACTGGAAACGGATTCGAACATGGCTGCGTCGTCGCCCAGCGTCCAACGTCCGAAGGACTCTCCGACGTCGCTGTTCAGGTCGATGACTGCCATGGTGTGATTCCTGCCTCGTGATGTGCGTTACATCAAGGATGCACCAGATTTCCGGATTGTTCAACAATCCAGCGATCCTGATTTTTGGCAATCGTGTAATTTTGGTGTCATGGCCAGTGCAGATCAGGAACCACGGGGAAAAGCCGGCATCGACGGCGCTGGCGCCCGCATGCGCCTCCGAGTACCTTCGGTTGCCGAGAGGGTTGCCGAAGAACTGCGCTACCAACTGGCCGAGGGCTTCCTCGTGCCAGGTGCCAAGCTCACGGAAGCCACCATCGCCGAGGACCTGGGGGTATCGCGCAACACCGTCCGTGAAGCATTCGCCGAACTGGCCAGCGAGCGTCTGCTGGTGCGGCAACCGAACCGGGGCGTCTATGTGGCCACGTTGGAAGCTGGCGACATTCACGATGTCTACACCGTGCGCAGGGCCATCGAGGTCAGCTCCATCCGGGCCGGCGGCTCTCCAGAGCGCATCGCCGCGGTGAGGGCCGCCGTCGAGGAGGGAAAGCGCGCAGCAGCGGCAGACGATAACGAAGGCCTCGGCAGCGCCAACCAGCATTTCCACGGGGCCATCGTTGCCTTGGCCGAAAGCGGGAGGCTGAACTCGATCATGGCCCAAGTGCTCGCTGAGATGCGTCTTTACTTCCACAAGGCCACCATGAACGCGCACTTCTACAGCGACTGGCTAAAGGAAAACGAGCAGATCTGCTCGGCACTCGAATCCGGCGACCTGGAGCGCGCCGGGGACCTTCTGCTCGCCTACCTCAACAGGTCAGAGCAGCAACAGGCCGCGATCCACGGCGAATAGCAGGGATTCGCTGCGCTCCATCCCACTTGCCTCAGTCCGCACGGCGACTTTTCGCCGATTGCAGTGCTCCAGGCCGCAAAATCGCGGAGCAACCGGGCAGGAGCATCAGCGCTTGCCCTTCTTGCGCGAACCCTTGCCACGGCCCTTGTCCGGATTCGGGGCGTAGCGCTGCGCCACGGCGGGCTTCTTGGCCCCGCTCCCACGGCGATCCGGCTTGGGCGCCTTCTTCGGCTTCTCCTGCCGGGCCGACGGCTGGCGTGAACTCTGCGCCGTCCGGCCGCGCACGATCCCAATGAATTCCTCAATCACCGGGCTATCTGTTCCCGCAAGCCAAGCGAGGCCAATCTGAGTTCCAGGAGCGCCGGTCAGGAGCCGCATCACGGTCTGCTTGTTGTTCAGGTGCCGGGCCACTGACATGGGCAGGATGGCCAACCCGGCCCCGGAAGCCACCACCTGCAAGGCCATATCCGGCCCGCCCATTTCCTCCACGTCCAGGAAGTTCTCCTCGGACAGGTCCTCCAGCGCCACCTCTTCAAACACGGAGATCTCGTGTCCCTTGGGAGCGACCACCACCGGCTGCTCTTCATACAGGGGAATGACGTTCAGGCCTTCCCGGTCCACGGGCAGCCGAACAAAGCTAAGGTCAGCGGAACCGTCGTGCAAAACCGAAAGCTGCGCGCCGTCGTCGGACATGAACGCGTGCAACGGGACGTCCGGCATCCGCTCTTCCCACCGCCGGATCCATTTCCCAGGCGTCACACCCGCAACATAAGCGAAGCGAAGCTCGCTCGGGGGCTCGGTTATTTGGGCGGATTCTTCAGCGTCTGGCACACACTCACAGTACCGGCCAGATACCCTTGAAGCATGACGTCCTCGAACTCCCAGTCCATGAAACCGGCAACCGTTGCCAAGAAACTCGGCATCTACCTGCCCGCGACACCCCAGGAGTTCCAGGATTCGTCCATCTCCCGCGAAGAATTCGCCGAACTCCAGGCCAACCCGCCGGAGTGGCTCGCCGAGCTCCGCCGCAACGGCCCGCACCCGCGCCCGGTAGTGGCACAGAAGCTGAACGTCTCCATCAGCGGCCTGGCCCGCGGTGGCGTCGAAGAAGCACTCACGACGGCGGAAATCACCGAGCTGCTGCAGGCTCCGCCGCAGTGGCTGGTTGTGGAGCGCGCCACGCACGCCGCCGTCCGCGCCGAAGCACAGCGCGTCAAGGAAGAGGCTGCGAAGAAGGCAGCCACCAAGGAAGCCAAGGACAACGCAGCGGCCAAGCGCGATGCCCCGAAGACGTCAAAACGCGATCACGCATAGTTTGAGCTGGCTGTGGCCGGGACCAGTTGGTCCCGGCCACAGCTGTTTAACTAGTCCTGGTGTAGCTGCACGAAGTTGCCGCAGCCGTCGTCGAACACTGCGCTGATGCCGGAAGGATCCTCGGAGGGCTCGCCCTTGAACGTCACGCCGGCTGCAACCAAGCGCTCATACTCGGCCTGCACATCCGGTACGCCGAAGACGATGGCGGGGAGGCCGGCGTCGTGCACTGCGTTCATGTAGTTGGCGCCGATCGGGTTGTCGCTGGGTTCCAGCAGGAGTCCCACGGAATTGTTGTCTGCACTGTTGTCCGCGCCGGGATCCTTAATAATGAAGAGGTTGTGCTCGGGCATGGCCATCAGGGTTTCGAAGCCCAACGTTTCCGTATAGAAAGCATGGGCCGTAGCGGGGTCCTTGACGTGGATGCTGCACATTTTCAGTCTCATGGGCCCTAGGCTACGCCCCTGGACCCAGAGAGTGGCAGCGTGGGAACACTCTGGCGCATACTGAAATCACAGCAGCGCGTACTCGCCTGGAGGTGGTCCAATGCCCGCCATGATGCTCCTGTGGGGCCTAGCCTTGGTGCTCGCAACAGCGGCAACAACGTTCGTCCTCCACAGAAAACTCACGCATGGGCGCGGCCCGGAACCGGACACGATCTTCTGGGATCTCTTCGCCGGCCTGGTCGTGATTCTTCCGGCCATCCTGGTTCCCGCAGTGGAATGGGCGCCGGCCGGACTGATCATGGTCTTCGTCGGGATGACCGCTGCAGCAGCAACGCTGGCGACCAGCCGCAAGGTTGACCGTCTCCACGCAGCCGAGCCCCGGCGTCGTCGTGGTTTTGCCGAAACTGCCGCACGCCACGCGAGCGTCCTCCAGCAGTGGCAGCGCTACGAACTCGATCCCGGGCAGGCAATAGATTTCCCGGCAATGACGGACGTCAGGATGGCCGAGACAGCTGCCCTTGCCCGCGCCATGCGGGAGGCTGAACGCTGCCGGGTGACACCCGGGACTGACTACCAGGCCGCCGTCGAGCGTCTGGCCCAAGCACTCATAGAAGCGGAGCGAGCGGCAGGGGTGCCGAGGGCCGGACAACCCGCGCCGAGGTGACACTTAACACCAATGCCAGGCGCGAACATGGGTGTTAAGTGCCATCTCGGCGCGTGTCCCAGGCGCTTTGCCTAGCCGACCGGCAGCGCGCTCAACTTGTTGGCCTCGACGATCCGGGCAGCGGTTGCCTGGCCCATCCTGACCGCGCCGTCCACATGCTGGTAGCCCTCCGCGGCGAGGTCCGACGAGGACCAGTAGATCGGTCCGACGTTGGCGTGCTGGTCCTTGCCGTAGCGGTGCAGGCCGCCGAGATCGTAGCTGGAGGCGTATGCGCCGCGGGTCCATTCCTCGGAGCCCCAGTCTGATTCGTAGTAGACCTCGGGGGTGAGGGCCTTGTCGCCGAGGAAGCCGGCGATGGACTCGAGGACGGCCTTCTTGCGGTCTTCGGCGCTGAGCTCGAACACGGCGTCGGCTTTTTCATCGGAAATGAAGCCCACCAACGTGCCGCGGGAGTCGCCGTGGTTGGTGTTGTCGTAGACCTCCTGCACCAAGGCGCCGGCGCTGAAACCGGTGCCCGAGAGGCCTTCTTCGCGCCAGAACGGCGTGCTGTAAACAGCGTGAACCTTGATGACCAAGCCCAGTGACTGGTGCTGGTGCATCTGGTGCTGGCGGCGCGGCAGCGGCGGGTTGAAGGAAACACGCGAGTACAGGTTTGGCGGCACCGCCATGATGACGTACCGCGCGTTCACCGTGGCTCGCTCAGACTCAACCGTCACGCGGTCGACGTCCCAGTTGATGGTGCGAACCGGGCTGTTAAGCACGACGTCGGAACCCAGCTCGGCTGCCTGGAGCAGCGAAACCTGCTGCATGCCACCAATGACCCGCTTGTCCAGGATGAAGTCTTCGTCCGTCAGGTGTGTGAAGGACCCAGCGGAAGCGGCCATGAGGACGGCCTGCAGCGCAGAGAAGGCGTGGGCAGGCTTGGTCAGCATGCCGCCGGCGATGAAGAGGCCGATGTTGTTGCAGGCTTCTTCGTCGTTGGAGTTCTGACGGAGCCAGTGGTGGAAGGAGATGGTGTCCAGTTCGCGGGCCTTGGGGTGCGCCCAGGGCTCGGTGGGACCGATCTCCGCGGCGAGCCCGTCCAGGATGGCAACGAGCTTGTCCATCTCGGCCTTGGTGTGCTCGTTAACGGGGAAGGTGTCACCCGTGTACTGGACGCGCTTGCCGTCTGCGCCGATGTAGACGGACTCGCCGTCGCGGTAGCGCGGGTACATTTTCAGTCCCAGCTCGTCCAGCAGGTCCATGAGGGCCGTCTGGTCCGGGGAAACCCACTGGCCGCCGATTTCCAGCATGGCGCCGTCAATGGTGTCGGTCCAGGTGCGGCCGCCCACGCGGTCGCGTGCTTCGAGCACTGCGACGCTGAGTCCGGCCTTCTTCAGTTCGCGTGCCGCCGTCAACCCTGACGGTCCGGCACCGACGATCACAACGTCGCGATCAAGATTCTGCATGATGTCCTCTCCGTGGCCGTCCGTGGTGGCTGACCAATAAATGAATGCCATTCATTTATATTTGATAATAGCCGCCAAGTCCGCGAGTGGGAAGACCCGATGGAATAATGCTGGAGATACAGGCAGCAGAAAGGCTTCCGATGCCCGCACCCACACCCGCTCCCGAACCCGAGCCGGGCGCTGCCCCAGCTTCCGCCAGCAAGTCGCGGCGGCGCGCCGGACGGCCCATGGCACGCATCCTGGACCAGAACGGCATCACGACGGCGGCCCTGGAGTTAATCAGCAGCAAGGGTTACGACGGACTCACCATGGCAGCCCTGGCACGTTCGCTGGGCGTGGCGCCATCCGCCCTCTATAACCACGTAGCCTCCAAGGACGACGTGCTCTTGCTGGTGGAGGACCACTTGGCCGCGATGGTTGATGTGTCCGCTTTTGGTGTGGAGCCGTGGGATGTGGCCGTGCGCCGCTGGGCGTGGTCCTACCGGGATGTGTTTTCGCAGCACACGCCGCTGATCCCCGTTATTGCCGTACTGCCGGTGGCTAACGCCCCGAAGACCCTGGCGATGTACGAGGCCGTGACCGCCGGATTCCGCGACGCCGGGTTTCCGGAAGAGAAGATCATTTCGGCGATTGTTGCGTTGGAGGCCTTCGTGTTCGGGGCCGCATACGACGTCACCGCGCCGGAGGACATTTTCGACGCCGGCTCGCTTGCGGACCAGGTGCCCAACTTCACGGCCGCCGTGGACAGACTCGCCTTGGAGCGCCATCCACGGCCGACCGATGTTGCTTTTAGTTTGGGGCTTGAGGCGCTGATCACCGGGTTCGGCGCGCTGCGGGGGTAGTTTTGAGGGGGTCGTCTGCGGCCCCTTCCGCCCGTGCCTAGCGGGCGCCAACCACCACAACCTCGAACGTTGTGGACCCCGGCTGGAAGAACTTTGCGTTCACCACGGCGAGCGTGTCACCGAACAGGGCCGCCGTCGTTGGAGTCTTGAAGAGGTCACTGGTGATGACGCCCTTCAGCTTCCCGGATTCCTGGTCATCGTCCAACACGAACCTGCTGACCTGGTTGAGCATATTCTGCACCGCCCAAAGCTGGTTGCCCTTAACTACGATGCCATCGACGGCGGGAACGCTGACGCCCTCGATTATTTCGCTTGCACCCGTAGCAGGGTCGACCGTGTAGAGAGCGCCGTTTCCTGAATGGGCGACGATGAGGCTCTCGCCGTCCGGAGTTGCCGCGATGCCGTTGAGGTTGAACTGCGACGAGGTGTCAGCTGCGGGACCGGACAGAGAAAGTGTCCGGACACTGCCGAGTTCGCCGTCGCGCCCGACCGGAACAAGGTACAGTTCAGCGGCCACGGAATTCGTGAACCAGGCGCCTTCAGAAGTCAAAGTGACGTCGTTGATAAACGCTGGGCCGGTGGTCAGTTGGAGCACGGCGACCGTCTGGCCCGTATCTGTGTTGTAGACGTAAGCTTGCCCGGTCCCACCCCCAGCGACAAACAACAGGCTGTTGCCCACATCCACGGTCATCCCGACGGCGGCCCTGCCATCAGGCACGTCGATGAAAAGTGACGCCGTTTGCTGGCGGATGTCGCCGCGGAAGATGTCTCCGTTTCCAAGGTCTCCGGCGTAGAACGTCGTTCCTGCGCCTGCGGCAATTCCTTCGGCCGATGAGGCTCCAGGCAGGGGGATGAGGTAATCCGTGGCCCGGGCGGCAGAGGCCAGCGGCGCGGGGCCGAAGAAGGCCGCGAGCACAAGGGCGAGTACGCCCGCGAAGACGCGGCGCACAGCCCTGGTTCGGGGCTGTGACGGGTCTCGGCGCAGGAATCCGCCCCGAGCTATGACAGTGCTGTGGTTTGAGTGACGCATGATGCTCCCTGGATCAGGTTCCGGCGGAACACGTCCCCGCCATCTGCGGGAGCTCCGCCGATTGTGCTGTCAGTCTAGGCACCGGCCTGACGGCGTGCCAGAGCTTGCGGAACATAATCTCTTGTACTACAAGTTAATGACTTGTATCCTAAGTTTCAGGCAAAGATGCCCGCACCTTAGGAGAACCATGAGCCCTGTAGATCTCATTCGCCACATCAAACTGTCAACGGCCCGTTTGCCCCTCACCGTGCCCATCAGCGACGCCAAAGTGTTCACGGGCCGCCAGAAGCCGATGACCGAAGTAGTGTTCCTCTTCGCCGAGATCACCACGGAGCAAGGCCACAGCGGCGTGGGGTTCAGCTACTCAAAACGCGCCGGCGGTCCCGCACAGTACGCCCACGCGAAGGAAGTTGCCGAGGGCATCATTGGCGAGGACCCCAACGACATCGGCAGGATCTACACCAAGCTTCTGTGGGCCGGAGCCTCTGTGGGCCGCTCGGGCGTTGCAACCCAGGCCCTGGCTGCCATCGACATCGCGCTCTACGACCTCAAAGCCAAACGCGCCGGACTCCCCCTGGCCAAACTGCTGGGTTCCTATCGCGACTCCGTGCAGACCTACAACACCTCCGGCGGCTTCCTTAACGCCACGTTGGAAGAGGTCAAGGCACGCGCGACGCAGTCCATTGAAGAAGGCATTGGTGGCATCAAGATCAAGGTTGGCCTCCCGGATTCCAAGGAGGACCTCCGTCGCGTGGCCGGCGTCCGCGAGCACATCGGCTGGGACGTACCGCTCATGGTGGACGCCAACCAACAGTGGGACCGTGCGACTGCCCTGCGCATGGGCCGCCAGCTTGAGGAATTCAACCTCATTTGGATCGAAGAGCCGCTGGACGCCTACGATTTTGAGGGCCATGCGCACCTTGCCCAGGTTTTGGATACGCCCATCGCCACGGGCGAGATGCTGGCCTCCGTGGCGGAACACAAGGGCCTTATCAACGCCAACAGTTGCGACATCATCCAGCCCGATGCACCCCGCGTTGGCGGCATCACCCAGTTCCTGCGCCTCGCTGCCCTTGCGGATGAGCGCGGTCTTGGCCTGGCTCCGCACTTTGCCATGGAGATCCACCTGCACTTGGCCGCTGCCTATCCGCGGGAACCCTGGGTGGAGCACTTCGATTGGCTGGATCCCCTCTTCGAGGAACGCCTGGAGACCAAAAATGGCCGGATGATCGTTCCGGACCGCCCCGGACTGGGCGTTACGCTGAGCGGGCAGGCCCGCGCCTGGACCACCGAATCCGTGGAATTCGGCGCGTAATCTTGAATCCATGAACCGAAACCTGACCGCGGATCTCGCCGCCGACCTTCGCACCCGCATCGTCGACGGCGTCATCCAGCCAGGTGAGAAACTCCCCAGCGAAAATACCCTCATCAGCGAATTCGGTGTCAGCCGGACAGTGGTCCGCTCCGCCCTGACCCGCCTGCAGGCTGAAGGACTTGTCGAAACTGAACGTGGGCGGGGCAGTTTCGCACTGACCCCGCCGGCCGACGGCCCTACGCAGGCCCCCGGAACCCGTCCGGTATCCAGCATGGAAGAGCGGCTGCAGATGCTCGACTTCCGGATCGGCGTGGAGACCGAAGCAGCAGCCTTGGCGGCCCTGAACCACACGGGCCATCAATTGAAGGCAGTGCATGGTGCACTGGAGCAATTCACCGCGAGTTCGGGCCACCCGGCCCACTCCATGAAGGCTGACTTCGAATTCCACCGGGCCGTTGCTGCAGCGTCAGGCAATCCCTTTTATACGGACTGCATCACCGCGCTGGGTCAAACAATGATCACCATGCCACGCACGCGCCTCCTGGGCAGTGAAGAGCAGGACTCGCGGGAACGGTTCGAACAAGTGGTCCACGAGCACTCCTCTATATACGCAGCCATCGCCGACGGCGACCCAGCCGCTGCCGCCGCAGCGATGCGCCTTCACCTGAGCAATTCACGACGCCGGTTCAAGGGTTCGCCGCGCGGCTGACCTCCCGCTTCGCAGCCCAACTGAGTCGCATTAGTGCGCGTTTAGAGCCGTCTAAACGCGCACTAATGCGACCCAGTTGGGGGAAACAACAAAAGAGCCCCGATCCTAAGACCGGGGCTCTTTCAATTGCGTGCGCGAGGGGGGATTTGAACCCCCACACCCTTTCGGATACTGGCACCTGAAGCCAGCGCGTCTGCCGTTCCGCCACTCGCGCGCAACTTCTTTTTCAGGACTTCCACCGGTCTCCCAGCTTCGTTTCCTTCAAAAGCAGCGAGATCAAGCATAACGGACATTCCAGACAAAACACCAATCGAGTCCCTGCCGGGCTGTGGGCAACGCTGCTGGGAGGTGCCCAAGCCGTACAACTTTTGCTTAACGGCACGGAAATTTCACCCCCTGGCTCCCCCGGCAGAACGGGCCGGAATCGAACTTTTCCGCGTCGTAAGGCGTTGTGGATTAAGGCCATTCCCAGACACTCCCAGTAGTATCGGGAAGTGGAAGGGCCGTTCGGCGCTCACTTTGCTGTGTGCGTGGACGGGTCGAAGCACCGAGTATTGAACCAGGCACAGTGGGTGCCGCGGCGAGGAAAGGAGAAGGACCATGGGTTTGCTGGACAAAGTCGAGCGCGGCATTGAAAAGGCTGTCCGCAATGTCTTCTCCACGGGGTCGCGGGCACGTGTTGAGCCTGTGGAAATCGCGAGCAAGCTACGGCGCGAGCTGGACAATAAGTCCATCACCATCGCAGCCGGGCGCACTCTCGCCCCCAATGTGTTCGATGTCCTCCTCAGCGACGAAGATTTTGGACGTGCCCAGGAGTGGGGGACTCCACTGGCTGAGGAACTGTGCGATGTAGTCATCCAGCACGTTCGCAGCCAGGGCTACACTCTCCAGGGCGCGGTCCGGATTTCGTTCCGTCGAAATGAGGAGGAACGCGCCGGTCACTTCGAAATAACTTCCCGGACCGAGAAATCCTCCGACGACGCCGCTGCCGCACCACAAGCCCCGCGGCCGAATGTTCCAGCTGCACCCGCCCGGCAGCCCACCCGACTCCAGCCTGTCCTGGACATTGCCGGCCAGCGCTATTCCCTCAATGCCCAGTCGGTCGTGCTGGGCCGCTCTTCGGAAGCGGACATCCTGGTGGATGACACCGGAGTTTCCAGGAAGCACCTTGAGGTCCGCACCCAGAACGGCACTACGTGGGCCGTTGACCTTGGCTCCACCAATGGCAGTTACGTCAACGGTCACAAGGTGGACGGCAGCGTGGAGCTCACTGACGGCTCAACCATCACGATGGGACGTACCAAGATCATTTTCCGCCTCCTCCCCCAGACCCTGGGTGGCCACGCGTGAACGACATCAGCGAACTGACCATCACGGCACTTCGCTTCGGTTTCCTGCTGTTGCTGTGGGTCTTGATCTTCAGCATCGTGTCCACCATGCGCCGCGACTTCCAGATCGGCCGCAAGGCTGTAACCGGAGCTCCTACAGCACGCGAGGTCCGCAAGCACCCCGAATTGGCCGCTTCCCCGCCGCCAGCCATCCAGCACGCACGCAATTTGGTGGTGACTGAGGGCCCCCTCAAGGGCACCACACTTCCCTTGGCGGCAAGCCCCATCCTGTTGGGCCGCGCGCAGGAAGCCACGCTCGTCCTGGAAGACGACTATGCTTCCGGCCGGCATGCACGCTTGTTCCCGCAGGGCAGCCGCTGGTTCATTGAGGACCTTGGGTCCACCAACGGCACCTACCTGGCCGATCAGCAGCTCACCCGTGCCCTGCCGGTGGAGCTTGGCGTTCCCGTGAGAATCGGCAAGACGGTTATTGAATTGAGGCCGTAGTCCATGGCCTCTCCCGAGACCCCGGAAGGCAAGGAAACGCCTGCGGAGCGCCCACTCATCATGCGCTACGCCGCGCGATCCGACGTCGGACGGATCCGCTCCAAGAATGACGACTCCGCGTATGTGGGCCGCCATCTTGCAGTCGTTGCCGATGGAATGGGCGGACATGCAGGCGGAGACGTCGCCTCGGCCTCCACGGTGCTGGACATGATCCACCTCGATCATGATGACTACCCCGAGGGCGCCGATACGATCCTCGCCGATGAGATCCAGACCGCCAATTCGCTGCTGTCCGAGCTGGTTCATCAGAATCCCAAGCTTTCCGGCATGGGCACCACCGTCACCGCCCTGCTCCTCGAGGGCCGCAAACTCCATTTCGCCCACATCGGCGATTCCCGGGCCTACCGCCTGCGGAACAAGAAGTTTGAGCAAGTCAGCATTGACCACACGTTCGTTCAACGCCTTATTGATGAAGGCCGGCTCCGCCCCGAAGAAGCCGAAACACATCCCCACAAGAACGTCCTGATGCGCGTCCTGGGTGACGTCGACGCCAGCCCTGAGCTGGACTTGGATGCCCTCGACGTCGAACCGGGCGAACGCTGGTTGCTCTGCTCGGATGGCCTCAACTATGTGGCAGGGCACGTGGTGGAGCGGGTATTCCGGGAAACCAAGGACCTGCGGGAATGCGCAGAAATCCTCGTTAATCTCACGCTGGAAGCCGGCGCTCCGGACAACGTCACCGTGGTCGTGCTGGAAATCGTTGAGGAGACCGTCGACGACGTCAACACGGCCGCCGTCGACGTCGTTCCTCCTGCGGCGCTTGCCGCGGTGGACGGGCCGGAATCATCTGCTGCAGGCAAGCCGACGGAAGGTCCCTCCGCCACCAAGCCCGCAGACGCCAGTCCGGGCGAGCTTAAGGCAACAGCGGCTAACGATGGCAAGGTTGCCGACGCCGGTTCATCTTCCAGCCCTGTCGACCCAACAGCGGAGGGCGGCCCAGCTGCGGAGGGCGGCCCAGCTGCGGAGAAGGCTGAGTCCGCTGACGAAGACGGAACCTCCAAAGAACCGCCCACCACTACTGACCCGCATCTGGGTGAGCATCTTTCCGCCGAAGTCCTCCGAGAGGAACTCGCCAGCCGTCCCCATGAGCTCGTGGGTGCTGCAGCTACGGCGGCCGAGACCGGATCCATCCCCACTGTGGCAGGCCGTACCGTTGCTCGACGTGCGGCTACTGTGCTCACCCACAAAGCCGAACAGGATCGTCTGGAAGTCGAAGAACCGGCACGACGCCGCATCCGCTGGCTCATGCCCGCCGTCGCAGCTGTTGTTGTGCTCGGCGTCGTGGTGGGCCTATGGCTTGGCTACGCCTGGACGCAGACCCGCTATTACGTTGGAGAGTACGATTCCCGTGTAGCAATCTTCAACGGCATTTCGCAGCGGCTCGGCCCCATCCAGTTGTCCCGGCTCGAGGCTGTCACCGACCTCCGTGTTGAGTCCCTTCCCGAGTATGGTCAACAGAGTGTTCGGCAGACCGTTCCTGCGGGAGACCTTGATGATGCGCAACGTATTGTGGAGAACCTGAAGAACTACGGCAGTACGTCGGGAACCTGCCCCAGCACCACTCCTTCCCCGACTCCGTCAGCGACAACCAGTGTTCCAATTCCCAGTACAGCGGCCATTGCCAGCCCTACGCCTTCGCCCGTACCGACTCCCTGTGAGGCGGCAAAATGATCCAGACTGAGACCGCGGCCAAACCGCGCCGCAATGTTGAGCTGGTGCTCATCGTGCTTGCGCTTGCCGTTGGCATCGGCGCCAGTGCTCTGGTGAGCATCAATTCCGAAAGTGGACTCGACAGTGACTTCTGGTTCCAATCGAGCCTGCTTGCTGTCGCTGCCTTTGCCTTCCACGTAGTCCTGAGGTTGCGCGCTAAGTATGCCGATCCAGTAATACTTCCGATCGTTGTTGCCTTGAACGGGCTCGGACTCGCTTTGATCCACCGCATGGACGGGCCCGGGGACGATACCGGTAATAACCAGCTCCGTTGGACGCTTATTGCCATGGCGGTATCCATCGCTGTGATTTGGTTCCTCAAGGACCACCGCATCTTGCGGCGGTTTACCTACATTTCCTTGGCAGCGAGTGCTTTCCTTCTGATTTTGCCGCTCGTTCCGGGCATCTCTGCCGGTGAAGTACTGGGTGCGAGCGTGTGGATCAGGATCGGCCCGATGACGTTCCAGCCAGGCGAAATTGCCAAGATCACCCTGGCAATATTCTTCGCCGGGTATCTGTCCTCCAACCGGGACCTCATCCTGCTGGCCGGACGGAAAATCGGCCCCATGCAATTCCCGCGGTTCAAGGACCTGGGTCCCATGATCACTGCCTGGTTGGTGAGCATTGGCGTCCTCGTATTCCAGCGCGACCTCGGATCGTCAGTCCTGTTCTTCGGCCTCTTCATTGTGATGATCTACGTCGCTACGAGCCGCATCTCATGGGTGGTGATCGGCCTTGCCCTGATACTTGGGGGCGGATTCATTGCTTCCAGGATCTTCTCGCACGTTGCCTTCAGGATCGATAGCTGGATCAACGCGTTCACTCCCGAAGTCTTTGGCAGGTCACCCGGTGGCAGCGGACAGATCGTCCAAGGCCTGTTCGGCATGGCTGACGGCGGCCTTGTGGGCACAGGCCTTGGCCAGGGCCGGCCGGACCTGGTGCCCTTCGCCAACAGCGACATGATCGTGGCACTCATTGGCGAAGAACTCGGCCTCATCGGCCTGTTCGCTGTCGTGATGCTCTACCTGTTGCTTTTTACCCGCGGTTTCCGCGCCGCACTCGGCACCCGGGATGCGTTCGGCAAGTTGCTGGCGTGCGGGCTCTCCTTCGCAATCGCTCTCCAGTGCTTCGTGGTCATCGGCGGCGTCACCAGACTTATTCCGCTGACGGGCCTCACCACGCCGTTCCTGGCCGCCGGTGGATCCTCCCTCCTGGCCAACTGGATAATCGTCGGCCTCCTGCTCATGATCTCCAACACGGCCCGCGGGCCCATAGATACCACTCCGATGGTGAATAAACCTCCTGCAAGCAGCACCAACCCGGCCGCCCGCAAGTCAGCTTCCGTACCCACGCCGGGCGCGCCCACGGAAGCGGTGAAGCATCCATGAACCAGGCAATTAGAAGTTCGTGGATGGCTGCCGTCGCCATGTTCGCCTTGATTTTCGGCGCCATCAGCTATGTCCAGGTCATTGGCGCTGACGACCTCAACGCCAATCCATGGAATCAGCGGGCAATCCTGGCAACATTCTGCAACGACCGCGGGGCGATCATCGTCGCCGGTAAACCGATTGCAGAGTCCGTTCCAGGTAACGAGTCCTGCGCGTTCCAACGTAAGTACACCCAGCCGGAACTTTATGCGGGCATCACGGGATACTTCTCCAGGGGATTTGGTTCCACCGGGCTCGAACAGTCCCTCAGCGACCAGTTGGCCGGCAACTCCGACCAACTGTTCCTGGACCGCGTCAGCCAGATGTTCCTTGGCAATGAGCCCAAGGGCGCCTCTGTGGAACTCACGCTCGATCCCGCCATCCAGCAGCTTGCCTACGACCTCATCCCCGAGGGCCAGCGTGGCTCGATCGTTGTGACCAACCCGAAAACCGGCGCCATCCTTGCCATGGTTTCCAAGCCGTCCTACGACCCCAACCTGATTGCTACACACGACACCGCTGCCGCAGCGGCCAACTACGCCGAGCTGAACAAGATTCCCGGCATCAACTTGAACCAGAACCTCAGCGGGCCCACGGGTAACTTGTTGTCCCCGGGCTCGGTGTTCAAGCTCGTAGATACCGCAGCCGCCCTGAATTCCGGCAAGTACAACAAGGACAGCGAACTGCCGAACCCCAGCAGCCTGCCCTTGCCTGGATCCAGTGCGAGCCTGCCCAACTACGCCGGCGGCAACTGCAACGTCCGCGAAACGGCAACGTTCTCCTTCGCCCTGGAACAGTCATGCAACACTCCCTTTGCGAGCATCGCGCTGGACCTGGGCCAGGACGCCATCCGGGATCAGGCAGAGAAGTTCGGCTTCGGGGACACCTTCGGCGAGCAGCTCAAGCTCCAGCAAGCCATCAGCGTCTTCCCGAAGGACCTGGACCAGGCCCAGCTTGCCCAGTCCTCAGTGGGGCAGCGTGACGTCAAGGCAACCCCGCTCCAGATCAACCTGATGACTGCGGCAATTGCCAACGGTGGTGTGCAGATGAAGCCCAACCTGGTCAAGACAGTCCGTGCGCCCGACCTCCGGGTGATCAGCGAGTTCAAGCCGGAGGCCCTGCGCACCAGCACGACCCAACCCATCGCGAACCAGATCACCCAGTGGATGAGCAGCGCTGTCTCCAACGGCATCGCCAGCGGCGCTGCTGTCCCGGGGGTCCAGGTAGCCGGTAAGACGGGTACCGCCGAGCTCGGCGATTCAGGTTTGAACAACTCTTGGTTCACCGGGTTCGCCCCGGCGAACGATCCGCAAGTGGCCGTCACCATCGTCATGGAAGGTGTGGATGTGCTCACAGGCGCCAAGCTAACCAGTCCGAACGCAAAGAAGATTTTTGAGGCGGTGTTGAATAAGTGAGACCTACTTCGGGAATCACACTCGGCGGCAGGTTCCAGCTGACCAGTCGCATTGCGATTGGCGGCATGGGCGAGGTCTGGAAGGCCAAGGACCAGATCCTGGGCAGGATCGTTGCCATCAAGGTGCTCAAGGAGGAATACACCGGGGACCCCGGCTTCCTCCAGCGCTTCCGCGCCGAAGCCCGCCACACAGCACTCCTTAACCACGTGGGTATTGCCAACGTCTTCGATTACGGCGAAGAAGCCGGCTCGGCGTACCTCGTCATGGAACTGGTGCCCGGCCACCCGTTGAGCGGCATCCTTGAGCGCGAGCAGGTCCTGTCACCTGACATGACCCTTTCGATCATCTCCCAGACGGCGCGCGCACTGGCAGTGGCACATGCCCAGGGCCTGGTCCACCGCGACATCAAACCGGGCAACCTCCTGATCACGCCGGACAACCGCGTCAAGGTCACCGACTTCGGTATCGCCCGCCTGGCTGACCAGGTGCCGCTGACCCAGACCGGCCAGGTCATGGGCACCGCCCAGTACCTTGCTCCCGAGCAGGCAACAGGACAAACTGCCACCGGCTCGTCTGACATCTACTCGCTGGGCGTCATTGGCTACGAATGCCTCACCGGCCACCGTCCGTTCTCCGGTGAATCCCAGATCGCCATTGCCCTTGCACAGGTTAACGACGCTCCGCCACCACTTCCGGAGACGCTGCCCACGCCGGTGCGTGCCCTCCTGATGTCGATGCTCGCCAAGGATCCAAAGAACCGTCCAGCCAACGCCATCAAGCTGGCGGAGGCCGCCGAGGCTATCCGCAACGGCGATATCACCACTGCCCACGCCGCGGTGCCGGGTATGCTCCTCTTCGAAGCCGCTACCGGACCCATCACGGCACCGGTCAATACTGCTACGGCCCCCACCGGCGTCGTTACCTCGCCGTTTGGCAAGGAGCATTCCACGACGTCGACTTCCGCACTTCCGGTGCTCGGCGCAACCGCCGCCGTTGGAGGTGCAGCCGGTGCGGCTGTTGGAGCCGCCGGCGCTTCCGCGGACAACCATTTGGCGCGGGCGAATGCGCTGGAGGCAGAGCGGCAGCTGAACGACGAAGAAGAAGTCATCTACAGCGATGATGACAACTACGACGACGTCGAGCCTGAGCGTAAGAAGCGCAGCCCCTGGACCTGGCCACTCGTTGCCCTGATCCTGCTGGTGCTCTTCGCACTGGTTGGTTTCCTGATTTCACAGTCGGGCTTCTTCTCCCCGAATCCCGGTCCGGGCGAGTCCACCTCTGCAAGCGCAAGCCGGAGCGCAAGTCCAACGTCGCAATCGGCCACACCAACGCAGACGTCCCAGGCCCCCTCCCCGACACCGACGCAGTCCACACCCCAGAAGATCAACCTGATCCCTGAGGAGTATCTTGGACAACCGTTTGAGACTGTCCGCAGCCAGCTTGTTGGATTGGGCCTGCAGGTCAACGGGCAGGAAGTGTTCAACACTGCCCCCGCCGGCACGGTAACTGACCTTAACCCCACGGGTCCCGTGGATCCAGGGGAAGTTATCACTGTCCAGTACTCCAAGGGTCCGGAAATGGTGTCCGTGCCCAGCATCGGGGTCGGCCTCAGCGAGGAAGAGGTGCGGGGACTGATCGAAGCAGCGAACCTGCGGTGGGTCCCGGGCGATCCCGTCAATGGCGCCGTCGGCCAGAAACCAGGCACCTTCGTACGGTCCGAGCCGGCCCCTGGAACAAAGGTTGCGGCTGGTTCGGTAGTCACATACCACCTGTCCAAGTCGCTTGTACCGAGCAATCCGACGTCCCCGAGCGCCAGCCCCAGCGGCTCCGGCAGCCCGAGCAACTAAGTAGCCGCCATGTCTACGCCACGGCCCGGTCCAGCGCACCGAGAGGAGAGTACACCTGTCTCTTCGCAGCGCATCCTCAATGGGCGCTACGAACTCGGTGACCTGATCGGCCGTGGCGGCATGGCAGACGTCTACCGGGGGTCGGATACGCTCCTGGGACGCACCATTGCAGTCAAAGTCCTGCGTGCCGACCTCGCCCGCGATCCCCAGTTCCAGGCCCGCTTCAAACGCGAGGCCCAGGCTGTCGCAGCCCTGAACCACCCTTCCATCGTGGCCATCTTCGATACCGGTGAGTACTCTGTCCCGGGCGGACCGGGTGAGGACGTGCGTGTCCCGTACATCGTGATGGAGTTCGTCGCAGGACGGACGCTGCGGGACATGATCAAAGCGCACGAACTTGGTGTTGAAGACTCCATCGGCTACACCCTTGGCGTCCTCGCGGCGCTGGAATACAGCCATCGGGCGGGCATTGTGCACCGCGATATCAAACCCGCCAACGTCATGGTCTGTGCTGATACCGGGGACGTCAAGGTCATGGACTTTGGCATCGCCCGGGCCATGGCTGACTCCGCTGCCACCATGACGCAGACGCAGGCTGTAGTGGGAACGGCACAATACCTTTCCCCCGAACAAGCACGGGGAGAGACCGTTGATGCCCGTAGCGATCTCTACTCTGCGGGCTGCCTCCTGTACGAACTGCTTACCAGCCGTCCACCATTCGTAGGCGACAGCCCGGTTTCAGTGGCCTACCAGCACGTCCGGGAGACGCCGGACCTCCCCAGCGTCCATAACCCCGAGGTTTCCGAGGCTTTGGATTCCGTGCTTGCCAAGGCCCTGCAAAAGAGCCGGTCGGACCGCTTCCAGGATGCGGCTGCCTTCCGGCGGGCACTCAGGGCCGCTAGCAATGGCATTGCCGTTCCCGTTCTTCCCGCCAGCGAGGCACCCACCGACCCCAACGACCTCATTTCGTCCGAAGACCCGGAAACGCAGCTCTTGAGCGCCACGGCCGTTGGATTCCTTGACGTCGAGCACTACAACGGCGTGACCCAGGACCCCATTGAGGAACCGCTGGACGAAGCGCTTCCCTTGGACCTCCCACCCGAACGTGAGCGGACCTCCCACCAGAAGTCCCGCCGTCGCACTTGGGCGGCGACGCTGGCAATCTTTACTATCCTTGTTCTCGCAGGCGCCGGATTCTGGATCTACAGCCTGGTCAACGCGCCCCCCGCGGCGCCGGCCAAGGTGGCGGTTCCCTCGGTGACCAACATGTCGGAGTCCCAGGCGCTGCAAGAGCTCTACTCCGCAAAGCTGGTCCCCAAAACTGCCCGCGTGGCCAGTGACAAGGTTGCCAAGGACATGGCGATCGGCACCTCACCCAGTGCGGGCTCCATGCTTGAACAGAACGCCGAGGTCATCCTCAACATCTCCAGCGGTCCCAGCTCGGTAACTATCCCTGCCGACATTGTGGGCCGCACCGAGTCAGACGCCCGCGACACCCTTCGGCGCCTGGGAATCACGGGCAACATCTCCAGCGTGCGGACGCACAGCCCCACGGTTCCCATCGGACTCGTGATCACCACGGGTCCCGCCCCCGGGGCGCCCATAGCCGCAGCTTCCAACGTTGAGCTGCAGGTGTCGTCCGGCAAAGTGCTGATGCCCCAACTGATCGGTCTTGCCCAGTCGGAAGCCGAAGCGCTGCTTAAGGAGAACGGCCTCGTCATGGCCGTGGTGGAGCAAGAAAATTCCCAGGTGACCCCCGGCAAGGTCACGGCACAAAGCGAAACCTTCAATACTGAAGTGGATCAGGGCAAGACAGTGACGGTAACGGTAGCCAAGGCCCCGGTTCCGACGCCCACACCCACGCCCACAGATACCTCCAACCCCAAGCCGACCCCCACTAAGAAGGACTAACGGGTCACGTCCCCTCAGCTGCCGCTACACGTCAGTGCTGGATCAGCGGACTCAGCTTCGAAGCACGTTCGGCAGCTCCGGTCATGCCGAGGGACTCCAGCCAGTTGCCCAGCATCTGGTAGCCGCCTTCGGTGAGGACTGATTCCGGGTGGAACTGCACACCGCAGAGGGGAGCGGTCTTGTGCTGCAGGCCCATGACCACACCGTTCGTGGTCTCGGCTGTGATCTCCAGGACGTCGGGGATCGAGTCGCGAACCGCGGCGAGTGAGTGGTAGCGCGTGGCCGTTACGGGCGACGGAAGCCCGACAAAGACACTCTTGCCTTCGTGCTGCACCGGCGAAGTTTTCCCGTGCATGAGCTCAGGAGCGTGGGTGACAACGCCCCCATAGGCTTCGGCAAGGGCCTGGTGGCCAAGGCACACCCCGAACATAGGCTTGGCGGCCTCGCCGCACCACTTGATGAGGTCAATGCAAACACCGGCTTCTGCCGGGGTTCCCGGACCGGGAGAGATAAGGACTCCATCACGGGCTGCGGCAAGCTCCTTGGCTTCTGCGAGTGTCACGTCGTCATTTCGGACCACGGTTGTCTCGGCGCCCAGTTCCTGCAGGTAGCCCACCAGGGTGTAAACGAAGCTGTCGTAGTTGTCCACGACGAGGATTTTTGTTGAGCTCATGGCTGCTGCACTAAACCAATCGTTGAGTCGGTCAAAGAAGTGAATTGGGAGAACCACGGGAAGAGGAACTCCACCATCAGGACGAGGGCTACGGCCACAAGCGCCACCGATGTCAGTATCCGCACCCACAAGGGGCCGGGCAAATTCCGAAAGATCCAGGCGTACATCCGTTACCCCTTTCCTTGGGCTTGGGCTACTTGGGCGGCTATTTCCGACGGCGGTCCGGCTGAGGCCGGTTGCCAACCCTCAAGGACGGAGTAGGCGATGATGCGTTCCTGGGATCCGAAGCGCGGGTTGCAACTGGTCATGGTCAGGATGCTTTCACGGGGCGTGACTCCGGGTTGGGTGGGGACCGGCATCAAGACGTCGGTTTGGCTGGGCAACACTATCTGGTTGTTGCGGAAGACATACGTGTAATAGCCGTCTGGCGTCTGGACGTAAATCTTGTCCCCGGGGACCAGGGTGTGGATGTTATCCAGTACAGCGCCGTGTGTTTGCCGGTGCCCCGCGACGGCGAAATTGCCGAGGGCTCCAGGCATGCTGGTGTTTCCGTAGTGTCCCAGGCCCAGCGTGTCCAGGACATCCTGGTCTGTTCCTTCGATAATGGGCCGCGTGTAGTCCGGACCGAATCGCGGGATGTACATGATCCCGATCGTTTTCCCATGGGCAGGTGCTGTCCCGACGACGGGCGGACCGTAGTCCGTGGCCTGGCTGGCGGCTGGCGTTACCGGCCCCGCAAATTCCTGTGCAAAACTCTTCACGGCTTCGGTCTGCTTTGCGTCGGCCTCCACGTTGGTCCACCACAGCTCCCAGCCCACAAAAAGCAAGAGGACAATGCCTGCAGTAATGAGCAACTCGCCCAGTACCTGGCTGATCTTGCGCATAACAGCCGAGGCTGTGAGCCGGTCGCGGGGAGGCTTCCCCTGGTTCCGGCGGGCGGACGGCACGGCGGCAGCCGCCGTCGTCTGCTGGTCCGCCACAGGGTCTCCTCATGTAGGGCGCGGGCGGCGCTGGCCTACCCCGGTTGCGGCTAGACTTGACAGCTAGTAACAACCCGGAGCACCGCGTGGCCGTTGACCGCTGGAATTTTTCCTTCCTGCAGGATACCAAGGCCGGCAGCATCGGGTTTCAATCGAACAGCCAAGGAGGATCCGTGCCCGAGTCCAAGCCCCGCAAGCGGCCTGCCCGTCAGGCCCAGCAGACTTCCGCCGCACAGCAGTACAAGCCGAATCCCGTTTGGTACAAGCCGGTCATGTTCGGCCTGATGATCCTGGGGCTGATCTGGATCATCACGTTCTACATCACCGAGGGCAAGTTCCCCGTGCAGGAATGGGCTTCGTGGAACATCGTTGCCGGGTTCGGCATCGCCATCGTCGGATTCCTCATGACTACGCGCTGGCGCGCCTAGGGATCCCACACCTCACATTTCGGTGCCCGTGAACGTCTACAGGTTATGAACACCAGGCACACCACCATGGATTCCCCGCTGGGGCAGCTGACGCTGACTGCCCGCGGGGAGTTTTTGACGGGCATCTTTTACGAGGGCCATTGGCACATGCCTCCGCCGGACTACTTCGGAGTCCCGGCACGTATCGACGAGCCACTCTTCGAGCAGACCCGTGTCCAACTCGATGAGTATCTCGAAGGAAAGCGCACTCAATTCGACGTCGCTTTTGAGGCCCGGGGCAATGCCTTCCAAGAGAAGGTCTGGCAGCGGCTCCAACACATTCCTTTTGGGGAAACCATTAGCTACGGCGAACTGGCTCTCGAGATGGGGGACCCCCATCTGGCCCAGGCTGTTGGATCCGCAGTAGGGCGGAATCCCATTAGCATCATCATCCCGTGCCACCGCGTGGTGGGGCGCAAGGGGCAACTCACCGGCTACGCGGGCGGCCTGCGCAACAAGCGCTTCCTTCTTGAGCTCGAAGAGCCAGCCGTCGTGAAAGAGGGCAAGCTCTTCTGATGCAGCGCCCGCACCCGGCCCACAAGAGGCCGTTCGAAGCAGTCGTCCAGGAACACGGCGGCACTGTGCTCCGGGTGTGCCGTGCAGTGGTGGGCCTTCATGATGCTGACGACGCATGGTCCGAAACCTTTCTTTCGGCTTTGCAGGCTTATGGTGCCCTCCCTGAGGATGCCAACCTTGAGGCCTGGCTCGTCACTATTGCGCATCGGAAATGCATCGATCTCATCCGTTCCAGTAATCGCCGCCCCTTGCCTGTCGATCAGCCACCCGAGCGGCCCTCGAAAATTGGCATTCCTGGTGACAACCAAGCGGAGCTGCTCAGCGCTGTGGGGCGATTGCCACCTAAACAACGCCAGGCAGTGGCCTACCACTATTTGGCGGGCCTCCCATATCAGGACATAGCGTCACTTCTTGGCGGGACACCGGATGCCGCACGACGTGCGGGATCCGACGGTGTGAAAGCACTCCGTGCCATGCTTCGCGAAGAGCCCGAATCCGTGCGGGCGTTCCTGGTTCATTCCACGTCCGTGACCACCTCATCCGTCCCAGCATCGGCGAAAGGAGAAATCCGATGACTCTTGAATCGCTCCCGGACCACGCCGAGGTTGCCGTGCTCCTTAAGCCCCTCGACGCCGGAATCGAACCGGCCCTGTCCAGCCTCCACGCGAGACTTGTCCGCGCTGCCCATGAAAGCCATTCCCTGGATATCGCATACTCAGTGGTGGATTCACCTGTGGGCAAGCTCCTTTTGGCGGCTACGGAACATGGCCTTGTGCGGGTAGCGTTCGAGCGTGAGAACCATGAGGCCGTATTGCAATTGCTGGCCAGCACGGTGAGTCCCCGCATCCTGCATGCACCCTCACAACTTGAGGCCGCTGCCCGCCAATTGGACGAGTACTTCAACGGCACCCGTCAGGATTTCGACCTTCCCTTGGATTTCCAGCTTGCACGCGGGTTCCGCCTCAATGTCCTCCACCACTTGCCGCAGATCGCCTACGGCAGGACCGAAAGTTACACACAGGTGGCCCAGGCCGCCGGGAGCCCCAAAGCTGTGCGCGCCGTTGGAACCGCCTGCGCTACGAACCCACTGCCGGTGATCGTTCCCTGCCACCGCGTGGTGAAGTCCGACGGCACTTTCGGCGGTTACCTTGGCGGAACCGAGGCGAAACGAAGGCTCCTCACACTTGAGGCTGCAGCATGAGCGAGGACGCCCTTTTTCCGTTGACTCTTATCCAACCTGACACCCCCGACGCCGGCCCCCGGGTGATAGCTCCAGGCGCCGTGCACGTGCCGGGCTGGCTCAGCCTGGAGCAGCAGAGGTGGATCGTGCAACGCTTTGGCGAATGGACACACGGGCCGGTGCCCCTGCGGGCAGCGACGTTGCCGGGAGGGCACCGGATGTCTGTCCGGACCCTTTGCCTGGGCTGGCATTGGCAGCCCTACCGTTACACGCGGGAAGCTACGGATGTGAACGGCAGTCCGGTACTCGAGTTCCCGGAGTGGATGGTTCGCTTGGGCAGGAAGGCCGTAGCCGATGCTTACTTGCCCGGGCCGGAAGGCAACGAGGCTCTCGGCGAACTCGCCGGCAATTACACACCCGATGCCGCACTGGTGAACTTCTACGATCGCGGGGCCACCATGGGCATGCATCAGGACAAGGATGAACGTTCCAATGCTCCGGTAGTGTCGCTCAGCATCGGGGAGACGTGCCTCTTCCGTTTCGGCAACACCCAGACGCGCACCAAGCCGTATACGGACGTCGAACTCAGGTCGGGAGACCTTTTCGTTTTCGGCGGAGCCTCGAGGTTCTCGTATCACGGCATCCCAAAGGTCCTCCCCGGAACCTGCCCGGAAGGATGTGGGCTCTCCCATGGACGAATCAACATCACCATGCGTGTCACGGGGTTGTCCTAGGGTCCAGATCCCAGCGATAAAAATGTCACAGGCAGGGGGCAGAATGTCCCTAGAGACAAGAGCAAGGGTTGGCGTCCGTGGGACGGCCGCAGAGGAGCATTCATGACCACGGAAGAAACCGGCATCATCATCGGCCAGGATGGCTTGGCGCGGCCACTGTGGGCTGCCTCGGATCCGCTGATGCAGGCTTACTACGATCACGAGTGGGGCATGCCGGTCCGGGACGAGCAAGGGATGTATGAGCGCATCAGTCTTGAGGCGTTCCAAGCCGGCCTGTCATGGGCAACCATCCTTCGGAAACGGGATGCCTTCAGGAAGGCTTTCCTGGATTTCCACCCTGAAAGCGTCGCTGCTTTCACGGACGCGGATGTCGAGCGGCTGATGCTGGACGCCGGCATAGTCAGGAACCGTCTCAAGATCCAGGCGGCAATCACCAACGCCAAGGCCACCATCGCCCTTAGGGCTGAGGGCGGGCTGGTGGACTTCGTGTGGTCCTTCAAACCGGATACTACGCCTGCCCCCCGAACCTACGCAGAAATCCCCACCACTTCGCCCGAATCGATAGCGCTGTCCAAGGCGCTCCGTAAGAAGGGCTTTGCGTTCGTTGGCCCCACCACCATGTATGCCCTCATGGAAGCCGTAGGGATCATCGACACACACTTGGTTGATAGCCACAGGCGGGGTACGTCGGGCGTTTGGCTGGAGCAAGGTCAGAAGTAGGGCTTCGGCCTTCCCCACAGGCCACCCTAGGCCATTTTCCACAGAAGTGCGTAACTTTATCCACAGGCGTGGATAAGTTCTGTGGACATCCACGTACTTTTCCCCAGAATCCCCGTCGCAGTGCTGATCCTGGACGCCGGACCCACACGAGGGAGTTATGCCCACTGTGCATCCCGCTGTGGATAGTGGCCGCATCTTCATTGAACGTTCATCAGTGGAGCATTGCTGGATTCACTCATTAGCGCTTTCGCCGACGATCCGAAGCCCAAAATCGTCCCGAAGCCGGCCTTCCTCCCTCGCCGGTCATCGTCGCGACCTTCGCATCCCCCGCGGAGTTACCCACTTAACAACAACCCCCTACCCACAAGTTATCCACAGGTGGGGAAAACTTGTGGGTTTCCCGCGCTTGATCCGCGCGCTTGCGCCAAAAAAGCAACCGCAACGCTCCTGAACTACACACGTGTAAGTTATTAACATTGTTGATAAGCCTGTTGATAGAGGCCCCTCCACACCACCATTAACAGCTTTATCCACAGCTCGCCTGGAAAGGGCTTGGTTGTCCACAAACGAGGCAGCTTGGGGGACAAAGTTATCCACAGATGTGGATGAATCCATGCCTTTCCGGGGATATCTACTGCCCTGACAGGCCGCACAGGCCCCTAACAAGCTAACTACACGGATGTAAGTTACTCACACTGTGGACAACAGCTGTGGATAACGTCCAACGCCGATAATAGGGGAGTGGGATTACTTGCCGATGAAAGTCGACCTTAAAAAGCAGATCGGAACGTACAACGCGTCGCACGGCAGGTTTTGCGTGGTGACGGTTCCAGCCCTGCAGTTCCTCATGATCGACGGCCATGGGGATCCAAACACGTCCCAGTGCTATAGGGATGCGCTGGCCACCATCTATCCGGTCGCTTACAAGATGAAGTTCTTCAGCAAGCAGGAGCTGGGCCGCGACTACACCGTGATGCCCTTGGAAGCGCTCTGGTGGGCAGAGGACATGGATACGTTTACAAGCGCCAGGGACAAGTCACGCTGGGACTGGACCTTGATGAATATGGTTCCCGGCTGGATGACCCAGGACCACTTCGAGGACGCACGTAAGATCGTCGCCCAAAAGGGCCATGGCCCGGCAATTGACGCTCTTCGATTGGAAACACTCGATGAAGGGCTAAGCGCCCAGACCCTCCACATAGGGCCCTACGATGACGAGGGACCAGTGCTCGCGGAAATGCACAACAGCTTCATTCCCGGCGAGTCGCTGACGATGTCGGGGAAGCATCACGAGATCTATCTCAGCGACGCTCGCCGCACTGCACCGGAGAAACTCAGGACGATACTGCGGCAACCGGTAATAGTTGCTGGAAGTGTTGCAGCTAGCCTGCAGTGATGCGGAACCACGCGAGCACGGCCAGAAGGCCTGCCACGAGGATGAGGCCGCCCGCTTGGAGCAGGGCCTGGTTCTTGCCCCGCGGGGCATAGGCAATAGCGGCGGCAGCGAGGCCGCCGGTGATCAGGCCACCCAAGTGGGCTTGCCAGGCGATGCTGGGTACAAAGAAGCCAATGGCACCATTGATCGCAATGAGAACCCAAAGTTGTTTGGTTTCGCCGCCGCGATGACGCTGCACTACGAACATGGCACCGAACAGGCCGAAAATGGCGCCTGAAGCTCCCACCACGCCAACCACGGGAAAGGTGGGAGTCAACAAAAGGTAGCCCACGGATCCGCCAACGGCGGAGAGCAGGTACACGGCCAGGAACCGGATCCGCCCGAGCAAAGGCTCAAGGGCTTGTCCGAAAATCCACAGCGTGTACATGTTCAGGACGATGTGCAGCAGGAACCCTTGCGAATGAAGGAAGGCCGCCGTAAGCATCCGCCAAGGCTCGCTGGCAGCTGCATAATTTGCGAACGCAAAATTCTGGAATACGGCGTCGCCGGGAACAATCCATTGAAGGACGTAAACCAGCACGCACAACCCGATGATCGTAAACGTCACCAAGGGCCGGCCGGTTGCCAAGGCACCGCCATAGGGAGAGCGGTAGCTCGGCGTCGTACGTTTTTGTTCGTTGACGCAATCAACACATTGGAACCCGACGGCGGCCGCCCGCTGGCACTCGGGGCATGCGGGGCGCCCGCAGCGCTGGCAGCGCACGTAGGAGGGCCTGTCCGGGTGCCGTGGGCACACCGGGATGGTGGCGGACGGCTCTGCCGACGGGATTCCGTAGCTCATGAATGCAGGCTAGAGCTGTTCGATGTCGATGCTGTTGATGACGACGTCCTCAACGGGGCGGTCGCCCATGCCGGTGCGGACGCCCTCAATGGCGTCAACAACCTTGCGGGATTCCTCGTCAGCTACTTCACCGAAGATGCTGTGCTTGCCGAACAGCCAGTCGGTGTTGACCGTAGTGATGAAGAACTGTGACCCGTTGGTGCCCTTGCCCATCTGGATACCAGCGTTGGCCATGGCCAGTTTGTAGGGGGCGTTGAAGGTCAGCTCGGGGTGGATTTCGTCGTCGAACTTGTAGCCCGGTCCGCCAACGCCGCGGCCCAGGGGATCGCCACCCTGGATCATGAAGTCCTTGATGATGCGGTGGAAGATGGTGCCGTCGTAAAGGGGCGTGCCGGTCTTGTCTTCGCCGGTTTCCGGGTGTGTCCAGGACTTTTCGCCCGTAGCGAGGCCAATGAAGTTGGCGACCGTCTTGGGGGCGTGGTTGCCGAAGAGGTCAACCTTGATGTCGCCGAGGCTCGTGTGGATCGTTGCTTTTGCGGTTGCGATGGTCATGGCCCCATTCTTTCATGCAGGGTCAACGGGGGCATGGCTGTAAAGCCGGTTCCGCGCTGGGTGAAATCCGGGAAGAATCCTGCAGATGAATAGCCGCTGTTCCTCAAGGCACGTAGGCTAGCTTCAAACGAGCATGTGTATCGGGAGGTAGTTGTGAAGAAATCAGACCGTATTGCCCGCGACCTTGAACACTCCGTTGCGGCTGGTGTGGATAACGCCCGCGACTGGGCGGCGCCCCGTGTGGAAGCAGCCGTCAATTGGGCTGTTCCCCGTATTCAGCACGGCATTGATACCGCTTCCCCCAAGATTCAGGAGGGACTGAAGTCGGCGGCGCACAACCTCGCCGACGGCGTGGCAACAGTTACGCCACGGCTTCAGGATGGACTGGCGCACCTCGCGCCGAAGATCCATGACGCTGTGGAGGACGCCACGCCCAAGATCCAGGAGACCCTTAATAAGGCAACTCCGGCCCTTGGACTCGCCCGGGACAAGGTAGTTGAGGAGTACCTGCCCAAGCTGTCCGAGCAGCTGGGCCAGGCTTCCGTAGTTGTCCATCACGTACTTGAGAACGCGCCCGCCCAAGTGGATGCCGTTGCGCAGAAACTGGTGGACTCGGGTGTGGTCCACAGCGTGCAGGAGCAAGCTCAGGCCACCGGCAAGCAGATCAAGGCAGTGGCGGACCAGACCAGCAAGGCTGTTTCCCAGCAGTTGGCTGTCCAGCAGAAGCCGAAGAAACGCGGATGGCTGGTTGTCACAGTTATCGCAGCCGCGGTTGCTGCCGGTGTTGCTGCGTGGAAGGCCTCCAAGCCTGTGGAGGATCCTTGGAAGACGCCGGCCCCGGTCAATCCAACCCCTGCGCCAACGCCGGCCCCGGCTCCCGCAGACACTGCAGCATCAGCTACGGCGACGGCAACCGTGCCGGCCGAATCCAAAACTTCTGACATTACGCCCGAGGAAGCGGCTGCCGAAGTGGAGCAGGCAACCAAGGATGCGTTCGAGAAGGGCAAGGATTCCACGTCCAACGTCGCTACGGATGCCAAAACCGCTACCAGGAACATTGCGGCAAGCGGCCACAAGGACGACGACACAACGTCCACGTCCAAGGACTCCCAGCTCTAGGGTTCTGATTGGCCTGGTTCATAGAGGCCGCCATTGATACAAACACTGAAGGGATCCCGGCCAGCCCGGGATCCCTTCAGTGTTTGCCAGCTTGTAACCCAACAGTCCGCTGGGGACGCTCTGCCGGGTGTTAGATTTGAAGTGATGTCAGCCGATAGACCCGTTGCGGGTGCCCTCAAGGAAGTCCCGGTGCCTCCGGGGGTTTCAATCGTCATCCCGGCGTATAACGAGGAAAGCGTCATTCGCCAGTGCCTCATCGCGGCCATCTACCAGTCTGTTCCTGCTGAAGAAATCATCGTGGTGGACAATCTCTCCACCGACCGCACCCCCAGGATAGTGCGCCAGATGCAGCAGGAATACCCGGAAAGCCCCATTATCCTTTTACGGCAGGACGCCACGCAGGGACTCATTCCCACCCGCAACTTTGGGCTCAACAGCGCCAACGGGGAAATCGTAGGGCGCATCGACGCCGATTCCGTCCTGGAGCCTGACTGGGTTGAGCAAGTCCAGAAGGCCTTCATGGACCAGTCCGTCCAGGCGGCTACCGGACCCGTGGTCTATTACGACATGCCAATGCGCCGGTTCGGGCTCAAAGCGGATGACAAAATGCGCCAGCTGATGCTGCGCCTTGCCAAGCACCAGTACCACTTCCTGTTCGGTTCCAACATGGCCCTTCGGCGTACCGCATGGGAAACCATCCGGGACGAAACATGCCTGGATGAAAAGGATGAGATGCACGAGGACATCGACCTCTCACTGCACCTCGCCGAGCACGATCTCCATGTCCGGTATTGCCCGCAAATGGTGTCCGGCATGTCGGCCCGACGCCTTGAGGACTCTCCGCGGGACTACCGCTATTACGTCACGCGCTTCGACCGGACGTACAAGGCGCACAACGTCAAGAAGATGGCCCTGAAAGCGCCCATGGTGGTCTTCTTTTCGGTCTACTTCCCCGCCAAGCTCCTGCGGGCCATTCATACGGCCAACGCGGCGCAGGGCATTAGACGCAGCAGCCTCTAAGGCCCCCAGTCCAACAACTTCCTGCCCGGCCACTTCCTGCCCGGCAACAGCACGCAGGGCAGTAGAAGCCCGACGGCGGAAGCTCAGTCAGTTCCCAGCTCGGCCTCCCGCCGGTCTGCTTCGCCTTTGTCGCGCCGTTGGCCGGCGACCACCACCGCAAGTCCAATGAGAATCAGCGCAAGGCCGGCGTATGTCCCGGCGGGCAGTGTTTCGTTCAGGAAGATGGCCGCAAGGATCGCTGCCCCGGGAATTTCCAACAGGATGATCATGGAAACCAGCAAGGGGCTCATTGTGGCCAGCAGGTGGTTGAACGCAGTGTGTCCTACCAACTGTGCACAAACGGTGATGGCGAGAATCCCAAGCCAACCTCCGGCGTCGAACCCTGCCAACGGTTGGCCACTGAGCAAAGCCAGCACAGCAACAATCGCGGCACACATTCCATAGCAGAGCGTGGTGTACGTGCCCGTTCCCATGGACTGGCGGGCTTTGCCGCCAGCCAGGGTGTACAGGCCGGCCAAAGCTCCGCCAGCCAGCGCCAGGACGTCGCCCAGCAGGGCCTGCGGTGAAGAGCCCATATCGAATCCGGTAATGGCCACGACTCCGCCAAAGGCTATCCCCAAGCCCACCAGGACCGGCCAGCGATGGCGGGCGCCCCTGAACAACTGGAAGACCGCGATCCATGCTGACTGGAGGCAGACCAAGGCAGTGGCTGCAGCTACCGAGGTCAGCTGCAGTGCCGTGATGAAGCAAGCGAAGTGAAAGGCCAGGGCGACGGCGGCAACCGTGCACCAGCCAAACTCGCGGCGGTTGATCTTCCCAAACTGTTTGGGCTCCCGGATGGCCACCGGCGCCGCCATCACGACTGCTCCGATCGCGTTCCGCCAGAAGGCGATCGCCAACGCCGTCACTGACGTGGCACCCAAGGTGCCGGCGATCAATGGTCCTGACGAAGCCACGCCAAGGACTCCCAGCGCTGAAATGAGAAGGTTCACGGATCAACCTTAGTTTGGTGCGGCACCCGTCCCGCCCTCTATGTGCGGCGCGGACAGTGTGGTTGTCTTGATTCAACATTCCAGACAGTCGGCGACGGCTTTCCCAAGGGGACACCTGATTGAACTCAACGCCCGTCCGTGGAGCCAGACGGAGACGATCAGTACTGCTGCTGATCGCAGTTGCGGCCCTGGCTGTCGCCCTGGTCGTTACGGGCTGGTTGGTGGTTTCCCGGGAACGGTCCGGTGGCCAAGGTACGGGCAAGACCGAAATCCCAAGTATCTTCCCCGTCCCACAACATCTCCAGGCCGGAGGGGGAGATCCCATCCCTCTGAACGGCCACGTTTACCTTGTGGCTTCCCCCGGCACAGACCAAGCGTCCATCGCTGCCCTCCAAGACCTGGTGACAGGAGCCGGGGGTACCGCAGAAGCCGTGACAGCCCTGGACAGCCCAGCGGCCGGCACTTCGGCCGTCTTCCTTGGCACCGCAGCAGATCCCACAGTAAGCCCGGTACTCAAAGAGCTGGGAAAGGAAAGCGCGGCGGACATCCAGAACGCAGTCGGCCGAGCTGAAGGCTACGCCATAGCCACTGGAAAAACTTCAGGGATTCCGACGGCGGTACTCGCCGGAACGGACGCCGACGGCGTCTTCCATGCCGTGCAAACCGCGCGCCAGTTGCTTAAGGATGGGGCCATGTCGGCGGCCCGGGTCAGTGATTGGCCGCTGATGGAAACCCGTGGCGTCATCGAAGGGTTTTACGGCACCCCATGGTCCCATCAGGCCCGTCTGGATGTCCTCAAATTTGCGGGACGCCAAAAAATGAATACCTACATCTATTCCCCAAAGGATGATCCATTGCTGCGGGAGAAGTGGCGGGCACTGTACTCGGACGAGGACCTCAAGCAACTACGGGAGCTGGTGGATACCGCCACTGCCAACCACATCCGCTTTACTTACGCGCTGTCCCCGGGCATCGATAGTTGCTATTCCGCCGAGGCGGATCTCAACTTTGCAGTGGCCAAGCTTGAATCCTTGTATTCGATCGGTGTCCGTTCGTTCGTGATTCCGCTTGATGACATTGCCACCAAAGTCCAGTGCGCAGAGGACCTCAAGGAATTTGGTGCAGGTCAAGCCAACCTGGCCAAAGCACAGGCTTCATTCCTCAATGACGTCAATGACCGGTTCATTTCGACAAAGCCGGACATCGAACCCCTGCAAACGGTTCCCACCTTCTACAGCGGTTCCGGGAGCAATCCTTACAAGCGGGAACTTGGCCGGTCCCTGAACCCCGGGATCGTTGTCCAGTGGACCGGTGAAGATGTGGTCTCCCACAGGATCAGCGCCAACTCAGCCGAAACCGCCAGGCTGACATACGGGACCCCGGGTTCTCCACGGGACCTTGTCATTTGGGATAACTACCCCGTGAACGACTTTTCCCAAGACCACCTCTTCATGGCCCCGGTCGTCGGGCGGGACCCGGACCTGTACAAATCAGTCCGCGGAATCGTAACCAATCCAATGATTGAGCCTTATCTGTCTCACCCCGCCATCTTCAACTACGCCGACCTCTCATGGAATGCACCAGCGTACAAGTCCGGCAAGTCGATGGACTCAGCCCTGCAACAGGTCTCGGGCCCGGATCCGGAGGTCCGCGCAGCCGTAAGGGCTTTCGTGGACCTCAACCAAGACTGGCAGGACGACAAGCTCACTCCGTCTGCTCCGGAGCTCCGGCGGGACATGGAGCAGTTCTGGTCGGATTACGACGCCGGCAGGTCACCTTCGGGCGGTCTGAAGGCGCGGGCCGAGCTGCTCCAGAAGCTACCGGAATTGTTGCCGAGGATGGCGGTGCCAGGCTTCGCGGAGGACGCCAGCCATTGGGCAAAGGCAGCAGCCAATTACGGACGGGGTGTGGAGGAGGCCCTGATCATGCTCGAGGCTGCCAAGCGAGGGGATTCCCCTGCCGTGGCTGAAGCCCGCCGCAATGTCCAGGCTGCGTTGGCAGCGGCGGAAGCCAAGACCCAGCCGACACTGGAGCTCGGGGTGGTGACTCCAGTGCTGGGGGATGGTGAACTGAAGGCATTCCTGGAGCGGGCCCTTAACACCGTGGCCCAGGCCAACTGAGGGTTAGCGGCCACTGGGTTGCGCAGTCAACTGAGTTGCTCAAGCCAAACTGGGTTAAACGCAAAAGTCCCGGTCATTTCTGACCGGGACTTTTCTTATGGTGGAGGCACGGGGACTCGAACCCCGAACCCCCTGCTTGCAAAGCAGGTGCGCTACCAATTGCGCCATGCCCCCATAAGAAGCAACCCGTCAATCATACCCCATGTCAGGACCGGCTTTTGCCAGTTCCAGACCGGGCTCCGTGGCTAGTCGACCTTGTCGGTTGACTTGCTCCAGAGATCCTTCCGAGCTTCGGATTCCTGCGCCTTTTTATAGACCAGGACGCCTGCGACCGCCGCTGCAACTACCACCAGCAACTTCTTCACAAGCACCTCATTCCGGTTCAGTGTTACCTGAACCTGTTAGGTTCCGTGGGCGTACCAGGACTTGAACCTGGGACCTCTTCGTTATCAGCGAAGCGCTCTAACCGCCTGAGCTATACGCCCCGATGCCTCATCGGGCCGAGATATGACTGTACAGCACATCCCGGCCCGATCTCAAATCGAGGCATTCCGGCCGCTGAATCCCACCGTTTTCGGCGTAAATCCGCGGCTTTTTGCTAGTCGTCCGTCAGGGTGACGCCGATGCCGCCAACCAACGTTGCCGAAATGTTATAGAGCACGGCAGAGAGCATCGACAGGGCGGTCAGCAGAACCACATTCACCACGGCAATAATCGTGGCAAAGGAAGCCACCTGGCCAAGTGAAGCGATTTTCTTCAGCTCGAAACCACTGCCTTCGGATCCGGCCAACGTTCCAAGCAGGCTGTCCACCTGGTTGAAGATGCCTGTGAGATCCAACACAGTCCACAGCACGATCGCGGCGACAACGGTGACGATGCCCAGTGCCACGGACAGCAGGAACGCCATCTTCAACACCGACCACGGGTCAACCTTGCTGACAAGCAGGCGCGCACGACGCACCTTGGCCTTGGGGGCTGGCTTCACAAGTCCCGGGCCGCCCTGGGCAGGGCGTTGACCGGGAGCACCAGCCGGACGCTGCCCCGGCTGCGCGGGCCGCTGGCCGGGAACTCCGGCGGGACGCTGCCCGGCTGAAGCGGGGCGTTGTCCAGGAGCTCCTGCTGGTCGCTGGGCCGAGTTGGTGGCAGTTGCCGGCCGGGCTCCGGCAGCTCCGGCACCGGCAGAGCCGGCTCCCGGGCGTTGCTGGGGCCTTGCAGGCGCTCCTGCCTGCGTGCTGCCCGAGGGCTGCCGGAGTCCGCCGGGGACACCTGTGCTCGGCTTGGGATATGAGTCGGAATTACTCACTCGTTACCTCCGGTGTTGTCTTCGTTCAGCTCCGCGCCCGATTCTGTATCCGGGTCCACGTCGTTTTCCGTTTCTGACGTGACGGTCGCCTCAATGGCTCCGTCTTCTGCAGCCAACGTTACGTCATCGTCCTGTCCGTCCTCGGACTCTTCGCCTTCCAAACCGCGTTCGCTGTTGCGGGCGACCTCAATAATGCGGTCGTTCTTGTCGGGCTTGGCAAAGATGACGCCCATGGTGTCACGGCCCTTTGCCGGGACGCCACTCACGGCAGAGCGGACCACCTTGCCGCCCTCCATGACCACCAGGACTTCGTCTTCTTCCTGCACAATCAAAGCGCCCACAAGGTCACCGCGATCCTCCGCGAGCTTGGCAACCTTGATCCCAAGGCCGCCGCGGCCCTGCAGACGGTACTCATCCACGGCGGTGCGCTTCGCATAGCCGCCCTCGGTCACGATGAAGACGAAGGAGCCGTCCTGGACCACATCAGCGGCCAACAGTTCGTCATCTTCACGGAACTTCATACCCGTCACACCTGACGTTGCCCGGCCCATCGGACGTAGGGCATCGTCCGTGGCGGTGAAGCGGATGGACTGGCCCTTGCGCGACACCAGCAGGAGGTCATCAGTTTCACTGACCAGCTGTGCGGAGACGAGTTCGTCACCGTCGCGCAGGTTGATGGCGATGACACCGGCGGTGCGGTTGGTGTCGTAGTCCTCAAGCCTGGTCTTCTTGACCAAACCGTTCTTTGTTGCAAGCACCAGGTAGGGAGCTTGCTGGTAATCGCGAAGATCCAGGACCTGTGCGATGTGCTCATCGGGCTGGAATGCCAGCAGATTTGCTACATGCTGTCCCTTGGCGTCGCGTCCCGCTTCTGCCAGTTCGTAGGCCTTGGCACGGTAAACCCGGCCCAGGTTGGTGAAGAACAACAGCCAGTGGTGCGTGGTGGTCACAAAGAAGTGCTCCACGACGTCGTCGCCGCGCAACTGGGCACCCTTGATGCCCTTACCGCCGCGCTGCTGCGAGCGGTAGTTGTCACTGCGTGTGCGCTTGACGTAACCACCACGGGTAATGGTGACGACCATTTCCTCTTCAGGGATCAGGTCCTCCATGGACATGTCCCCGTCGAAGCCCATGAGAATGTGCGTCCGGCGATCATCGCCGTGCTTTGCAACAATCTCAGCAAGTTCCTCGCTGATAATCTGGCGTTGACGCTCTTCCGAAGCCAAAATCGCGTTGTACTCCTCGATCATGGCTTCGAGTTCGGAGTGACGGTCCTGGATCTTCTGGCGTTCCAAGGCGGCCAAACGGCGCAGCTGCATATCGAGGATTGCGCGGGCCTGGAGTTCATCGATCTCCAGGAGCTCCATGAGTCCCTCGCGGGCTGCCTCTGTGGTGTTGGACGCGCGAATGAGGGCGATAACCTCATCAAGCATGTCCAGCGCCTTAAGGAGTGCACGCAGGATGTGTGCTTCTTCCTCAGCCTTGCGCAAGCGGTAACGCGTCCGGCGGGCGATAACGTCCATCTGGTGTGTCACCCAGTGCCGGATAAAGGCGTCCAGGCTCAAGGTGCGGGGAACGCCGTCGACGATTGCCAGCATGTTCGCTGAGAAGTTGTCCTGAAGCTGCGTGTGCTTGTACAGGTTGTTCAGGACGACCTTGGCCACAGCATCGCGCTTCAGCACGATCACGAGGCGCTGACCGGTGCGGCCCGAGGTTTCATCGCGGAGGTCCGCGATGCCCTGGATCTTGCCGTCCTTGACCAGTTCGGCGATCTTGATGGCCAGGTTGTCCGGGTTGGCCTGGTAAGGCAGTTCGGTGACCACCAGGCAGGTGCGCCCCTGGAGTTCTTCCACGTTGACCACTGCGCGCATTGTGATGGAGCCACGGCCAGTGCGGTAGGCGTCTTCGATGCCCTTGTGACCGAGGATGGTGGCACCCGTGGGAAAGTCCGGTCCCTTGATCCGCTGCAGGAGCGCCTCAAGGAGTTCCTCCCGTGAAGCGGTGGGGTTGTCGAGGGCCCACTGCACGCCTTCGGCAACCTCGCGCAGGTTGTGCGGCGGAATGTTGGTGGCCATACCCACCGCGATACCGGAGGAACCATTCACCAGCAGGTTCGGGAAACGCGCCGGCAGGATGGTGGGTTCCTGGTTCTTGCCGTCGTAGTTGTCCTGGAAGTCGACGGTTTCTTCGTCGATGTCGCGGACCATTTCCATGGCCAGTTGGGCCATCTTGGTTTCGGTATAACGGGGAGCAGCAGCGCCGTCGTTGCCGGGGGAACCGAAGTTGCCCTGGCCCAGGGCCAGCGGGTAACGCATGGTCCAGTCCTGGATCAAGCGGACCAGGGCGTCGTAGATAGCCATATCACCGTGAGGGTGATAGGTACCCATGACGTCACCCACAACACGGGCGCACTTGTTGAAAGAACGGTCAGGACGGTAGCCGCCGTCGAACATCGCGTACAGAACGCGGCGGTGCACCGGCTTGAGGCCGTCGCGGACGTCCGGGAGCGCGCGCCCAACGATAACGGCCATGGCGTAGTCCAAGTAGGAGCGCTGCATTTCAGTCTGCAGGTCCACCTGCTCGACGCGGTCAGTCAGCACATCGCCTTCAAGGATGAGGTCGTCGACGGTGGGTTCCGCCGGGACTTCGGGAGTTTCGTCACTCATAGTCTAAGTTTTCCGTTTCAGGTATATGTCAGCTCTGGAATATCTACGCCTTGTAAGGCACTAGATATCCAGGAACCTGACGTCCTTGGCGTTCTGCTGGATGAAGTTACGGCGCGATTCGACGTCCTCGCCCATCAGTACCGAGAAGGTCTGATCGGCAGCCAGGGCATCGTCCATGGTGACCTGCAAAAGAGTGCGGCGGTCCGGGTCCATGGTGGTGTCCCACAACTCGGTGTAGTCCATTTCACCAAGACCCTTGTAACGCTGGATTCCGTTGTCCTTGGGAAGGCGCTTGTTCATGGCCGCCCCCTTGCGGATGGTGTCGTCCCGTTCGCGATCACTAAAGACGTAGTCGTGGGCGGCGTTGGACCACTTGATGCGGTACAGCGGCGGCTGCGCAAGGTAGACGTACCCGTTCTCAATCAGCGGGCGCATGTAGCGGAACAAGAGCGTCATCAACAGCGTGGTGATGTGCTGGCCGTCAACATCGGCGTCTGCCATCAGGACGATCTTGTGATAGCGCAGCTTGGCGATATCGAAATCTTCGCCAATGCCGGTGCCGAACGCTGTAATCATGGACTGGACTTCGGCGTTGCCGAGTGCCTTGTCCAGGCGAGCACGTTCCACGTTAAGGATCTTGCCCCGCAACGGCAGGATGGCTTGAGTCTCGGGGTTGCGTCCCCGCTTGGCCGAGCCACCTGCGGAGTCACCCTCCACCAGGTAGACCTCGCAACGCGAAGGATCCTTGGAAGAGCAGTCGGACAACTTGCCCGGCATGCCGAAGGATTCCAGCGGGCTCTTGCGGCGGGCATTATCGCGCGCCTTGCGGGCAGCCATACGTGCCTGCGCAGCGGAAATGGCCTTCCGGATGACGTCACGGGCAGGACCGGGGTTGCGCTCCAACCAGTCGCCCAACTGGTCCGTGACAACGCGCTGGACGAAGCCCTTGACCTCTGAGTTGCCCAGTTTGGTCTTGGTCTGGCCTTCAAACTGGGGCTCGGAAAGCTTTACCGAGATGACGGCCGTCAGACCCTCACGGATGTCATCACCGGTAAGGTTGTCTTCCTTTTCCTTGATGATGCTTTTCTCCCGCGCGTAACGGTTGATCAGCGAGGTCATCGCAGCGCGGAAACCTTCTTCGTGGGTTCCGCCCTCGTGGGTGTTGATGGTGTTCGCGTATGTGTGGACACTTTCGGAGTACGCGGTTGTCCACTGCATTGCGACCTCGACGGCGATGTGGCGCTCAGTGTCTTCGGTTTCGAACGCGATGACGTCCTCGTGGACGATCTCCACCTTCTTGCTCGAGTTCAGATGCTTGACGTAGTCCAACAAGCCGTCCGGGTACTGGTAGACCACTGTGCGGTGCTCGGCGGCAACTTCACCTTCGGTGGCGACGGCGTCGAGATCCAGATCGTCCTCACCTTCCCGGGCCACGGGACGTTCGTCGGTCAGGGTGATCCGCAGGCCCTTGTTGAGGAAGGCCATCTGCTGGAAGCGCGCACGGAGCGTCTCGAAGTCGAATTCGGTGCTCTCGAAGATGGTGCCATCAGGGTAGAACGTCTGTGACGTCCCTGTTTGGTCCGTCTCTTCTCCCTTGACGAGTTCGCCCTGGGGCTTGCCGCCGTCTGCGAATGACATGCGCCAGACGTGGCCCTGGCGACGAACTTCCGTGTTCACCCGGCGGGACAATGCGTTCACCACAGAGATACCCACGCCGTGAAGACCACCGGAAACCGCGTAACCGCCGCCGCCAAACTTACCGCCGGCGTGCAGGATGGTCATCACGACTTCGACGGTGGGCTTGCCCTCGGTGGGGTGGATGTCAACAGGGATGCCACGGCCGTCGTCAACAACCTGGACACCGCCGTCTGCGCGGAGCGTAACTTCAATGTGCGTGCAGAATCCGGCCAGAGCTTCATCGACAGAGTTATCCACCACTTCATAGACCAAGTGGTGCAAACCGCGCGGACCGGTGGAACCGATGTACATACCGGGACGCTTGCGTACCGCTTCAAGGCCCTCCAGGACAGTGATGTCGCTGGCACCATACTCCCTGGGGGTTTCCGCGGGCGTGTCAGGCTTAGGAACAGTGTCCTCTTCGGGCTCTACTGCCAAGGTCTCTGCATTGTCGTTAGCCACAGGCGCTTTCGACTCCTCTGTATTCGATGACGGCCGTTCCCCTTGAAGGCTGCGGCAAACCGAGGCCTTCAACGAGCACGTGACTGATTGCGCCGATTACTCCGACGAAGAGGGCCCTGGAACCCACGAAAGTGTTTCCAGGACCCCGACGACGTTTCACCGGCGCTCAGTGATCTACGCCAATTCTATCGTGGAAATGCCGGAATCCTTGCAAATACGGGGGCAGCCGAGAGCTGAATGTGCCTATGGGAGGCCACTGGCCCTATCTGAAACGGCCCTACGGTGGTCCTGATGGGGGCCTATACGACTCGGGGGCGTTGAAACGCCCTGCACGCCGTTTAGCCGTACGTGTCCCGGGGTCCCCGACCGTTGACGCTGCGCCCACCTTTGCGCCAACTTGGCGCAGACGGACCGAGCACGTGGATGCTGGTCACCACGCCTTCCCCCAGTTCATTCCGGAACATCTCCAGCAGGCTTGTACTGAGCAATCGCAATTGGGTTGCCCATGCCGTGGAGTCGCAACGGACATGAAGTGTGGTGTCAGTAAAGCTCTCCGGCGTGCAGTGCGCAGAAATGTCCGCGCCCACCAACGTTTCCCACTCGGCCATGACCGAGCCAACGGCCACGGGCGACGTCCAACCACGTTCTGCCACCAACCGGCCAACGACCTTCCCCAGGCCCAACGGGTCACGTCCGGTCCCATGAAACTGGGTAAAACCCCTGGTGTCGCGAAGGCCCTTGCGTTTAGGCGCGGATCCGGGGCGGGGAGCCCGCTGCCTGACTTCGCCTCGGGCCGCTGCGGCCTCCCGCATCCGGTTCAGCGCGGCTTGGGCAGCATCGATTTCGTCCGGATCGCGGCCGGGTTGAAGTCCGTCGGGGCTATCCTTCGCCATCGATGCCTCCCGGAACAACGGTTATACGCCGCCCGGCCAGCTCCTCGGGAATATCGGCGATGACGGCGGCCGTGACGAGTACCTGTTCGGCACCGGCCACTATTGCTGCCAGTTTACGCCGGCGCTGGACATCGAGTTCTGCAAAGACATCGTCAAGAATGAGGATCGGCGCGGTACCGCCGGTACGCGCATCATCCAGCATGACGTAGTAGGAAGCGAGGCGCAGCGACAAGCACATGGACCACGTTTCACCGTGTGAAGCGTAGCCCTTGGCCGGTGCTTGCCCAAGCACGAGCTCCAATTCGTCCCGGTGCGGGCCCACCAGGGAGATGCCCCGCTCCAGTTCCTTCTTGCGGGAGGCGGCGAAAGCCTGGACGTAGCGCTCAGTGAGTTCGTCAACCGACAACAGCCTGAGGTCCTCGCCCGACGCCGAAGGTTCCGTTGGGCGATCGGCCGGCCCGCCGTCGTCGTCCAGTACGCCCTGGATGGTTGAGCGGTACACCGCGCCGGCGTCTTTGGAACCGTCAGTGAGCTGCGTGTAGGCACTGTTCAGGTGCGGGCGGAGCCGTTCCACAAGTTCCAGCCGCGCATGCAGGAGTTCTGCACCGGCCCGGGCCATATGCTGGTCCCAAACATCCAGCGTGGCCTCATGGCCTGCAGTAAATTTGCCCGTCCGGGCCGATTTCAGCAGGGCGTTGCGTTGCTTCAACACTCTGTCGTAGTCGCTGCGGGTGGCCGCGTGGCGCGGAATCAGGCTAACCAGGAGCTCGTCAAGGAAGCGTCTGCGGTTGGAGGGATCGCCCTTGACCAGCGCCAAGTCCTCAGGCGCAAAGAGGACTGTCTGGCAGATGCCCAAAATGTCCCTGGCACGCACCGGGTTTCCGCGATTTATCCGGCCGCGGTTTGCCCGGCCTGCATTAATTTCCACCTCGATAACCGTGGACTGCTCGCCGCGCACCAACTTTGCCCTGATCATTGCGCGTTCGGCGCCGAAGCGAAGGAGTGGGGCATCCGTACTGACACGGTGCGAGCTCAGGGTTGCCAAATATCCGATGGCTTCCATGAGGTTGGTCTTACCGATCCCGTTCGAGCCCACCAGGACAGTAACCCCGGGGCCGAGCTTCAGGTCAACCTGTGAGTAGCTGCGGAAATCGGTCAGCGAAAGATGTTCAAGATACACGCCGTCTGCTGGACTCCTGCGGCCTAGTTGGCCGGACGTGTGGCGTGTCCGCCAAACTGGTGGCGCAACGCTGAAACCATCTTCATGGCCGGTGAGTTGTCTTCCCGGGAAGAGAACCGGGCAAAGAGGGCCGCTGTGATGGCCGGTGCCGGAACAGCGTTGGCAATTGCCTCTTCCACAGTCCAACGGCCTTCGCCGGAGTCTTCCACGTAGTCATCGATCGAGGCCAGTCCCGGATCCTCGTCGAGTGCTTTGACCATGAGATCCAGAAGCCAGGAGCGCACGACGGTTCCTTTTTGCCAGGCCCGGAAGGTTCCTGGAAGATCCTTCACGATGTCCTTGGCCGCCAGCAATTCATAACCCTCGGCATAGGCTTGCATGAGCCCGTACTCGATGCCGTTGTGAACCATCTTGGCGTAGTGGCCGGCTCCAACCCCGCCTACGTGGACGAAGCTGTCGGCTCGTTCGCCTTCAGGGCGGAGGGCATCGAAGACCGGCATGGCCAGTTCGATGTCTTCCTCAGCGCCGCCAGCCATGAGCCCGTAACCGTTCTGCAGGCCCCAAACACCGCCCGAAACCCCGCAGTCCGCGAAGCGGATGCCTTTTTCAGCGAGTGCAGCAGCGTGTTTCTGGTCCTCAGTGAAACGTGAGTTGCCGCCGTCGATGACTAAGTCGCCCGGGCTGAGCTTTTCGCCGAGTTCGGTGATCACGGCATCGGTGATGTCGCCTGACGGAACCATGACCCAAACGAGCTTCGGAGAGGGCAATGCAGCGATCAGGTCGTCCACGGAAGCGACGTCTGTCACGTCGGGGTTACGGTCGAATCCAGTTACTTCGATGCCACCGTTCCGCATGCGTTCCCGCATGTTGAAACCCATTTTTCCAAGGCCGATCAGTCCGATGTGCACGGGGTGAACTCTTTTCTGCGCTAGTGGATAGGTGGCGGATCGCTAGTTTGGAAGGCGAACCGGCATCACGAGGTAGCGGTAGTCATCCTGGTCTTCGCCATCAGCCTCAGCCTGGGCCGTGATCATGGCTGGTTTGGGGGCGGTGGTGAAGGAGAACCGAACGTACTTCGTCTCGATGACGCTCAAGCCTTCAACGAGGTAGTGCGGATTGAAGGCGACCGTGATGTCCTCGCCGGAGAGCTGGGCTTCCAGTTCTTCGGACGCCTGCGCATCTTCGCCCGTACCGGCGTCGAGGTTCAGCAGACCCTGGCTGAAGGCCAGGCGGACCGGTGTGTTGCGTTCTGCCACAAGCGACACACGACGAACCGCTTCAACGAGTTCCTGTGTTTGGACCGTTGCGTGGATGGGTGTGGAGTCCGGGAAGAGCGAGCGGATTTTGGGGTAGTCGCCATCCACGAGCAGGGACGTGGTGGTTCGGCCTCCACTTTCGAAGCCGATCAGTCGGCTGTCGTCGTCAGCGAGGGCAAGGTTGATGTCGCCACTGCCGCCGAGGGTCTTTGCCACCTCGTTCAGCGTCTTGGACTTGACCAGCGCGCTGGTGGAAATGCCCGGAGTTACAGGTTTCCACGGGACTTCGCGCATGGCGAGGCGGTAGCGGTCCGTAGCGAGGAGAGTGATCATGTCATCCTCGATTTCCATGCGCACGCCGGTGAGGATCGGCAGGGTGTCGTCCTTGCTGGCAGCGATGATCACCTGGGAAACTGCCTGTGCGAAGGCGTCACCTGGCAAAGTGCCGCTGATGGCTGGCAACGCCGGAAGAGCCGGGTACTCCGCCTCAGGCATCGTAGCCAGGTGGAAACTGCTGCGCCGGCAGGTGAGGGTGACTTTGCTCCCGTCGGTTTCAACTTCCACGGGAGCTGAGGGCAGGCTGCGGCAAATGTCTGCCAGGAGACGGCCGGACACCAGAATGGTGCCCTCCGTGGTGATATCCGCCGGGATCTCAAGGCGGGCTGATGTTTCGTAGTCGAAGCTCGAAAGGCTTACCGTTCCTGCCTCGGCTTTGAGGAGGAGGCCGGAAAGCACAGGTACGGGCGGCCGCGGAGACAACGACCGCGCGGTCCACGTAACGGCTTCTGCCAGGACGTCGCGGTCGACTCTGAACTTCACGGAAGGGTGCCGCCTTTCATTGCTGCTGCCAAGTAGTAGCTGCGGATCCCTGCCTGGAACCCGCCAAACCTTTGCTGTCCGATACCGGAACCTGCATGGTCCGCACTCAAGCGAACTACAAACAGACCCAAGGATGGGAGCGCTGCTGACAGCTTAGCCGGAAGATCCGCGATTAACCCATCCCCGGCAGCACTCACCCCTCGTATGTGGATAGCCGGAGGCTGGCCATCGATGGGGTTGATTGGTCTGCCGGCGGCAGACCGGGTGGCGCAGAACGAGATTGTTATTTGAGGGATTTCAATTTTTTGGGATTCGTAGTGTTAATAACTGCTGTGGAAACTGTGGATAACTGGATCTGGCCGCGCGGTTCCGGGGTTAAGCCCTGTTCACGGATTGTGCGTTAACTGGGTTTTAAACAGGGTGTGGATGGGGACAACTCCCAACCCGGTTTTTAACGATCCACAGATGCCTTAAGGGTTTTAAGCCCATTAACCGCGCTTGTCCCCTTAAGTATCCACAGGGTTATCCACACGCACCTGTTAATAAGGTATGTAGTGCGCGGCCGGATGTGGATTCAGGAGTCCCGCTGCTGTTGCTTGATGCGGTTTGTGAGTTCCGTGACCTGGTTGTAAATCACACGACGCTCGGCCATCAGCTCACGGATCTTGCGATCGGCGTGGATGACCGTGGTGTGGTCTCGTCCGCCGAGCTCCTGTCCGATCTTCGGCAAGGACATGTCAGTGAGTTCGCGGCAGAGGTACATCGCGATCTGGCGGGCGGTGACAAGCGTGCGGGTACGGGACTTGCTGCAAAGCTCTTCCATGCTGAGCTTGAAATAGTCAGCCGTCTGGTCCAGGATCTGCTTCGCCGTGATCTCCTGGGCGCCGTCGTCCGTGATGAGGTCCTTGAGGACCATCTCGGCGAGGGCCACGTCCACCGGCTGTCGGTTCAGGCTCGCAAAGGCAGTGACGCGGATCAGGGCACCTTCAAGTTCCCGGATGTTGCTGGAGATCTTGGAAGCGATGTACTCCAGGGCGTCGTCCGGTGCGGACAGTCCTTCGCTGAGGCCCTTCTTGCGGAGGATGGCAATGCGGGTTTCAAGTTCCGGCGGCTGGATGTCCGTCAGCAGGCCCCACTCGAAACGGGAGGTCATCCGGTCCTCGAAGCCTGCCAACATCTTGGGGGGCTGGTCGGAGGTAATGACCACCTGCTTGTTGGCGTTGTGCAGGGCGTTGAACGTGTGGAAGAACTCCTCCTGGGTCCGGTCTTTACCCGCCAGGAACTGGATGTCGTCGATCAGCAGCACATCCACGTTTCGGTACGTGGTCTTGAAGCTGGTGCCTTCGTCATCGCGGATCGAGTTGATGAAGTCGTTGGTGAACTCTTCGGAGTTGACATACCGTACGCGGATTCCGCTGTAGAGGCGACGGGCATAGTGGCCGATCGCGTGAAGGAGGTGCGTCTTGCCGAGCCCCGAGTCGCCATAGATGAACAACGGGTTGTAGGCCTTGGCCGGGGCCTCGGCTACTGCAACCGCGGCCGCGTGGGCGAAGCGGTTGGAGGAACCGATCACGAAGGTGTCGAAGATGTACTTCGGGTTTAGCCGGCCGAATTCATGTGAGGTGCTGGGCGGTGTCGGCTGCGGCTTCGGCTCAGCGGCCAGGTCCGGCATCGTGGAAAGCTCGACGGCGGGTTCCGGCTCTTCGTGAATGGGCACCAGATCGGTGTCAACGTCGATCGCGCAACGGATGTCATCGGAAAAGACGCTGCGGAGAGCGTCGTCAAGGGCGTCCTTGACCTGCGTCTGCAGGACTTCCCGGGTGAGCTCGTTGGGAACGGCGACCAGAAGCGTGGAGCCGATGAGCCCTTGGGCCTGGGCGAGGATGACGAAACCGCGCTGGCGGGGTGTGACCCGGTCGTCCTGTTCCAGAAGGCTAAGCACCCTGCGCCAGGAACTTCCGACAGTATTGGCGTGGTTGGCTTCGTCTACTGTCATCAATCAGTTCCTAAATACTTGCTTGCCGGCGTTGCTGGCAGCCGAAAGTGTCTCCGACTGGCGATGTTTCCGGGGTTAATCCACAGAGTTATGCACAGCGGGTGGACAATGGGCTACTGAGCCACTCTAGGGGATGGAATCGCTAGAAGATAGCTGGGAAGTTGCTTGTGGATAATTACACGGTTGTGGTTCTGATTTGGGCCTTGTGAGCCACTTCATCCACAGGCTGTGAAGCGTCCGTTGACACAGCTGTGGATAGCGGCAGGAATGGCTCCCGGTTTGACTGAGGGTGCCTTTTTGCCCTAACGTTGTGAAGTCCTTTGTGTCCGCTTTTGTGATCAGCTGCATCGACGTACGTTTATCGTGCGGCAGGCAGCGGCGGCAGGCACATACAAAACTTAGCGTCGGCCAGTTCTTCCCCTTTTGATCGGGTGGGCGCACCTTTGATCCACTGGAGTAACTAACGTGAGCAAGCGGACTTTTCAGCCGAATAACCGCCGTCGGGCCAAGAAGCACGGCTTCCGCCTTCGTATGCGCACCCGTGCCGGCCGCGCCATCCTGGCTGCACGTCGCGGCAAGGGCCGCGTCGAACTGTCGGCGTAAATAACTGACTTGTCGGTCAGTGTCTTTTTGCGGGTTCGACGGTGCTAGCCACCCCTAACCGTCTGCGGACGTCTACCGACTTTTCAACAACTGTACGTTCCGGCGTCCGCAATGGACGCCGGAACTTAGTGTTATATACGGCCCCTATCGGGGCCGCGGAGCCGAGTCGAATCGGCTTCATTGTCTCCAAAGCCGTCGGGAACGCCGTGACCAGGAACCTCGTTAAGAGGAGACTGAGAGAAGCAGGCGCACTGTCCTTGCACACGCATGGAACGGGCCTGGCGGTCGTGGTCCGGGCACTGCCCGCAGCTGCATCTGCCAGCTGGGAGCAACTGCTCTCGGATTACAACGCCGCATTGGCAGTGACGACGAAGCGACTGGGTGGATCACTTCCACGCAGCGCTTCGCCAGAACACAACGGCACCACAAGGGAAGGGACACCGCGTGCATGACATAAGCACCGCCGTCGTTCCTTCCTCAGGTGACCCCGCTGGTTTAAGCGAGCCCGTCGGCAAGGTTCCCCACGGCAACCTGTGGGTGGTGGTAGGTAAGTTCGTCTGGGACCTGCCCCGAAATATCCTGATTCTCCTGCTGAAGATGTACCGAAAGGTCATTTCACCCCTGTACGGCCAGGTTTGCCGTTTCTTTCCGTCCTGCTCGGCGTATGCCCTGGAAGCGGTGACGGTGCACGGCGCCATGAAGGGTAGCTGGCTCGCAGCCAAGAGGCTCGCCAAATGCCATCCTTGGAATGCTGGCGGAGTGGACCATGTCCCCGCCGGCCATCGTCATTGGCCGCAAGGCCAGACGCCCACAATTGTTGTACTGAACAACCCGGACCAGTTCCTGGCTGCTCAGGCTGATGAAGAAGGCCGCACTGCGGCCTAACGAATAGGGATATCGTATGGACTTCTTTGGAACGATCATGTTTCCGTTCAAGTGGTTGGTGTCAATCATCATGGTTGGCTTCCACGACGGACTGAGCTTCATCGGCCTGCCAGCCGCCAATGGCTGGACGTGGACGCTGTCGATCATCGGCCTGGTGCTGGTGATTCGTGCCGCCCTGATTCCTGTGTTCGTCAAGCAGATCAAGGCCCAGCGGGGCATGCAGCTGCTTCAGCCTGACTTGAAAAAGCTGCAGACCAAGTACAAGGGCAAGACCGATCAGCTCTCCCGCCAGGCCATGGCACAGGAGCAGATGGCCCTGTACAAGAAGCACGGCACCAACCCGTTCTCCGCGTGCTTGCCCATGCTGATCCAGATGCCGTTCTTCTTCGCCCTGTTCCAGGTGCTGTCTGGTATTTCGACTGCCAAGAACGCTGGTGAAGGCATTGGTGCGCTGAGCCACGATCAGGTTGTTCAGTTCGATCAGTCCAGCATCTTTGGCGCCCCGCTGTCGGCATCATTGCTCCACGGCGGCGCCCCTGGTAGCGAAGTTGCCGTCTGGACGCTTTCCATCATCATGATTCTCGCCATGACTGCCTCGCAGTTCATTACGCAGAAGCAGATCATGGCCAAGAACATGTCCGAGGAAGCTCTGGCCAGCCCGTTCATGCGGCAGCAGAAGATGATGCTCTACATCCTGCCGCTCGTATTCGGTATCGGTGGCATCAACTTCCCCATCGGTGTCCTGATCTACTGGACCACCACCAACCTCTGGACCATGGGACAGCAATTCTTCGTTATCCGCCGCATGCCCACACCTGGCTCGCCCGCCGCGAAGGCACTGGAAGAGCGCCGCGCCGCGAAGGGCCTGCCTCCGCTGCTGGGTGGCAAGAAGAAGGACGACGACGACGCCGAGGCTGCCGCGGCTGCTGCTGCGGCCGAGATCAGGGCCCAGCGCGTCCAGCCACAACGTAAGAACAGGAAGAAGAAGTAATGTCTGCTGAGAGCACTGAAGATGTAACTGCCGCCGAGACTGAGGAACAGGACGACACCCAGGAAGAGTCGCTGTCCAAGACAGCCAGCCGTCTGGAAGAGGAAGGCGACATTGCTGCCGACTACCTCGAGGAACTTCTTGATATCGCTGACATTGATGGCGACATTGACATTGAGGTCCGGAACGGTCGTACCTACATCTCTATCGGAACCGATGAAGAGTCCGCTGCCCTGGATAGCCTTGTAGGTCGCGACGGTGAAGTCCTCGAAGCCCTGCAGGAGCTGACCCGTCTGTCCGTCCTTTCCGCGACTGAAAGCCGGTCCCGTTTGGTGTTGGACATCAACGGTTACCGCAAGGAACGTGCCGGCGTACTTCAGCAGATCGCCGAAGACGCCGTTGCCAAGGTCAAGGAATCCGGTGGGACCGTTGCCCTGGAGCCGATGAGCGCCTATGAGCGCAAGATCGTTCACGACGCCGTCGCTGACCTCGGATTCGTCTCTGAATCCGAGGGCGAGGGCGCCGGCCGTCACATCGTGGTCTCGGCTGACTAGCAGCTCATGGTTGAAATTACCGCAACTGAACTGCAGGCAGCAGAGAAGATCTTTGGGGAGCGCTTGGATCTCGCCAAGCGCTATGTAGAACATTTGGCTACCTCCGGAACCGAACGTGGGCTGATTGGTCCTCGTGAGATCCCCCGCTTGTGGAGCCGCCACGTCCTGAACTGTGCAGTCATCGAGTCAGCCATTGCCATGGACAGCCACGTGGCAGACGTTGGGTCCGGTGCCGGACTTCCTGGGCTGTGCCTTGCAATTGCCCGCCCAGACCTTGAATTGACTTTGATTGAACCTCTGGAGCGTCGAGTCATCTGGCTTCAGGAAGTCGTGGACGACCTTGGCCTGGACAATGTGACCATTATGCGAACCCGCGCTGAACTGGCCGTGGGATTGGTGGACGCAGACGTCGTTACGGCACGCGCAGTTTCTGCGCTTTCCAACCTGGCTGGCCTGACCATCCCCCTGCTGAAGGGCAAGGGGGAGGTTGTGGCAATCAAGGGCCGCAGCGCTGCCGAAGAAATTGAGAAGGCCAAGAAGGTTATCCGTAAACTTGGCGGCGTGGAAACGTCCGTTGTGGTTTGTGGACAGGAGCTTTTGGAGGAACCCACCACCGTGGTGAGGATCATCGTCAACAAGCCCGGAAAGACGGGCTAGTCGCCGCTCGGTTTCCCGCGTGTCGGCGGCTGAGCAGTTAGGCTAGAGAACGGCAGCAAGCGCCGAATGAGAGTGAGAGTGTGACCAGTGGGCAGTAGCGAAACCTCCACGCAACGGATCCCCCCCTTTATGTCCTTGGGGTCCGCGCGGGCCATGGCCACACCTTCGGCATCACTTCAATCCGCCATTGTGCGAACGAATTCAGTTGATAATGCTGCAGTTTCACGTGAAACGCTGACGGATGAGGTTCACAACGTGATGGACTCCATCGATGATTCGAGCCCTATAGCTCGCCAACTGGCCAACGAGACGCGCCGGCGCGAGCGGCTGATTGGACGCGAACTCCCTAAACCTGATCGGACCCGGATTTTCACGGTCTCCAATCAGAAGGGTGGCGTTGGCAAGACGACCACCACCGTCAACATTGCCGCTGCACTGGCGTCTGCAGGACTCAACGTTCTGGTCATTGACATTGATCCCCAGGGAAATGCATCTACAGCCTTGGGCATTGAGCATCACGCAGATGTCGACAGCATCTACGACGTCCTGATCAACGACCTCCCGCTGAAAGATGTAGTGGCTCCTTGCCCTGACATTCCCAACCTCATCTGCGCCCCGGCGACGATCCACCTGGCAGGCGCGGAAATCGAGTTGGTTTCATTGGTGGCCCGCGAACAGAGGCTTCGCCGCGCCATAGATGTCTACTCCAAAGAGCGCGAGAAAAACGGTGAGGGACGTTTGGACTTCATCTTTATCGACTGCCCTCCGAGCCTGGGTCTGTTGACTGTCAATGCGTTCTGCGCCGCCAGCGAAGTCCTGATTCCCATCCAGTGCGAGTACTACGCCTTGGAGGGCTTGAGCCAGCTCCTGAAGAACATCGAGATGATCCAGAAGCACCTCAATGCTGACCTGGTGGTTTCGACGATTCTCCTGACCATGTACGACGGCCGAACCAACCTCGCGGCACAGGTTGCGTCCGAGGTCCGCCAACACTTCCCTCAACAGGTCCTGAGCGCTGTGGTTCCCCGCTCGGTACGCATCTCTGAAGCGCCGAGCTACCAGCAGACTGTCATGACCTATGATCCTTCATCGAGCGGCGCGCTGTCCTACATGGAAGCCGCTGCCGAAATCGCTGAACGCTAGAATTCTTGAAACACTGCAACAGCCTGGGCGGGTCCGCACCCGGCTATTCCATCGGAGGGATGAATCAATGAGCGAAAAGCGAAGGGGCCTCGGCAGGGGTCTTGGGGCTCTCATTCCTAGCTCACCCGCGGGTGCCCAGGGAAACGGCGCTGCGCCTTCACGCCCAGTGGACCTCTTCTTTCCGGAAGCCCGTAAGACAGCGGAGCCTCTGGAACCGCTCGAAGGTACAGCTCCTGCACCTGCTCCGGCGGCCGAATCCGCGACGCCGAGTCGAGCAGATGGTTCACGTGCCGGCGCTGTGAAGGAAACATCGAAGTCTGCGGCCGAGGCACCTGCTGCAAGCAAGTCAAGCGAAGCCAAGGCCCCGGCGTCCAAGCCATCGGCTAAGCGCCCTTCATCTACCTCGGTGAAGACCTCAGGCGCAGGGACGAGTTCGACGCCGTCTTCGACTCCTGCTGCAGCTGCTCCGCCTGAGGTGGAGTTGGTTGAGGTTCCGGGAGCGAGATTCGCTGAGATACCGGTGACGGACATTCATCCGAACCGCAAGCAGCCTCGATCTGTCTTCGATGAAGACGACATGGCCGAATTGGTGCACTCCGTCAAGGAAATCGGAGTCCTCCAGCCAATTGTTGTACGTACTTCAACCGAAAAGGGTGGAGAACCGTACGAACTGGTCATGGGTGAGCGCCGCTGGCGTGCCGTGCAAGCCGCGGGCCTGGAAACAATCCCGGCCATCGTACGTGACACCACTGACGATGATCTCCTTAGGGACGCGTTGCTGGAGAACCTGCACCGCAGCCAGCTGAACCCCTTGGAAGAGGCAGCCGCATACCAGCAGCTCTTGGAAGACTTCGGAACTACACATGAGCAGTTGGCCGATCGTATTGGTCGGTCCCGTCCTCAGGTATCCAATACACTGCGTCTTTTGAAGCTTCCGCCGTTGGTGCAGCGCCGTGTGGCAGCAAGCGTCTTGTCAGCAGGCCACGCCCGTGCTCTCTTGGCGTTGCCGGATGCGGCCGCCATGGAGCGCCTTGCACAGAAGATTGTTGCTGAAGGTATGTCCGTCCGTGCCACTGAAGAAGCCGTAGCTTTGTATCAGGACCCAGCCGCGCCGGCCAAGAGTGCTATTCCCAAGCCCAATGCCCGGCATGAGCGACTGGACTACCTGGCTTCCTCGTTATCCGACCGCTTGGATACGAACGTGAAGATTACCCTTGGTGCTCGCAAGGGCCGCGTCAGCATTGAATTTGCCAGCGTGGAGGATCTCAACCGAATCATGGATGTTTTGGGACCAGGATCTGACGACTAGTTCTCCCGACCAACTAAATGGGGTTTGCCTTGGGGTAGACCCCATTTTTGTGTTCTAAGGCGTCCTTTTTTTGTTTTCCAGGACAGGCGGTGTGGGCCTTCTGGGGTCGTGCCACTTGCTTCTTGTGGAGTTTCACGCGAAACATTGGGCTGGGGGTTCCAAGACGGCTTGGGATGTGCCTGTTGCGGGTGAAAGCAGCGGCTGTGTTGCGCCCAGCAGGTCTCTCTCTTCTATACTTCGGGATACGCGTTTGAATACTTGGACGGTCTTTCGCTCGCAGCAGCTCCAGAGGAGTTCGCTATTGGCCTTTCTTCAGGCTATGTCGCTCTAGCGCTGCCTGAAGCTGCGGCTTCGGGCACGGATTCGTGTTATTGGGGGCTCGATCCTGGAGCGCGCTCTGATGCCAGTGTGCGGCGGTTCTGGGGCCCTGCGTAGTGCTCTTGAAGAAGACCACTCGCGCCTTGAAGCAGTGGGCGCGCACTTTAGGATTCGAAGTTTCACGTGAAACGCGCCAGTCGGGAAGCATTAGAATGCGCGGGCTCTTTTGCCTTTCGTTCTACTCTCGCTCTTGGCCTAGAAGGCGCAGATTTCTCGTTCTGAACTCAGGTAAGCCGCGCTGGAATCAAAGAGATGTAAACCAAACGGAAAGCCCACCATCTACGGTGTCCCGGGGCACCATCTACGTGTCCCGGTGGCCCAGTGCCGCGTTGTTCGGTTGTTCAGTGGTGTGTGCCTTGGCGTTGCCTCACAATTGCTGCGACCCCTTCGCTGCCCTTGCACAACGGCCTACATTAGAGTTCCCTTAGGTGTCGTGCGGCCCTGCCGCGCCGAATGGCAAACACTTCTCTGGAGTGCTTCCGTCAAACACTGCTTTGGCCGAGTCGAGCGCCCCGGACAAATCAATTCCTTCGATCATGCGATTTCCGCGGCGTTTTTGTTTCGTTGAGGCGCGCGCGTTGGAAGCATCATGGACCGCTGGCCTTGTTTCACGTGAAACCGTGCCGCGCCCCTGGAGCTCGTTGGATGGACGATCCTCGTGGAGGTAGTGAATACGCTATTCTCCTTTAGCAGAAACCGACAATGCGGAGACGAATCGAAAGGCTTGGCATCTGATCGTCGAGGAGATGAAGACTGCTACGTGTTTCACGTGAAACACCTATTTCTCTGGGGTCTGACGGCGTTAATTACAGCGGCCAAACGAAGGCGTTGCCACCGAGCGATTGGATCGAATTACACAGATGTTATTCGGAAACACCTCCGGTCCTATCAGCGATCGGATGGAGGCTTCATCTACGACTTCCAACGTCTGGGAGCACCGTTATCAGCGAGCTCCTGGCACAGAAGATGTGCTTGCCCTTTGTGGAGGATTCTTCTGAGAGATAACTACCCCTTTTGGTGATCTATAGTTCAATGGGCAGACGGGCCATCCAATAGGTCCATGCCCCCACGGTTCCCGTGCGTTCTTGTAGCGGAAACGGAGCAATGGTTTAAGACCAAACGGCCTAGCGGCGGCGTAGCGATCGGATCCTGCCTTGACCTTCTGTCTATGCCAACGACGGGTGCAGTATCGCTGCACAAATTCCCAAGGGAACGCACTGGCTGGCCAGGAGTTGGGGACTTCCGTTTTCGCGTTAGTTTAGGATCTTCTTCTGCCGTTGGACTTGCCGCCCAAATCTGAACTCATCTTTCGCCCACTGGGGGCCGTGTCCCGGAGGCACTGCCCGCTCTATATGGGCTGTGTACTGACTATACCGATGGATCGGCGAGACCCCGACATAGAACAGCAGAACGTACCTTGTTCCATATGGCTGGGACGACAATTGAGGCCGGGAGAGGTTCAGCGCCCTGCCACGAAGAGGTGTTCCAAGTTCGGTGGCCCTCTGGTCGACATCGTTCTTCCTTGATTGGTGAGTGAGATGGCACGGCGCCTCTCACGGCCGAAGCAGCGGTCCCGGGGCGCCCATGTCCATCCTCGACAGCAGGAATGCCTATGCGGACGATGGGGTGTGTCGCATGGTGCGCTTCCCTGCCGTGCCGGCTTCGGCTGTCGAACGTCTAAACATTCCCCGCTCTGCCTGAGAAGCGCTGAGCCTTTTGGTGCCGGTTGGAGTGTTCCCTGGCATCGGCACTGGGCCGCCTGGGTGTGTGTTGGCGCATGGCGGAACCTAGCGTTGGAGTCTTTGATTGTCGTCACGGGTTGATAGATCTGATGTTGTACGTTTGACCGCATGGAGTCGTGCTGTTTGTCGCGTCAGCCACACTTCGAGCTGTGCTGGTCCGGTGCCACTACGTCTCTGACGCCAGCTTCAACGAACAAGGCCGGACCGTCATTTAGGCGCGCCGGCGAGATTCTCTTGTTTCACGTGAAACGTATTCCAAGGTGGCTCATGATCATTCGAAGGCTGGAGGAGGCAGGAAGGGGCATGTGTATCGGCGGATTTAGGCAGTGGATAAGCCTGTGGATAACTTTGGGGATAACCCTGTCGCTGGTTCGGGATTCCCTGGCTCCAATCACCAGCAACTTGCTTCCGAGCACCCGCCGCGGTGGCGCGACTCTTTCCGCACCAAGTGCAGAATGTTCCACGTGAAACGATCCCCTACGGGGCCGCGTGTATTTCATGTCACATGATCACAAAACCCTTTGATTTGCGGGAATTTGATGCACCGTGGTGCAGTCAAATGGACCGGCAACATCAAAGCTTTCAAACTCGCAGGAGGGGAAGGAAGTGACGGACCGCGGGGAGCTGTACCGGGAGCTCGGCAAATGACATTTGGATCGCCTGGTGGCCAGTGGAAAACCCTGTGGATAACGTTGTGAACAACTTGGTCGTTTGTCCTCTGCTACCTCGCTAGTGTCTTGACCTGACATGGTGCTCGGGGAACCTCCTGTTGATTGGAAGGCATCCTGAGTCGATCTACGAGACGCTCCCACGCGGGCCTGTGGAGGCCGATGGGGTGCCAAACGAATCGCGTCACTCTTCAGACGGGATAGTCGGCACCATTCGAGGGGCGCGGTCTACGGGGCGTGATGCTGTAGAGCGTTCAGATCCAGACATCGTGTCGAAGCAGGGGCGCCTTTGATCCGATGTCTGCCTACAGGGAGCCACAAAAGAATTGGCGTAGCGCGCTGGCTTGGCGGGCATGCTGATCTGCCGCGGCTGGGCCAGGGAACTCCAGGTCGGGGCATGCAGGCTGCTACCCAGCCGCGCTAGTGGTTGAGACAAGAAGGGCTCGATCGACGATCTTGTGAGTTGGCGATACTGGACGGAAGATCAGGAGCACGGATGGAAGGTAGGAAGGGAAGAACTGCTTGCTGCTGTCCTCCGGATTAGGACTGCTGGCGTCCCAGGCGGTCTTCTGCATCTGCAGCTTCTTAGGCGGTCGACGTATGAGTCTTAGTTCCGGCCAGTCTGCAGCAATACAGTCAGGTTCCTGACTAACTTCACTCGGATCCGCTCATGTTTCACGTGAAACAGCCCCTGCTCCACGTGGTTGTTGGTTGCCCCTAGATCAAATGGAAAGCTCGGTTCCGGAGAATGAATCTTCAGTGCCGCCGAGCACCCTTTTGGCGCCAGTGAAGTTGCTCCCTGATTTGGATAGTGGTTAAGGTCATCCGCCAGCAGCAAGACTCCATTAGAAGGGATCGTCTCGTGCCCATTTCCCAAGTTCTGTGGATGTGGAGTGGAAGCCGATGGCTGGATCGACCATCGGTAGTTGGCCTCCCCTAGGCTTCGAAAAGGAAGGGGGCGCTATAAGAAGCCCGTCAATCGCTAGGGTTGGAAACGGCCGGGGCTCCTGCTTGGCTGGGTGAGACGGTGTGGGCAGCGGTATTCATGGACGTATGTTCGTCTCGTGAAGGCGTCTTTCGCCGCTGTGTGCGTCTGTTTGAGTTACGGCGGTCCGCTCATCTGGGACACGTCCGTTCATATGTAGGGCCATATCTTGGGACTCGCTAGCGGTGAGAAATCGCCTAGGCTACAAAGGCGAGAGCGATGTGTGGTGGATGCAAATACCGTGACGTGATAGATGTCGGTGTTTCACGTGAAACAAATCTCCGGGGTCGGGAGAGTTTCTGGATCAATCAAAGTTGGACGGACCAGCCCATCCGCAGGTCGAAAGCGGCGTTGGCGGTGCAGCGCAGCGGGACTATATGTGGAATGACGGGAGTCCCGGGCATAGTTGGCAGCACGGGATCGAATGCCCATCGCGAACCCGGCCTCGACGAGGGTATTCACAGAGTGGACGCGGGTCTTGAGATATTTCGTGCCTGAGACCACAATTTGCCCTCAAATTCAGCGCGCAGTCCCCCGGGAGGGCAGGTATTGGAGGGCCCTCCGAGCACAGGCGAGGGCGTAGCGAGCCTCGGGGAGTCATTGTCCTCAGGAGTGGTTCACTTGTGGCTGGCCGAAGAGACTGGGCCATTCGTCCGCGAACGCCGCTTCTGGGACCGGCGGCCCGTTCGCAGACGCATGTCCGGTCTATGGGGGCTTTTCTGCGTGGGACGAGGGCAGCCTACTTGTTTTCGCTTGAGGATTGAGTAGACACACGAAGAACAGCACATACGATGTGTGTCTGAGGCTGGCGTCATATCCAACGAGCGCTTTTCCCGCTTTGATCCTGGACAACACCACCGCTCGCACACGAACTTTTGCACTGAGGTAATGCATCAGATTGGAGAGCAATTCTCTTACGCGGCACCAGGGCCGGCCGCTCATCAGGAAACGTAGATCGGAACCTCAGAGATTCGGCCATTCCGTCGGACTATTTGTGCTGCTGTGAAGAGACAGGCGTCATCTTACTACTGTGACAGATCCCCCTTTGGGCGATCTTTGCAGGTTCTGGATCCACCGGAACTATCAACTTTCATGAAGTTGCATGCCCATGTTTCACGTGAAACAAGACGGGGCAACCTTCACGATGATGATCCCAGTAGCGCCGCGCTCGGAGCCCCAGTCGCTGAGAGTAACGCAAGTGAGGCCGAAGGAATGCCGTTTCACGTGAAACATATCCGGAGGAGCGGCCAACAAAGGAAGAGGGCAGCGATGGAAAAGGTCGCCAGTTCGGGTCGAAGAAGCTTCCAAGAGCGTCTGCGGGCATGAAAATCGTTGCCCTGAAATCCCAACTTCACCGTGGTGGAAACACAACTCCTTCCGGACGGAGTGAATGATGGAATGAGTCATGGCGGAAGGAGCTGATAGAGCCCCAGGCGTCTGAGACTCGTGGGTGTTGCGTGACATGAGCGCAGGGTCCTCCAAGGCGTTGCGTTCAGAGTCGAGGCTGGGTGCTAGCGAATCCAGGACCGCTACGAAGAGTTGAAATTCAAATGATGCCGGTGATTCGTAAGGCTTTGTACGCGTGTCATTGGCATGCGTACAACGGAAAAGTGCCCGGACTAGTCGAAAATGTCCGAAATTCTGGCACCCCATCACGCAGCCCAAGCACGACTGATTGGTTGCATAAGCGGAATCCTTCCCGTCGGACTATGAATAATGCGAAGCTTTCCACCTGGAGTCGGAGCTGGCTTTGCCTCTTTGTTTACCCCGCGAGAAGCGGACTACCCGATCCATGACTCAGTAGGTCGGGATGTGAGAGAGGGATGCGCGGGGTGGGGTGGGGATGTGAGAGAGGGATGTGCAGGGTGGGGTGGGGATGTGCGAGAGGGGCCGTGTTTGCCTACCCGAGGTAAGGGGAACCCAAATCGTTGGCTTCAGCGGACGTTCAAGGGCTCTGAAGCAATCAAACGCCGAATAACAAACGCTATGGGATGCATTTGGCTTAAACACGAAAAACCGGCGACTCCCACTCCTTCAGGAGGGACAGCCGCCGGCCTTTTACTGACTAACTATGGGAACCTAGGACAAGACGTCCGCGAATTCCTTTTCGAAGAACTGCTTTGGCTTGGCGCCGATGACCGTGCTCTTCACTTCTCCCCCACTGAACAGGTAGACGGCGGGGATGGACGTGATGCCGTACTCGGCGGCGATGGCAGGGTTGTCGTCGACGTTGAGTTTCACGACGTCAACCTTCTCGCCGTATTCAACGGAGATCTCGTCGAGGATCGGGCCAAGCTTGCGGCAGGGTCCGCACCACTCTGCCCAGAAGTCCACGATGACCGGCTTCTCGGAAGCCAGGACGTCCGTGCTGAAGCTTGCGTCAGTTACGTCTTTAGCGTTGCTCATAACTTTTCCCTTCGTATGGTTGCTGGTCTGGTGAAGCTCAGGAATGCAGGTCTGCGAGGTAGTGCTCGACATCGAGGGCAGCCACACAACCGGAGCCCGAGGCCGTGATGGCCTGGCGGTATGTGGGATCGATGACGTCGCCTGCGGCGAACACACCCTTGATGTTGGTACGTGAAGTCCGGCCCTCTACAGCAATGGTTCCTTCGGGGGTCAGATCAACTTTGCCCTTCACAAGTTCCGTGCGGGGATCGTTGCCGATGGCCACGAAGACGCCGGTAACGTCGAGTTCGGACTCGGTACCGTCCACCAGGTTCTTGAGTTTGAGGCCTGTGACCTTGTCACCGCCGAGGACATCCTCTACAGCCGTGTTCCAAATGAAGTTGATCTTCTCGTGCGCCTGGGCACGATCGCCCATAATCTTGGAAGCCTTGAGGGTGTCGCGTCGGTGGACCACTGTAACGGACTTGGCGAACTTGGTAAGGAAGAGCGCTTCTTCCATGGCGGAGTCGCCGCCACCGATGACCGCAATGTCCTGATCCTTGAAGAAAAAACCGTCGCACGTTGCACACCAGCTAACGCCGTGCCCGGACAAGCGCTTTTCGTTCTCAAGTCCAAGCTCACGGTAGGCCGAACCGGTGGACAGGATAATGGCCTTCGCCTGGAAGGTCTCCCCCGTGCCAATGGTGACCGACTTGATGTCGCCGTCGAGATCCAATTCGGTGACATCCTCGAAGAGAATCTCGGTACCGAAGCGGGCCGCCTGCTTTTCGAAGTTTTCCATGAGATCGGGACCCATGATGCCTTCGGGGAAGCCTGGGTAGTTTTCAACGTCCGTAGTGTTCATCAATTCGCCACCTGCAGTGACGGAACCGGCAATGAGCAGAGGCTTCATGTTGGCGCGGGCGGTGTAAACGGCGGCTGTGTAACCGGCGGGGCCTGAACCTACGATGATGACGTCACGCACCTGCGATGCGCTGTTTTCTGCAATGCTCACGTGGCGTGAACCTCTTCCTTAGTCGATGCTGCGGCTTTCGGGGCAGCCACCTGACTCAACCCCTGCAACGGTCCAAATATTCCGTTGGATTTGGAGGGCCTAAAACCCACCATCATTCAGGGTACCGTCTGGAGGCTCGGCCAATCGAAGCGGGGACGCCGGATGACTGGTGGCCACATCAGTCACAAAGCACCGCGCACATGCGAAAGTAAGTAGCAGCTGATGCCCTTTTGAGCCCTCAAAAGGGCATCAGCTGCTACCTAGTTGGGTAAGCGGAGCGAAAACGGAACTACTGGACCGTGACTTCGGCCAAACGCAGACCAAATCCGAACTGGGTCTTGGGAGCAGCAAGTTTAGGCAGCGTCTTGATGACCACAATGACGTACTGGGTCTGCGTGGGCGCAGCCAGCGGCATTGTCAGTTCCGGGGACGTGAAGCTGTTGGTGCCCACGAGCTTGGCGCCATCCATGGCCGGGCGGTCATTGGTGTAGACGCTGATGCTTCCACCCGATCCGCCCAACTGGTTCAGCACCACTGACTTGACCTCTGTGGGCTCCTTGAGCTTCACGACCAAGGGCATCTCACCCGAGAGTCCACCCCAGTTGGCGGAAGCGAACTCCATGTCGGACCAGTAACTGGCCGGGTTCCCATCAAATGCTTTGGGAAGGTCTTTGTCGAACGATGCAGCGAACGGGAAATCGCCGAGGCGCGTAATGCCATCGATGGCCGGAGGCGTCGCGGGAGCAGCGGTCTCGCTTGGCGTCGGCTTTTCGGATTCGGTGCCTGCTGATGGCGATGACGCTGTTGTTTTATCCGAGGCCGCCGGAGCTCCGCTCGGCAGGAGGCTTCCCAGGTTGGTGACCGCCAGGACAAGGCCCACGATCAATACGGCAGCAAGCAGTCCGCCGACCAGCCAACGCATGGACCGCGGCTCGCGTTCCGGAGTTTCGTCCTCGTAGACTTCTTCATCTTCGTAATCTTCAGTGGCAGCGGCCGACGCCGGGAAGCTGGTAGGAGCGCGATCGTAACCAGGGCCGGAGCTTCCTCCAGCGGCTTGAGCTGCGCCACCGGCAGCGAGGCCGTAGTCCTCTTCAGACCAGAGGGAAACCTTTGGTTCCCCGGCAGGTTCGCGAGTCGGTGCGGGCTGCGGTTTCACAGGTTGTGAAGCCACGGGCTGCGAAGTGACGGCTTGCGTAGGCGGCTGAACCGGGGCAACGGGCGTGGTAGCAGGCGAAGCTCCGGACGACGGCGACTGTACAGCCTGCGTCCGAGGCTGGGTCCCCGTAGTAGAACCGGCACCCGAAGCACCGGCAGCTCCGGCACCGGAAGCCCCGGCACCAGAAGCCCCCGCACCGGCAGCGCCATTAGCGGCAGCCCCGGCGTCGTGGTTCTTGGACCCGGCGTTCTTCAGCGCGGCAGCGGCAGCAACGCCCGCTGCACCGGCGCCAGCCGCAGCAGCAGCGAGCTTTCCGGCGAGACCACCCTTGGCCGATGACGGGCTGGAGGAGGGCATAGGCGGCAGGTTGCTGGCCTGCGTGGCTGGCGCCTCGTGGGCAGCATCCGATTCGGATTGGATCGGGTAGCCGTTTTCGTCGTACTGGATGTACTCGGCTTCGTGCTCATCGTCTTCGTAGAGGCCGTCATAGGTTTCGGGCTCGTAGGTACGCGGCTGGCCGAAGATCTCGCTGCCGAGGGTTTCCGTAAAGAACGGTTCCACGTACGGCGGGTGGGTTGCGACTACCAGGTCCAGGAGGTCCGGCGCAGTGCTGTGGTTGGTAATCAGGTACGTAGTGTTGTCGCTGACTCCGAGGTCCAGGATCTGGACATGGCCAGGGCGCTCTCCCGTGGCGACTTCGCGGGCGCTCTGTGCTACCTGCTCGGCATTTCCGGGACCGGCAACGAGGATGCTGACGGGGCGATTGAGGACCTGGTCCACGCCGTCGAGCACCAGATCTTGGTCATGCGAGGTCAATACGGTGGCCGTGACCTTATAGCGGCCGCCAAGCACTGATCCGACGTCGATCGGGTGGGACACGTGTTCCTCCTAGGCTGTCCGGGAGCTGCGGGTCCTGCACGCGGTCCGCCCGGCGAGCCGGTTGTACCGCTTTTGCAACTACCTGTATTCATTTCTAGCCTAGCCGATTGGCGCCCGCCGCCCATGTTGGCGGCACCGGTTCACTTCTTCCGCTTCTGCCTGGTGTGCTGTCCAGCGTCCCCGTTGGCGGGAAAGTAGGGATTGTGGCCGGAGTCGCCCTGGTAGGTTCGCCTGCCTGGCAACGGGACCTGCGGGTGGAACCGTCCTCCCTTGGCCGTGCTCGGTACGTCCTCATCCGGCAGGTAGTTCGTGTGCGGTTCTTCAGAGCTGGAGGTGTCGGAATAGTCTGAAGTTTTGGCTGGAGCCTCGGCGGCGGGCTCCGGTTCGAGTGCCGGGCCGGCCCTGAAGGACGCAGCATCGAACTCGCCCGAGATACGCGGAATCAAACCGGTGTCATCCGAGACCGTGGCGCGTGCCGCCGTCGTGGGTTCAGCAGCGGCCCCCGCAACCGCAGGTACGCCGCGGCCAAAGCGGCCCATCAGCGGACGCATCAGATCACGCAACTCGGTGACATGGAAGAGGCGAAGCAGGAGCAGATAGGCCACCAGCATCACGGGCCCGACGACGACCACGGTCACCAAGGCCGCCGGCCGGCTGCTCCAGGCGAAACCGTCGGCACGGTAGCTGCCCAGGAGCCAGAGCGCCACAGCACCGGCAATCGCCGAGCCGAGGCCCGCATAGCCCATGCGGATGTACGAGTTGGCGATGCGCGGGCCGTCCAGATGTCCCAGCATCCTGCGGAGGAACCACACGCTGATGACCACGGAAAGTATGTTGCCCAAGGTATAGAGGACGGCGATCGCGTAGATGATCTGGCCTACGGGAAGGAACTGGATGAAGAAGGCGCCCACCACATAAACGACGGCGAGCAACAGCTGCACATAAAGGGGTGTGCGGGCGTCCTCGTTGGCGTAAAAGACACGCGACATCATGAAGTTTGCGCTCATGAACGGCGTGCTCAAAGCAAGGATGGTCAGCGTCTGGGCGAGCATGACGCCGTCCTGCGGCTTTCCACCGGAGAAGAACATGCCCAGAGGGCCAGCCAGCGCGAACAGCGCCAATGCTCCAAAAACTGTTGCGACGGCCATGGTTCGCAGTCCGTGCGAGAGCGCGTCGCGCAGCTCGGCCTTGTTGCCATCCTGGGACGCCCGCGTCATGCGGTTAAAGAGGACAGTGGCCAGGGACAGGGCGATGATCGAATGCGGCAGCAGGTAGAGCTGGCTCGCAACTTCAAGGACCGCGTTTCCCGGGAGAGTGGAGGCCGCTGTGGTCTGGCCTGAATTGTCCAGCCGGAGCCGTTCGGCACCGGGAATCGTGGCAATTTTCATGACGTACAGGAACGCCAACTGCCCGACGGCGGCAGTCAGAAGCGTCCACACGCTCAACTTTGCGGCCTGGCCAAGTCCAACCCCGCGCCATCCGAAACGGGGCCGCAGGCCCAGTTTCAGCCTCATGACGGGAATCAGCAGGATGGCCGTTTGCGCGATTACGCCGAACGTTGAGAATCCGGCAATCAGGAACGTCTGGGTGGGCCCCCAATTATCCAGTGTGTGGGGGTTGGTGTAGTTGGCACCCAGGATCCAGATGAACATGCCCAAGCCGGCGATGGCCACCACATTGTTCAGAATGGGAGCCCACATAGCGGGACCAAAGGCGCCGTGCGCGTTCAGGACCTGTGTGAGAAGCGCGTACAGGCCGTAGAAGAAGATCTGTGGAAGGCACCAGAACGCGAATGTGACCGCCAGGGCCTTCTGCTGGTCCGAGTAGCCCTGGGTGGTGAGGTCGATAACGATGGGCGCGGCGAGGGTCACGAGGGCCGTCAGCGCCAGCAGCACCAACACAGCGAGGGTCAGGAGCCGGCTGATGTAATCGGCGCCGCTGTCCGCACCTTTGCTGGCCTTGATGATCTGCGGGACCAGGACAGCGTTGAACACGCCGCCAGCCACCAACAGGAAGATCAGGTTTGGAAGGTTGTTCGCGTTAATGAACGTGTCATTGATCGTTGAACCCAGGCCGAGTGCAGCGCCGAGCATCCACGTTTTGGCGAAGCCAAGGAACCGGGAAACCAGCGTTCCTGCCGCCATGATGGCGCTGGAACGTGCTTCTCCGGATTGAACGGACTGGGTGGTTTTGGCTTCAGACATCGCCTTTATCGTCCCACGTAGCCGGGTCAGAGGTGTTCCGGCAGCACTTCCCGTGCCAGGTCAGCGATGCGGCGTTCGTTCGGGAAGGACAGTTTGCGCGCCAATTCCTGGATCGGCACCCACGCGGCGTCCACGGCCTCCTGGTCCGGGTCATTCTCGATGGTGAGCTCGCCGCCTGTGGCCCGGAGCAGGAAATGGTGGACGGTTTTGTGGACCCGGTGGCCGCTCACCGTGAACCAGTAGTCAATACTTCCTAGGGGCGCAAGGATGTTGCCCTCGATGCCGGTTTCCTCGGCGATCTCGCGGACAGCAGCTTCCTCGTTGTTCTCCCGGCCTTCCGGATGGCCCTTGGGCAGGCACCATTCAAGCCGGCCACCCCTATTAAGGCGGGCGATAATCGCAACCCGGAGTTCGCCGTCGGACGTGTCTACTACGACACCGCCAGCCGAGACTTCCTCCACAGTGGGAAGCGAGGCCTGGACCGGGTGCTGCGGGGCAGGCGCGACGTGGGCGCCGATTGCCGACGGCAACGGTGCGTTCGTCCTCCTGCCAGGAGCGCTCGGGATCGGATTGGCCATGAAGTCCACTCTAACGACTCTTGCCCTCGAGTGATGACCGGGACATGGCCACAAGATGGACGGCAGGAGACACGCGTTACGGGTCCGCTGGTTTTCGGATGCAACTGTGGCCCAATGCTGCACAAAAATCTGCCAAGCTTAAGGAACTATGGCGCACGTATTGGACAGCTCTTCAGTTAACTTCACCATCGATCCGGTGGTGCTCGACCTCGGGCAGCGCTTTGTCGACGCCGGCTTCGAGCTGTCCTTGGTTGGTGGACCTGTGCGCGACCTTTTCCTGGGGCGGACGTCCCCGGACCTGGACTTCACCACGGATGCGACGCCCGACCAGACGATCTCCGTCATCAAGAAGTGGGCGGACAACTTCTGGGAAATCGGACGGGCCTTTGGCACGATCGGGATGAAGAAGAACGGCTTCCAGATCGAAGTCACCACGTACCGCGCCGAGGCGTACGATCCTGACTCCCGCAAGCCCGTGGTCGCCTTTGGCAACTCCTTGACGGAGGACTTGCTGCGCCGCGACTTCACCATCAACGCCATGGCCTTGCGCCTGCCGAGCCTGGAGCTAGTAGACCCTTTCGGTGGCGTCCGGGACCTCCACGCCTCCGAACTCGCCACTCCCGGCGCGCCTGAGGCGTCCTTCTCCGATGACCCGCTGCGCATGATGCGGGCGGCCCGTTTCGCGTCCCAGCTCGGCGTGTCGGTTCACGACGACGTCCGGCTAGCCATGTCCCAGATGGCCGATCGCATCAAGATCATTTCCGCCGAGCGCGTCCGCGATGAACTGGTCAAGCTGATTAACGGCGCGCACCCGCGCGTGGGCATCGACCTCCTGGTGGATACCGGGCTGGCTGAGTTTGTACTCCCCGAGGTATCCGCGCTCCGCCTGGAAGCCGATGAACACCACCGCCACAAGGACGTTTACCAGCACTCCCTGCAGGTACTCGAACAGGCCGCGGCGCTGGAAACCGGTGCGGACGGTCCCGTACCGGGCCCGGACTTTGTGCTTCGGTTCGCCGCGTTGATGCACGACGTCGGCAAGCCGGCTACGCGCCGGTTCGAACCGGGCGGCGCGGTGAGCTTCAGGCATCACGACGTTGTGGGTGCCAAGCTGACGGCCAAGCGAATGAAGGCCTTGCGTTTCGACAACGAGTCGATCAAAGCCGTGTCCCGGCTGGTCGAACTGCACATGCGGTTCTATGGCTATGGAGACGCCGGCTGGACGGATTCCGCCGTACGCCGGTACGTGACCGACGCCGGTCCGCTGCTGGAACGCCTGCACCGGCTCACACGATCCGACGTCACCACGCGTAACCAGCGCAAGGCCGACCGCTTGTCCTTCGCCTACGATGACCTTGAGCATCGAATCTCTGCGCTCCTGGAGCAGGAATCGCTGGCGGCTGTCCGGCCTGACCTCGATGGAGCGCAGATCATGGCGCTCCTGGGGCTCAAGCCGGGTCCTGTCGTCGGCAGGGCCTACAAGTTCCTCCTGGAAGAACGGATGGAACACGGACCGCTGTCCCCCGAGGAAGCCGAGAAGAAGCTCCTGGCGTGGTGGGAAGCGCAACCCGAGTCCGCCGTCGTCGAACCTTCAACCGAAACCGCCGCAGAAACCAAGGAGTCCTCATGAACGCCGCGATCTCCCCGCGTCCGCAACTTTGGATCCTCCGCCACGGTGAGACGGAATGGTCCAAGAGCGGTCAGTACACAGGATTGACCGACCTTCCCTTGACGGTCGAGGGTGAGCAGCAGGCTGTCGAAGCGCGCAAAGTCCTTGAGGGCATCGACTTCGATCTCGTTCTGACCTCCCCACTGCGTCGCGCCCGCCGCACGGCTGAACTTGCAGGCTTTCCCGATGCTGTCCACGAACCGCTGGCTGTGGAATGGAACTACGGAGACTACGAGGGCGTCAGCTCCGACCTCATCCGCAAGGACAATCCGGACTACCTCATCTGGACGGACGGCGTGCCCAACGGCGAAACGCTGGACGAAGTGGCCGCCCGCGCCGACAAGATCATTGGACGTGTCCTGGAATCGGGCATGGACAATGTCCTGGTAGTGGCACACGGGCATTTCTCCCGCATTCTCACGGCGCGGTGGCTGGAAATGGACGCCAAGGAAGGTCGTCACTTCATTCTTGGAACTGCGAAAGTTTGCACGCTTGGATGGGATAAGCGGACGCCTGCGATTGTCCGTTGGGGTCTCTGAAACGCGAATTTAGAAAAACTTTGGCTAAATAGTGAATTGCACTGGCCAAGACTCCTATTCATGCGGTAGCTTATATCTTGTTCCCAGAGCGACCCGCCGGGAACAAGGCGCGCATTACCCCGGTTAGTCAGTCGGGACGTAATGCCACAGCGGAAAAGGAGGTTGGGAAAAATGATTACTTTGACTAGCGGATGGAACGTGACCGTCACTGCTACCCCGGCCTCCTGCGCTGATCGACGCCATTTTTCGAAGCATTTTTCGAACCACTGACCACTCCCTGAACCACCGGACCGGCTCCAACGCCGGCGGTCTTCATGGCCACCCCTCAAGGGTGGCATTCTGAGCGGTCAGTTGTAGGCGCAGACCCACGCAACAAGCCACGGGTGCGCAGTTTCCCCAAAGTTCGGAACCAGCTTCTTGTTGGGGACGACTGCAGGAAGCACACGCAATTGTGCACGGTCATTCGCTGCTCCCGCACAGGTCTGCTCTCTCCCCTTATTAACGTCGGGCTATTTGTGCGCTCTTTTATGCCTTGATTTCCCTGAATTCAATTGGCTCTATTTGTTGTGCCCAATTCCGGCAATTTTCTGCAATGAAAGGAGGTGAACCACATGCCAAAGCGCCCTAAGGACCTGCGCTTCTACAAGAGCAGCGATGCTCCCAAGGAACGCACGCTGTTCAACGACCAGTTGCTCAAGCAAGGCCGTGAAGACGTCTTCGTCGTTCTGCACCAGATGGGACTCATCCGTTGATGCCCTTCAGCCCTTCCGAAGGAGTTTCCGGTGCCGCACATGCATGCTGAACCGCAGGAAGCCCACGCGGCTACGCGTGGGCTTCCCCCTTTTAACCGGTCGGCCAGAGTTGCTCCAGTGGCGTTACCCAAGCTGCCTGACGGTAAGCTCGATTTATGCAGGAGACGAAGCCGCACCGGCAGCGAAAACGTGCCCGCTTTGTGGTTCCAAGCCGCAGCGACTCCCTGCTTCGTAACTTCACGGAGGTTGTAGGTGGGCCCTTGGGCCGCCACTCTGCTCCAGGACAGATCTCCCCCGCGCCGTTCACGGTTGAACGCGTCCTCGTTGTCCTCACAGTGATCACTGCCCTACTTGCCGTGCTCGCGAAGGACTATTGCCGCGTCAATGGCTGGGAGACGCCCACACAGTTTTACGCCACGTGCTACTCCGACTTCCCTGAGCTCTTCCGCAACCGTGGCCTGGGCGATGGCGTGTTCCCCTTCTTCACGCAGGGCAGCTTGTTTGAGTACCCGGTCCTCATGGGGATCATCGCAGGCTTGACCGCGCTGCTCGTACCGGGACAAGGGCCGGGCGCGGAACGCATTCTGGGCTACTTCGACGTCAACGCAATGCTGATTGTTGCCGTATGGATAATTACCGTCCTCCTGACCGCCCGGATGAACAAGCGTCGCCCCTGGGATGCCGCCATGGTGGCCCTGGCCCCCGGAATCGTGCTTGCGGGGTTCATCAACTGGGACATGTGGGCTGTGGCTCTGCTCGCGTTGGCCATGTACTTCTTCTCCCGCGACAAGTTGATCCTGGCGGGAATCTGCATCGGGCTGGGAACGGCCACCAAGCTGTACCCCGTCCTCATTCTCGGTGCCATTTTGGTGTTGGCGCTACGCACTGGTCGTCTTCGGACCTTCTGGATGACTGCCGCTGCAGCTGCCGGGGCATGGCTGGCCGTCAACCTGCCCATCGCCGCGATGAACCCATCAGGCTGGCGCTACTTCTTTGAATTCACCCAGGAACGGCCCGCCGGATACAGCTCGCCGTGGTTCGCGTTCAACCTCGTGGCCGATCGGCTTCATTGGACCCAACTTGACGCCGCCACTATCAACTCGCTTGCGCTGAACCTCTTTGTCATTGCGTGCGCATTGATCGGTGCACTGGCTTTGACGGCGCCCAGGCGCCCCCGCATCGCCCAGCTGGCCTTCCTGATTGTGGCGGCGTTCATCCTCACAAACAAGGTGTACTCCCCCCAGTTCGTCATCTGGCTCATTCCCCTCCTTGCCCTTGCGAGACCGCGCTGGCGGGACTTCCTGGTTTGGCAGGCGGCTGAAGGCCTGCACTGGGCTGCCATATGGATGTACCTGGGCATGGCCACCAGCGGTGGATCCGTGCAGCACAACATTGATATGTCCTACTACGTCCTGGCTGTGGCGCTGCACATGGTTGCAACGGCGTACCTGATGGCCAGGGTGGTGATGGATATCCTGGATCCATCGCAGGATCCCCTACGCGCTTTGGGCGAAGACGATCCCCATGGCGGGCCTTTCGAAGGCACCAGGGATTGGCTCAGGATTAACCTTCTTCATCCGTCCATGTCGGTTCTGCCCTGGCGTTCAATGGTTGAGCCTGCCGCACCCAAAGCACCCCAACAGTCGGAGGTGGGTAGCGATGGCTGATGTCGCCGTCGTTGGTTCTGGTCCCAATGGTCTGGCCGCGGCAGTGACCATGGCCCGCGCCGGGCTGGAGGTGCATCTGTACGAGGCCGCCGATGCCATCGGAGGCGGGACCCGGACAAGCGAGCTGATCGAACCGGGATATCTGTACGATGTATGCTCCGCGGTGCATCCAATGGCATTGGCGTCTCCTTTCTTCAAGGAATTCGACCTGTCTCAGCGCATTGAGCTGCGCGTGCCTGACGTCCAGCACGGCACGCCGTTGGACGTGGGAGGTGCCGCCCTCGCGTACCAGTCGCTGGAACGGACCACCATGGAGCTGGGGGCGGACGGCCCAGCGTATCGTCGCCTGATTGCGCCCCTCCTGTCACGCTTGAATGGCGTCGTGGACTTTACGTCGAACCAACTTCTCCGCGTGCCCAAGGATCCCCTTGCTGCTCTGTTGTTTGGTCTCGCGACCCTTGACCAAGGAACACCGTTCTGGGGCCGGCGCTTCCGTGAAGAAGCTGCTCCGGCTTTGTTGACCGGCGTAATGTCCCACGCGTTGGGTTCCCAGCCCGCGCTTAGTTCCACGGGTGCCGGACTCTTGCTCGCCGTCCTGGCCCACGCCGGCGGATGGGTGGTGCCTGTGGGCGGATCCGCGGCTATCGCAGGTGCAATGGCCGAGGACCTCATTGCCCACGGCGGCACCATCCACACCGGTGAGCGCGTGGATTCTTTCGACCAGGTCAGGCCGGCAAAAGCCATCCTCCTGGATGTTGCTCCTCCGACGCTCGCTCGTCTGGGTGGTGCTGAAATACCCGGCAACTATCGTCGGGCATTGGATGCATTCCGCTTCGGGAATGCAGCCTGCAAAGTCGACTACATCCTCTCCGAACCTGTTCCCTGGCTTGCCCCTGGCCTGAGGCGGGCGGGGACGGTTCACGTGGGCGGTTCGCGAATGGCCATGGCCGAATCCGAGAACCTCGTGGACATGGGCAAACACCCAACGGAGCCCTACGTGCTGGTTTCCCAGCCGTCCCTCGTGGACTCGTCGCGGGCACCGGCCGGGCGACACGTTCTGTGGACGTATTGCCATGTGCCGGCTGGCTCAGATGTGGACATGGCTGAGGCTGTCACTGCACGGATTGAGCGATACGCCCCAGGCTTCCGGGATGTGGTGGTTGCCTCGAAGACCACGACGGCGGCTGATCTGGCCGCGTACAACGAAAACTACGTGGGTGGCGACTTCAGCGCAGGTTTGTTGGATATGCGGGGTCTGGTGCAGAGGCCAGTAGTGTCCAATGTTCCGTGGCGTACACCGATGCCGGGCGTCTACTTGTGTTCTTCATCCACGCCGCCCGGGCCTGGTGTTACAGGGATGCCCGGGTACCATGCAGCGAAGCATGCCCTCAAGGACATATTCCAGATGCCGGTACCCGGGCTCGGCCTGACTCTCGGTTAGCTGGTTTGCAGCCGCGAAACGTTAGTTTGCAGCCGTGAAGCGTGCCCGGCGGTGGGCCGGGCTTTCGATTTCATCCAGCATGGCGACGGCGTAGTCCTGCGAGGAAATGGTGGTGCCGGCAGGAGAGTCCTTGGCCACGTTGTATTTGCCGGTACGCTCACCGGGCTGGATAACGGGAGCGGGGGCAAGGACCGTCCAGTCCACGTCCTCGGGAGTCTGCTTGACCGCTTCCAGTGCCTTCGCGGCGGTGGTGGCTTCCGCCTTGTATGCCTCGGGGAAGTCCGGGGAATCGAGAAGTCGGACGCCGTCCACCTCGAGAGTGCCTGCACCGCCAACGATCATGAGGCGGGTTCCTTCGGCGTTGCTGTATGCAGTGGCCATGGCATCGAGCCACTCTCCATGGTCGCCGCCGGTGCGGCTGGGACCCGTAGCCAGCACAACGACGTCGTGGTCCTTTGCAATGGAGGCGAAGACCTCCGCGTCGGCCAAATCGGCTGCCTGGGCCGTTGCGCCGGTGATCTCGGCGCCCTTGCGGGAGATGGCCGTGACTTCGTGGCCGCGGGTGATGGATTCATTGACGATTTCACTGCCGACCATGCCCGTTGCGCCGTAGACTGCGATTTTCATGACTCTCCTTTGGGTTGCTATCCTTGCGATAACACGAAGGTATCTATTGGATACTGATAGCTTCAAAGGAACTGAGTTACCTCATGGATACTAATGCCCTGCCAGGGAACATCCTGGATCCCAATTGCCCATCCCGCGTGATCTTCCAAAGAATCGGCGACAAGTGGGCGTCTTTGGTGATCCAAGTCCTCGGTGACGGGCCCGTGCGGTTCTCGGAGCTGCGCAAGATGGTCCACGTTGTCACGCCGAAGGTCCTGACGCAGACGCTGCGTGCCCTGGAACGCGATGGGCTCATTACGCGGACCGTCCACGCCCAGGTGCCGCCGCGGGTGGATTACGAACTAACGCCGATGGGTGAATCCCTCCTGCAGCCCCTCACCCTTCTACGTCAGTGGGCGGAGAGCCACGTCCCGACGATTCTCGAAGCCCGCGATACGTACGACGAGGCGCAGGACGATCTGTTGCTCGGGTCATCCAACTAAGTAGCAGTTAAGCGCGTTCTGAACGTCCAAAACGCGCTCTACTGCGACCTAGTTGGGCAGAACGGACGGGAGCACGGCAGGGCTGATTCGTCCGTCACGCATGGTGGCCACTGAGTCTGTGAGGGGCAGGAACTCGGTGTCGTGCGTGACCATCACAGTAGCGGTGGAGAACTCGTCCGTAATCCGCCGCAACAACCTGACGATCGATTCACTGCGTTCGTGGTCCAGGGCTGCGGTGGGTTCGTCCACCAGCAACACGGTGGGGCGGCCCATGAGCGCCCTGGCGATGTTCACCCTCTGACGCTGCCCGCCCGATAGCTGGTGCGGCCTCTTGTTCGCCGATGCGGCCAAGCCCACGATCTCCAGGAGTTCATGCGCTTTGCCAAGGGCCCCGCGGACAGCCTTGCCGCGCAGGTGGTCCCGGATCAGCAGCTGCTCGACGGCGGTCAAGGACGGAAGAAGATTGGGCTGTTGAAAGATGATGCCCACCTTGTCGCGCCGCAGGGCTGTGCGTTCGGCATCCTTGAGCGCGGAAACGTCCTGGCCATCGATGACGACGAGTCCGGAGGTGGGCTTCACGAGTGTGGCCGCAACAGCCAACAGCGAGGATTTGCCGGAACCGGACGGACCCACCAAGGAGAGGAACTCGTCGCGCCCAACTGCAAGGCTTACAGCGTCCAGGGCCTTGAGCGTGGAATCGCCGTCGGGGTACTCCAGGGTGATGTTGATGAGGTTCAAAGCAGGGGTCACGATGTATGCCTTTCTGGGAATGTTCTAGACCTAGTTACCGCCGAGGGCAAACAGTGGATCGACTTTGGTGACCTTGCGGACCGCGAGGACAGCGCCGCCCAGGCCCAGGACAACGACGCCGGCAACGGGCACCAAGGTGGTCAAAGGCGTGACGAGGAAAGGCGCTGCGCTGGCCGCGAAAAGTCCGCCCGCCAAGCCCAGCAAACCGCCACATGCTGCTCCGGTCAGCAGCACGATTGCGGCCTGGCCCAACGCATCACGGAGGACATACCCGGAAGAGCCGCCGAGTGCTTTGAGGACCGCGATGTCACGAGTCCGCTGCACTGTCCACACGGTAAGGAAGGCCACGATCACCAAGGCAGAGATTCCGTAAAGAAATGCCTGCATGAGCATGAGCGAACCGTTCTCACTCTTGTACGAGGCCAGAGCCTGGAACGAGCCGACGGGATCCATGCTCACCGTGCCGGCCGCAGCGTTGGCGGCATCAACGCTGACTGAAGCACCGGCGTCGTAATTTACGGCCAGGACCGTGGCGGTGCCCTCAGGAGCGTGGGCGATCTTCCGCCAGGTATCGAGCGTCGTCCAGGCCACGCCGGTGTGCGAGTACCACTGGTCCTGCACAACTTCTGAAACAGTCAGCTCCGTCCCGCCGACGCGGACACGGCTGCCGACCTGGAGCCCCAGGTCCTTGGCCACGGTTTTGCCGATCACGACCGTCCCGTCCTGGACGGGGGCAGGAGCCGTCAAACCGCCAAAGATTGCGACATTTGCGGTCCCGTTCGGAGCACCACCGCCAGCCAAGGATTGGATGCGGGTTTGGCTGATGCCGACTGCGTGTGCTGATGAAACGCCGGGTTGCTCCCGCCAGGCCTCGAGTTGGGCATTGGAAACCTCAGACTCGGTGTAGGAGGCCTTCGGCTCCCCGCCCGCCGGTGCACCGAAGACGATCTGCTGTGCGGGCAGTGATTCAATAGCCGATGTCGACTGGTTTCCGAGCCCGGCTGTAAGCCCCGAAAGCATGACCAGCAGCAGGGTAATAAGGGCCACAACACTTCCCATGAGCGCGAAGCGGCCCCTGGCGAAGCGGATGTCGCGGATGGCTAGAAACATCAGAATCCTTTGCTTGGATGCGGGCTTGGTCCCGGCTGAATCCACTCTTCCGTCCAATGGATCCGGGCACATCGGGAACCTGATGGATTCGAGCACTTCGAGGGGTTGAACCGGCAATCATCCGATTGGTTGATTCCTGCCCCGGGACGCGGAATTTCGAGGGAGTGGAGCGACGGGCGGGGATAGGCTGGGACGCATGCAGGAGACTCCTACCGGCACCGCCACCATCCTCCGTGTGCTGCGGATAAGTCTCCATGTTGGCTTCGCCGTGCTGCTGCTGGTGGCAGTGGTGCGGCTCCTGGCAGGCACTGCGGGTAATCCGTCGCCGTTGGCGGTCATTGGTGGACTGGCGCTGTCAGCCGCCTTGGCCCTGGTGTACCTCGCGGGAACCGTCCTCGAGAAACGCCACGCGGGCAATGCCACCCGGTTCGATCCCACACCTTACTCAGGCTGGTGGCTTGGTGCCGTGATGGTCCTGTGGCTGTTGCTTCTGCTGGTCAGCGGCGATTTCACATGGGTTGCCTTCCCACTCTTCTTCCTCCAATTGCACATACTCCCCCGACGCCTCGCCTTGCCGGCAATCGTGGTGAGCACGGCTCTGCTGATTGGTGCCCTCTGGTTTCACAGCCAGGGCCCGGCCGACGGCGGTCTGCAGCTCGCGATGGTCCTGGGACCCATGTTCGGGGCTGGTTTTGCTGTGGTCACGGGACTGGCATACCGTGCCCTGTTCCTGGAGGCCGAGCACCAACGCATTGTTGCTGACGATCTCCGACGAACACGGGCAGAATTGGCCAAGACCCAGCATGACGCCGGAGTCCTGACAGAGCGCGAACGGCTGGCCCGGGAAATTCACGACACGTTGGCGCAGGGATTCTCCAGCATCATCCTGATGGGCAGGTCTGCGGGGAAAGCGTTGGACGAGGGGGACCTGAAGACCGCGAATGAACGGTTGAGGATCGTACAGGAGACCGCGTCAGCCAACCTTGCCGAGGCCCGGAGCTTTGTCCGCGATCTTCGGCCACCCGCTTTGGAAGAGTCTGGTCTGGTGGATACCTTGCGGAGGCTTTGCGAAAAGACCGAGACCGAAGCAGCCGCCCGGGGAACCGCACTGCGCTGCCGTTTCGAGCTTGTGGGCACGCCCTTGGACCTGCCCAATGCTTACCAGACCACCCTGCTCCGGGCCGCCCAGGCTTCCCTTGCAAACGTATGGGCGCACGCCCGCGCAAGTGCCGTCGTCGTGACTTTGTCCTTCCTCGGTTCGGAGGTAACCCTGGATGTTTTCGACGACGGCATCGGTTTTGAACCGTCGACGGCGGCCGGTACAGCGCGCGGCGACGGCACCGGCGTCGGGCTTCAAAGCCTTCGCGAACGCCTGGCTGCGCTGGATGGCAGCCTGGATATCGAATCGGCGCCTGGCGAGGGAACAGTGGTTGCCCTTCGGGTGCCGCTGCCTGCCCGGGAGGGCGGGGCATGAGTGACATCCGCATCCTCCTGGTGGACGACCATCCTGTTGTGCGGGCCGGACTCCGGGCGATGCTCGCCGATTTTCCTGGTGTCAGCGTGGTGGCCGAGGCCGCGGACGGTGACGAGGCGCTGGCCGAACTGGGCAGGTTGAACACCCTGGGTGAGCCTGTGGACCTGGTGCTGATGGACCTGCAAATGGGTACCGGTATGGACGGCGTGACGGCCACAGGCAAGATCAAAGCAGGGCTGGCCGGGACTCCCCCGCCGCCCGTCCTTATCCTCACCACCTACGACACGGACGCTGACATCCTCGCCGCTGTTGAGGCCGGCGCCAGTGGCTACATGCTGAAGGACGCCCCGCCTGAACAGATCCAGCAGGCTGTGTTATCCGCTGCCGCCGGTCAAACCGCGCTGGCACCGGAAGTGGCGGCCCGGCTCATGGGCAGGATCCGGAATCCGTCACCTGCATTGAGCCCGAGGGAAGTCCAGTTGCTGGAACTCCTGGCCACCGGAATGGGCAACCGCGCCATGGCGAAGCAGTTGTTCATTTCCGAGGCAACAGTGAAGACACACTTGGTGCATATCTACTCCAAGCTGGGCGTTGATAACCGAACGGCGGCGATAGCGGTGGCGGCGCAACGCAGGATCATTCGCGGCCACTGACGGCCACTGACGGCCAGGCGGCTTGAGGGACACTGGACGTCCCAATGAGGCCCCGACAAAGCAAGTGCCGTCCCCAGTGGCGAAGAAATTCTTTGTTAAACGATTGACCTTTTGCCTTTTTGCAGTGACGATTAGTGCACGTTTCGCCATGAGTTAGATCACAAAAAGTCACTCGTCGAAAGTTGGCCCCCATGTCCGCACCCCTCAAGGGCTTATCCAAGGCTGCGCCCAACAGCCCTGGATGCGTCCGCAATTCCTTCCTCAAGAAAGCAGCGTCCCTCGGATTGGCGTCGCTTCTGCTTGCTGGCGGCATCCCCGCCCTGACCTTCGCAACGGCAGCAAATGCCGCTCCCGGCGACCCCGCCCCCATCAAGGCAGTCACCCCTGAAGTACCTGTCGATGCAGCGGGAGTACCTCTCGGAGCGGTAACCGGATTCACCCAGTCCGGAAACGTCGTCGACCTCTCCACCGAGCGAGGCGCCATCCGCGTCACGTTCCTGGACGACGGCAACTTCCGCCTCGAAGCCGATCCCAGCGGCAAGTTCACCGACCCCGCCAACACCGATCAAGGGGACCCGGCACGGACTGCCAACATCGTGGTGGGGAAGGACAAGTTCCCCGGCAGCGCACCAACAGTCACTGACGGTGACTGGCTGGTCCTGAAGACTGCCAAGATCAGTGTCGAGATCAACAAGGCCACCACCCAACTCCGGCTGCTGAGCACCGATGGATCCCTGGTCTTCGAGGAGTCAGCCCCCATCACCTTTGGTGCGAACTCGGCAACACAGCACCTCGCCCCACAGGACGGTGAGCAGTTCATCGGCGGCGGCATGCAAAACGGCCGCTCCGTCCACACCGGCGCGCTGATCAACATCGCCCGGAATTTCGACTGGGACGACGACGGCTATCCCAATGCGGTTCCGTACTATATGTCTTCCAAGGGATATGGCGTCCTGCGGGACACGTTCGCCCGCGGCTCCTACAATTTCGGCGGGCAACCCAGCACCACCCATGAGGAAAAGCGCTTCGACGCCTACTACTTCGTGGGCGACTACAAGCAGTCCCTGAACGCTTACACCACGTTGACCGGCAAGCCGATGATGCCGCCGGTCTACGCCTTGGAATACGGCGACGCCGATTGCTACAACCGCTCCAACCCCGGCTATTCGTCGTCTGGATTCGGCGATCCCGACGGCGCCAAGCAGCGCACGCCCGACGCCATCAAAACGGCACGGAAGTTCGTTGAGAACGACATGCCTGCGGGCTGGATGCTGGTCAATGACGGCTACGGCTGCGAGTATCAGCAACTTCCCGAAACCGTGAGCAACATCGAGGACGAAACAGATCTCAAAGTGGGTCTCTGGACGCAGCGTTCCCTCACCAACCAAGAATACGAAGTAGGCGATGCAGGTGTACGCCTGCGAAAGCTCGACGTCGCCTGGGTGGGCCAGGGCTACCGTCAGGCACTTACCGGCTGCGAAGCTGCGCATGGAGGGATCGAGCAGTACTCGAACGCCCGCGGCACGTCCTTGATGGTTGAAGGTTGGGCCGGCTCGCAGCGTTGCGGCATGCAGTGGACGGGTGACCATTCAGGAAACCTCGACGCCGTTCGCTGGCAGGTCCCGGCCCTCACCGGTGCCGGCAACTCGGGCCTGGCGTTCACCACCGGCGACGTGGATGGCATCTTCGGCGGATCCCCGGAGTCTTACGTCCGCGACCTCCAGTGGAAGGCCTTCGCCCCGGCGCTCTACTCGATGTCCGGCTGGGCAGCGACGGACAAGCGTCCATGGCTTTACGGCGAGGAAGCCACTGCCATCAACCGTCAATACCTTCAGCTTCGGCAGCAGCTCATGCCCTTCATCTACTCACTCGCGCACAACGCTTCTGACACAGGCGTCTCAATGATGCGTTCCATGGCCCTCGAATTCCCTGACCAACAGTGGTCTTACGGCGCCGAGGCGAATAACCAATTCATGCTCGGATCCGACTTCCTGGTGGCCCCGGTCTTTACCCAGACCGACGTCCGCAACGGCATCTTCCTTCCTGCCGGCGAGCAGTGGGTGGACTACTGGACAGGCAAGCTATACCAGGGTGGCCAGATCCTCAACGGCTACAACGCGCCACTCGACAGGCTGCCGGTTTTCGTTCGCGCAGGTGCGGTGATCCCACAAGGTATCGTGGCCCGCAACGCCTCCTTGGTTCCCGAAGATTCCATGATCACTTTGGATATCTACGCCAAGGGGCAAAACACTTTCACCCTGTACGAAGATGACAAAGTCACGCGGGAATTCAAGGACGGAAAGTCTTCCACCCAGCTCCTCGCCGTGGAGGCACCCGGCACGGGCAACGGCAGCGTCAAGGTAACTATCGGTGAGCGAAAGGGCGAGTACACGGGCAAAGCTGCCGCCCGCCCCTACCAGCTCAAGGTCCATGCAGGTGCGGCGCCCAAAGACGTCAAAATTGGAGGCACCACACTGGCCCGGCACACCACCAGGGACGCCTACGATGCCGCTGCCGCCGGCTGGTTCTTCGATGAGGCCAACAACGGTACCGTCCTCGTGAAGACAGGTGTGATCGCCTCCAACCAGTCAGCCACCATCCAGCTTCAGCAGGCCGGACCCCTGGGCGGCAAGAGCCAGGAAGATACGGCAGCCGAGGTGCGCGTAAGCACTGGCCAGCAGGTATTCCAGGACCAGGAAACCACTGTCACTGCAGCTTTTGTAAACACCGGGATCAAGGCCAAGACAAACGTTGTGCTGACGCCGGTGCTGCCCGACGGGTGGACCGTCATCTCCTCTTCGGGGGCAACTGCCGCAAGGGTTGAGGGCGGCGCGACAAACACGGCGACATTCGTCATCAAGCCCGGCCCCATCGCGAACGCGGGTCAGCAGACCGTGCGGGTCTCGGCGTCGTACGCTGCTTCTGACTCAAGCGAGCAGTCGGTGACTGGGGGCAACCAGATCTACGTGGCCTATGGCTCCTTGGCAGCTGCATACAACACCGTCTCCGTGACCACAGTGGCGGGGAAGGCGCTCGGAAACTTCGACGGCGGAGGGGCCACCTTCGCTGCCGAGCAGCTGGCTGCCGCTCCCATCCCGGTAGGCGGCGTACGGCCGGGCAGCACTGTGACAGTGGAAGCGGGCACGCCCAAGCAGGTTGATTACACGTGGCCCGCCGTTGGTGCTGACGTCCCCAACTCCGTTGCACTGTCCGGACAGACAATCGCGGTCAAGGGCAAGGGAACACACCTGGCTGTTCTCGGATCAGCAGCTGTTGGCAATGGAACAAGCCCTGAGTTGACCCTGACATATGCCGATGGAAGCATGGAAAAGCAGTCGATCTTCTTCCCCAACTGGTTGCAGCCCTCAGTGCTGAACGGCGCCGTGGTTGCGGTGTCCGAACAAGGCCGCAACAACGCCAACGGACCGTCCCCGGAATACACGCAGTACAAATACCAGGCGTTCTCCAACACGGTCCGGCTCAACCCCACGAAGGAACTTGCCTCCGTCACGCTGCCTACAGACACGCGGGTGAAGTTCTTTGACTGGAAGGTCACGTCGCAGCCGCTGCCCGACGTGCCGCACGGATCGGTGTACGCGTCTGAAACTCCGTGGATCCAGGCCATCAACGGCTACGGCGTGATCGGCAAGAATGTGGCAAACAAGGATTCGGCGTCATCACCGGACAAGCCGTTGACCATCAATTACACCGATCCTGCAACAGGCCAGCAGCCTTCCTTCGCAAAGGGTCTGGGCGTTCACGCGGCCTCCAGGATCACGTATTACCTGGGCGGAAAATGCACGTCGTTCACCTCGCAAGTGGGCCTGGAAAGCGGCTTCGGTGGCAACATCATCTTCAAGGTCAATACCGACGGCGTGAACAAGTACCAGTCGCGAACGTACACGCCCGGGTTCGCTCCGGAAGCCGTTTCCGTAGACCTGACGGGTGCGGCATACGTGGAACTCGTGGTGGACCCCTCCGGATCCATCAACGGCGCGCACGGTGTCTGGGGTGATGCCAGGTTCACGTGTGCCCCGTAATCTGACTCTCCAGAGCCCGCCCCGCCCAGCTCCTTTGGGTGGGGCGGGTCCGGGTTGTGGTCGCGGAGAGAAACTGTCGGGGGAACGGGGCATAATGTCGCAAATGGGGAAAATGAGAACACGGAATCTTGTCCTTGGCTTGGTAGCGCTGGTGATGGTTGGTTCGCTGACGGCCTGCGATGACGGCCGCGCCGGTGCGGAAAGTGCAGCGAAGCAGCTCGCCTCCTCTCTGGCCGCGCTCGACGTCGGTTCACTCGCCGTAGAGGGCAAGGACGCTTCCGCGGCCAACGATCAACTCAAAGCGGTGTTTGAGGGACTCGATGCCAAGCCATCGGTTCAGTCAGGTGACGTGAAGCTCGACGGCGAGACCGCCACCTTCCCTTTGAACTACAGCTGGAACATTGGCTCAGCAAAATGGGAGTACAGCTCCGAGGCCACGTTGAAAAAGTCCGGCGATAAATGGGCTGTCCAATGGAATCCCCAGCTCCTTGCCCCGGAACTTTCGGACGGCGAGACGCTCTCCGTCAAGACGGTTCCTGCCCAGCGCGGACAGATCCTCGGCGCAGGGGATGCCCCCATTGTCCAAGACCGTCCGGTTTTCCGCGTTGGTATCGACAAAACCAAGCTTGCCGCTGATCAGGCGGATTCCGCCGCGCGGGCAATGGCTGCTTTGCTCGGCCTTGACGTTGAAGAGTATGCCAAGCAGGTGGGAGCCTCGGGTCCACAGGCTTTCGTGGAGGGCATCGTCCTCCGCGCTTACACCCCCGAAATTACCGAAGCAAAGATCACTGCCATTCCGGGCGGCGTGAGCATCCTGGACTCCATGGCGTTGGCACCAACACGCACCTTCGCCAGGGCACTCCTGGGAAGTGTCGGCCAGGCCAGTGCAGAGCAGATCGAAAAGTCCAACGGCGCCTTGCGGGCCGGGGACACCACAGGAACCGGTGGCCTTCAACAGAAATACGATTCTCTGCTCCGCGGGAAGGACGGCGTGGAGGTGGTCGCCAAGCAGGAAGCGAAGTCGGAAGGCGAGACCCCTGCAAGCAAAGTATTCTTCTCGTCCCTCCCTGTGCCCGGAACAACCCTCAAGACCACGCTTGACCTGAAGCTGCAGCAACTGGCCGAAGAGACGCTTGCCGGGGTAGGACCGGCGTCCGCCATCGTGGCGCTTAAGCCTTCTACCGGAGCTGTTCTCGCGGCGGCATCGGGCCCTGGCAGCAACGGCTACAACACGGCGATGCTTGGCCAATACGCTCCGGGATCCACGTTCAAGATCGTCGATTCCCTGGCGCTGTTCCGCGACGGCGCGACGCCTGATTCCAAGGTCGAATGCACCCCGACGCTGACAGTTGACGGCAGGACCTTCAAGAACTCCGAGGGATACCCGGAAAGCTCCTTGGGTTCCGTTACGCTGCGGGACGCTTTTGCCCATTCCTGCAACACCGCTTTCATCAATGCCCGTGACACGGTCAGCCAGGACCAGCTCGAGTCTGCCGCCATGGCATTGGGCGTGGCCGTGGAAGCGCCCAAGCTGGGCGCCGACGCCTTCCTCGGTTCAGTCCCCGGCGCCGCAGAGGGAACCGAGCACGCGGCATCCATGATCGGCCAGGGGAAGGTGCTCTTCTCCCCACTGTCTGCGGCGATCATGGCAGCCTCCGTTGGCAACGGCGCTCCGGTGTCCCCTCAACTCGTGCTGAACCCTGAAGCCGGGAACTCCAGCGCGGCAGCTGCGCCCACGGAAAGTGGCAGCGCGCCGTCGTCGTCCGCTTCCGTTAGCGCAGCGCCCGCGTCACCGCCCTCAGGCAAGCCGATCACCAAGGAAGAAGCGGCCGCGCTATCCGACATGATGCGGGCCGTGGTTACCTCCGGGCATGCTGGATTCCTCGCCCAGGTGCCGGGAGCGCCCGTCGGGGCAAAAACGGGTACTGCTGAGTTCGGCAATGAGGACCCGCCCAAGACCCACGCGTGGATCGTTGCCGTCCACGGAGACCTGGCGGTTGCTGTGTTCGTGGAAGACGGCGGCCTGGGGGCAACCACCAGCGGCCCGTTGTTGAAGTCGTTCCTCACCGCCGCCGGCTAAATCGGGAGAAGCCATGGAAAGCAGCACGCAGTGCGTTGTGGTTGGCGGAGGTCCGGCCGGGATTGTGCTGGGCTTGCTCCTTGCCCGGGCCGGAGTTGAAGTCACTGTGTTGGAGAAGCACGCCGACTTCCTGCGGGACTTCCGTGGCGATACTGTGCACGCCTCCACCATTCGCCTCCTCGACGAGTTGGGGTTGGGCGAAGGGTTCCGGCAGCTACCGCAGAGCAAGCTTGGTAATTTCCAGCTGCCTGCAGGGACCGGGGATTCCGTGATCCTCGCTGATTTCGGGCTCCTCAAGGAGCCGTACAACTATGTGGCAATGGTGCCGCAATGGGACTTGCTGAACTTTCTGGTGAAGGCAGCCAAGCAGGAACCCACGTTCACGTTGCGGATGAACACTGAGGTCACAGGGCTGCTCCGCGACGGGTCCGGCGCAGTATCGGGTGTGGCGTACAGAACCCGGGACCCCCTCACCGGCGAAACCCTGGGAACGGGCGAACTGAAGGCTGCATTGACGGTGGCGTGCGACGGCCGTAGTTCGGTGCTTCGTGCACGGGCGGGTTTGGTCCCACGCGAATTTCCGGTGCCGTTCGACACGTGGTGGTTCCGGCTTCCGAGGAACGCCGATGAAAGGGATCCCGTGGCGTCGATTGCCCCGAGTTTCGGGACTTCGGACGTTCTGCTGAGTTTGACCCGCAAGGACTTTTATCAGATCGCCTACCTCGCGGCCAAGGGACTGGATCCGAAGTTGCGGGCAGAAGGCGTAGAAGCGTTTCGTGCACGCGTCGCAAGGTTGCGGCCAGACCTATCAGACCGTGTGGACAACATCCGCTCCGTGGATGATCTCCACCTGTTGGACGTGAAGCTCAACCGCTTGTCCGAGTGGCACAAGCCGGGCCTCCTGCTTATTGGCGATGCTGCCCATGCGATGTCCCCCGCCGGCGGGGTGGGGATCAACCTCGCGGTGCAGGACGCCGTCGCGGCGGCCCGGATCATTGCTTCGCCGCTGCTGAGTAAAACGCTGGACGACCACCACCTCGCCGCCGTCCAGAAGCGGCGCTGGCCGCCAACCGTGATTGTGCAGACGTTTCAGCGGGTGCTGCATCGCGTTATCTTCGCACAGGTCATGGCGGGCAAGCAGCCAAAGCCACCCAAGCTGTTGCTCATTGTGCTCCGTAATTTTCCCAGCTTCCGGAAGTTGCCTGCACGGATGATTGCCTTCGGGCCACGACCCGAACACGCACCGCAGTTTGCCCGGCGAAAGCCTGACGCTTAGCTCGCTCGGGGCACCCAGGCCAAGTTCCGCCGTCGGGCCTTAATACCTGGGCGTGGGAAGATTGGGCGGTGGCCCATATTGACGTTTCCGGCATCGACTACTTCCTCTCCGACGGCACCCAGCTGCTCAACGGCGTGACTTTCAGGGTGCCTGATGGCACTAAGACCGCGTTGATTGGGCCCAACGGAACCGGCAAAACGACGCTGTTCAAGATCATTTCCGGCGACCTCACACCCGACGAAGGCGTCGTAGGCAAGTCCGGGAACATGGGCATCATGCGGCAGTTCGTGGGCCAGGTCCGGGATGAATCAACCGTCCGGGACCTGCTGGTCTCCACGGCCCAAGCCGGGCTGGCGGCAGCTGCCAAGGCGGTTGAAGAGGCCGAACTCGCCATGATGGAGCACGACGACGAACCCACCCAGATGAAGTACGCCCAGGCGATCGTGGATTGGGGAGACGCCGGCGGTTACGACGTCGAGACGGTCTGGGACGAAGTCTGCATGGCGGCTTTGGGGATATCCTTCGACAAAGCACAGTTCCGACGTGCCTCCACGTTGTCCGGTGGCGAGCAGAAACGCCTCGTGCTGGAAGCCCTGTTCGCGGGCCCGGATGAACTCCTGCTCCTGGATGAACCGGATAACTACCTTGACGTCCCCGGTAAGCGCTGGCTGGAGTCAAAGCTCAAGGAATCCAAGAAGACCGTGCTGTTCATTAGCCACGACCGCGAGCTGCTCAACAACGCCGCCGGACGAATAGTGACGCTTGAACCAGGCATAAACGGTGCCGGTGCGTGGATCCACGGTGGCGGTTTCGGCTCCTACGTGGAGGCGCGTGCCGATAGGAACGCCCGGTTCGAGGAACTCCGCAAGCGCTGGGACGAGGAGCATGTGAAGCTCAAGGAACTCGTCAACATGTACAAGAACAAGGCTGCGTTCCGGTCCGACATGGCCAACAGGTACCAGGCAGCGCAAACCCGTCTTGCAAAGTTCCTTGAGGCTGGGCCGCCCGAGGCCCTGCCAATCGAGCAGAACGTCAAGATGCGCCTCAAGGGAGGGCGAACAGCCAAACGCGCCGTCGTGGCGGAGAAGCTTGAACTGACGGGGCTCATGAAGCCGTTCTCCACTGAAATCTGGTTTGGCGACCGTGTGGGCGTACTCGGTTCCAACGGTTCCGGAAAGAGCCACTTCCTGCGCTTGCTCGCCACCGGAGGCACCGACCCTGAGCGGGAGCACTTGCCGGTGTCGGACGTTGTCATTGCTGAAGTGCCGCACGAAGGAACTGTGAAGTTGGGCGCCCGTATCCGCCCCGGATTCTTCGCACAGACGCACGTTCGCCCGGATCTGCTGGGCCGGACCTTGTTGGAGATCCTGCACCGCGGCGATGAACACCGATCGGGCCTTCCCCGCGAAGCTGCCGCAGGTGCCCTGGACTCCTACGGTTTGGCCGGCCAATCGGAGCAAAAGTACGAGTCCCTGTCCGGTGGCCAGCAGGCGCGGTTCCAGATCCTCCTGCTGCAGCTGTCCGGAGCAACCCTCTTGCTCCTGGACGAGCCTACCGACAACCTGGATCTGCACTCCGGCGAGGCACTGGAGCGTGCCATCGATGCTTTCGAGGGAACGGTCCTGGCCGTCACCCATGACCGCTGGTTCGCCAAGTCCTTCGACCGCTTCCTGATCTTCGGCTCCGATGGAAAGGTCTACGAGTCCGAGGAACCCGTCTGGGATGAGAAACGCGTGGAGCGCGCCCGCTAGTCCACACGTTCTCTCACATCATTGCCCTTTTCGCCCGATGCTCTCTCAGTTGATGAGAGAGCATCGTGGTTTAAGGGGGTGGGATGTGAGAGAGCGCCGGTGAGCAAATGATCACATTGCATGATTAAGTGAGCGTCATCCTGATACCGTTGAACCATGGGAACTCCTGACCGCCACCGGCTCATTGGCGAGCTGCTGCGCAAACGCGAAGAAGTATCGGTGGACGAGCTGGTCGCGGCAACGGGAGCGTCGGGCGCCACGATCCGCCGCGACCTTGAGATCCTCGCTGCCAACGGAGTACTGAGGCGGGTACACGGCGGCGCCCGCAGTTTGGTAGCGCGCGGTGACAACCCAGGCTACGGGCAGCGCGAGCTGGAAGAGCACGAGGCGAAGCTCAAGATCGCAGCAGCTGTTGACGCTCTGCTGAAGGACCGCGAGCACGTGTGGTTGGACAGCGGATCCACCGCCACTGAGATCGCCCGGCGGCTGAGCCAGCGTGAACTCACAGTGATGCCGATGTCATTGCACGGCGTCGAGGCGCTGACCCACACCAAGGAGGGCCGCCGGCCGCAGCTCATTCTCCCCGGAGGAAGCCTCATTCCCGGCGAACAGTCTTTCCGCGGCCCCATGACCGAGGCGAACATACGCTCGTTGCGATTCGACACGGCGTTGGTCACACCCTGCGCCCTTAACCTCAAGGACGGACTGCTGGCCCATGACCTTGACGACGCCGCGGTGAAGCGCGCCGGCCTGGAATCGGCGTCGCGGGTCATCGTTGCCTCCTCCGCCAGTAAGTGGAATGCCAGCGCGGTAGCCCTGGTTGCCGCGATGGAGAGCGTGGACGTCATCGTGACGGACCTGAAGCCATCGTCCGAAGATCTTGCCCGGCTCGACAAACTCTCTGTGGAAGTTGTGATTGCATGACCACCAGCACCAAAAGCATCACCAACGTCAACGCCGCGGCGGTGGCGACGTTCCTGATCTTCGCCATGAACGGCCTGGTGTTTGCCAGCTGGGCGGCACGCATACCCGCCGTCACTGAGGCTCTCAGCCTGACCTCCGGCCAAATGGGCACCCTGCTGCTTTGCACCGCCGTCGGGTCCTTGATGGCTTTGCCGTCCGCAGGTTGGGTGGTGGGCCGGATCGGTACAGCCGGCACGGTTCGCCTTGCCGGCATGGTGGCGGGTGCCGCAGGTGCTGCGATTGCCTTCTCCCTGATGGCTGCATCGGTTCCGGCCACAGCCATCGGCCTCTTCTTCTTCGGCATCGGCATCGGCCTGTGGGACGTAGCCCAGAACATCGAAGGGGCCGACGTCGAACACCGGCTCAAGCGGACCATCATGCCGCAGTTTCACGCAGCGTTCAGCGGCGGGGCATTTGTGGGCGCTTTGATCGGCGCGGGGCTGTCGCAACTTGGCGTTGGCCTCCCTGAGCACCTGCTCGTGATCGCCGGACTTGCTGTCCTCCTCGCGCTGACCGTGCCGCGGTACTTCCTTCCGCACGAAGCGTCAGTAGCCGAAACGCTCGATGGCGGTGCGCCGGCTCCCAAGGGACCCACGGCTTGGCGGGACGCCCGGACCATACTCATCGGTGTGGTGGTTTTGGGTGCGACGCTCACGGAAGGGGCCGGCAACGACTGGATTGCGAAGGCCGCCGTTGACGGCCTGGATGCCTCGGAAGCGACCGGTGCACTGCTCTTTGCGCTCTTCGTTGCGGCAATGACCGGGATGCGGTTCCTCGGCGGCAAGGTCATCGACAGGTTCGGCCGTGTCGCGGTACTCCGTGCCAGCATGGCCGCAGCAGCGCTGGGACTGGGGTTGTTCGTCTTTGCGGGAAACGTGGTGCTGGCCGGCGTTGGTGCTGCACTATGGGGCGTTGGCGCCGCCCTGGCATTCCCCATGGGCATGTCCGCTGCCGCTGATGATCCGAAGCACGCAGCCGCCCGGGTTTCTGTGGTTTCCACCATTGGCTACGTCGCGTTCCTGGCCGGTCCGCCGCTTCTGGGCTATCTTGGCGACCTGACGGGAATCCACATGGCGCTGCTGGCCATCGTTGCACCTATTTTGGTTGCCCTGCTCCTTGCCGGCGTCGCAAAGCCTTTGCGCGCCAAATAGTCCCCCGGCCAGCGGTTTCATTCTCCTGGATACATATATTGCGCATAGGCCACCACAACAGGAGGACCACGCCGGTGGCGAGGCAAGCGCCGCCGAGGACGTCACTTAACCAGTGGGCGGACAAGTAGGTCCTGCTGACCATCATGGCGAGTATTCCAAGAACGGCCAGCACTTTCGCCCACTGCCGGCCAATCAGCACAGCCATGACAACGAGGAAGGCCGTGGTAGCAGAAACATGCCCGGAAGGGTATGAACCGGTATCCGTGAGCACCCTGGCGTCCGGGGGCCGATGCCGCCCAACAACGGCCTTTGCCAGTTGGGTGAGGGCAAGGGCAGCAAGACCGGCCAGTGCGGCGAAAGCGGCAGCCCTGGGGCGTCGCCAGATAAGTAGGGTGGCAGCCAGAACACCGTGAAGCACCAGCATGCCCACATAGCCAGCTCCGTTGAACACCACGTTTACTGCATCCCAGAAAGGGGTGTGCAGCGTGAATGAATAGGCCTGCCATGTTGTATCAATTGTGTCGAAGGCGGGTTCCCCGTGACCGGCCACGATCAGGACACCCGGAACCGCGAATGCGCACAGCAAAAGCAAGGCAGGCGTGACAATCTGCCAGCTGGGCCGTTGGCGTGGACGCAGGACGCGAATCATTCACTCATCGTAGTCACGGCTGTTGGGTAAGGTTGGTGGAGTTCTGGAATGCCGCCGGGTCCTGCCGCCGGGCTCGCGCTACTGTGGTGGAATGCGAGGTTTCCTGGGCAAAGGCCCCAAGCACGTGGCAAGGTTCGATCATTTCCTTGTCAGGGCGGTTTCGCGCCAGCCGCAAGGCGAACATGATGATCTCTTCCGGCGGCTCTCAGCAGCGGCCACCAAGGGAAAGCTCTGGTTTGGCATCGCGGGAATCATGGCCACGGTTCCAGGAAAACCGCGCAGGGCAGCCCTGCATGGACTGCTCGCCTTGGGCGTGGCCTCCGGGGTCACTAACCTCATCTTCAAAACGGCGCTCCCCCGGCGGCGGCCCTTGCCGGAACACCTGCCCGTTTTCAGGTTCGTACACCCGCAGCCGGTCAGTTCATCCATGCCATCCGGACATTCAGCTTCGGCCGTGGCTTTTGTCGTGGGAGCAGGGATGGTTTCGCCCGTCCTGGGCGCCGTACTGGCGCCCATCGCCGCGGGCGTTGCGTATTCCCGTGTGCACACAGGTGCGCACTGGCCGTCAGACGTCGTGTTTGGTTCTGCACTTGGCGCGGGTGCTGCCCTGCTGACACGCACGTGGTGGCCAGCCAAGCCCGCCGAACCCAAACCCCGCCGGACGCCGGCAGAGGCCCCGGGAATTTCCGACGGCGAGGGGCTGAGCATCGCTGTTAATGTCCTGGGCGGTTCCTACTCTCCCGAAACCGGCGAACTGCTACAGGAGGTATTCCCCAAAGCGCATATTCATGAAATCGCTGAGGGCGAGGATGTCGCCGCTGAGATTGAAGCAGCCGCAGCCCGGCCAGGCACCGTAGCGCTTGGCGTGTGGGGTGGTGACGGGACGGTTGGCACCGCGGCCGCTATCGCCGTCGAGCATTCCCTGCCTCTTCTGGTATTGCCGGGTGGCACCCTCAACCACTTTGCCCGTGACCTCGGGACCAATTCCATTGACGCCGCAATCAAGGCAGTCACAGAGGGGCAGGCCGCGCTTGTGGATTTCGGGCACGTTGCCGTCCATCGAGGTTTGCCTGACAACCCTGAGTCCAGTGAGATTGCCATGCTGAATACGGCCAGCGTGGGTGTCTATCCGAACCTCGTACGCCGCCGGGAGCGACTGCAGCCTGCCATGGGCAAACCCCTGGCCAGTCTGGTGGCATCGCTGCGGACTTTCGGAGTGAACTCCCCCACCACGCTCACCGTTAACGGCGTGAAGCACAAGCTGTGGATTCTGTACCTGGGACGTGGGCGGTACTACCCCAGCGACCATGCCCCGCTTCGACGCCCTGTGCTGGACGACGGCGTCTTCGATCTCCGCATGATCACTGCGGATGAACCATTTGCCCGTGCCCGGCTCCTTTGGGCCGTCATGACAGGCACCGTTGCTGCTTCCAAAGTCACGCATCTGACCGAGGCAACTACCGTCACCATTGAGGCGATCGGAGAACCGTTGGTCCTCGCCGTGGATGGTGAGCCCAAGCCCGGGGTGCGCAGTGCAGTGTTCACCGTCAAGAGCCACGAGCTACGCGTGTACTGTCCGCTTCCGGGTGACCCAGCTTCGTAGCGTCATCCGGGAGGACTACCCTGACTGGACCCTGAATCATCCCTGAGACAGGCGATTTCCGCACCCTCTGTGACTAGCGTTGTCAGTACAGTCAACAACTCATCTGCACGTACACGTGCTCCGAGGAGGGAACGCTTCCATGATCGAAGCAACAGGCCTGACGAAGGTCTACGGCGAGAAGACCGCCGTCGGCGGTGTCAGTTTCACCGTCCAAGCCGGACGGGTAACGGGTTTCCTGGGCCCGAACGGTGCCGGCAAGTCAACCACGATGCGCATGATCATGGGACTGGACACTCCCACCGCGGGTTCCGTGACCGTGAACGGTGAACCGTTCGCCAAGCACGTTGCGCCGCTGCGTGAAATCGGTGCGCTGCTGGATGCCAAGGCGGTCCATACCAGCCGCACGGCGTACAACCACCTGCTCGCCATGGCCGCGACGCACAGCATCCCCAAGAGCCGGGTGCGGGAGGTCATCGAGATGACCGGACTGGGAGAAGTCGCCAAGAAGAAGGTGAAAGGTTTCTCGCTCGGCATGGGCCAGCGCCTGGGCATTGCGGCAGCGCTGCTGGGTGATCCGCAGACCATTATCCTGGACGAGCCCGTGAACGGCCTGGATCCGGAAGGCGTGGTCTGGGTTCGCAACCTGGTCAAGTACCTCGCTTCCGAGGGCCGCACCGTGTTCCTGTCCAGCCACCTCATGAGTGAAATGGCATTGACTGCAGACCATCTGATCGTGATTGGCCGCGGCAAAATCATTGCGGATGCACCCATCGCAGAGATCATCACCGGCAAGGGCCAGGCCCGCACACGAGTCCGCACGGACCAGCCGGAGCAGCTCATGCAACTGCTCGCCGGTACCGGTGTATCCGTGGAAGTCCACGAGCGTGAGCTGCTGGAAGTTTCGGGCCTGGATCCTCGCGGAATCGCCCGGACTGCCCTGGAGAACCAGATCATGGTCTACGAGCTAACCCCGCTCCAGGCAAGTCTCGAAGAGGCGTACATGGAGTTGACCAAGGACGAGGTGGAATACCACTCGCACATCACCGCCGGGACCTCTGTTCCCGTTCAGGCCGGAGGGAAATAGACATGAGCACCACCACTTTGGACCGCAAGTCCATGCGCAACTCCGTTGGTCCGGGACCGGCCTTCCACCGCGTACTGAACTCCGAGTTCATCAAGTTCCGCACCTTGTTGTCCACGCTGATTCTCCTGGCATCCACGGCGTTGGTCATGGTTGGCTTCGCAGCACTCTCGGCTTGGGGTACGGGACAGTTCGCCGAGCAAGCTGCGAGGGATCCCGAAGCCGCCGCAGCCATTGCTGCGCAGGGCGGCGACATCGCAGTCAGCATCCCCACCTCCGGCATCGCATTCGCCCAGCTGATCCTCGGTTCGTTGGGCGTCCTGCTCATGAGCTCGGAATTCACCACGGGCATGGCGCGCTCCACGTTCGCTGCGGTCCCCAAGAGGCTCTCGCCGTTCCTGGCCAAGCTGATAGTCGTGATGGTCAGTGCATTCCTGTTGACGGCTGTGTCCACCTTCATAGCCGGCCTCGTGTCACTCCCCATCGTGGATAACTACGATCTCAAGCTGGACCTCAGCAGCTCGCAATCGGTCAAGCTCTTGCTCGTAAACAGCATTTACGTGGCAGCCGTGGCAGCGATTGGCATGGCACTGGGAACCATCGTCCGCAACTCGGCAGGAGGCATCATGAGCCTCGTGGGCCTGTTCTTTGTGGCCCCGATTGCATTCCAGCTCATTCCCGGCGATTTCTTCGTGGAAGCCCGCAAGTACCTTCCCGGCAACACCATCAACCCGATGACCGCCGTCGAGCATGTTCCTGACACCCTGGAAGTCTGGCAGGCCGCCCTGGTTCTCGGCGCCTGGGTTGTGGTGCCCGTGGCCTTGGCCATGGTCCTGTTGAAAAAGCGGGATGTCTAGGCCGTTTAGGCTCAATCCATGACTGAAGCTTCCCAAGTGAAGGACGCGCCGGCTGTAACAGCTGACGCGTCCTTCGCTGAAATTGCCCAGCGCCGCAGGGGCCGAATCCGTCGCTATTTTTTCGAACGTCCCCGTGCGATGGATGCGGTGGTTGTCCTTTGCTACGTCCTTTTGGCCTTGCCCACCATCATTACTTCGATCATCGAGGGCAAGTGGCTCGTCGTCGGGCTCTTGCTGCTGATCGCGACGGTCCTGATATTCCGGCGGCGCTTCCCGCTTCAGGTGGTTGCCGCCGTCGTGGTTCTGGAAGTCCTGGCCACTGTGCTGAATCCGTGGGGCTCGAACGTGTCCGCGGGGTTGTGGTTTGCTCTCTACGCGGTCGCCACAACCCGGAAGCGGCCAATTTCGCTGGTGGTGTTTGGCGCTGCGAGCCTGCCGCTCAGCCTGTTGTACCTTTTCATGTGGACAAGTCCCAGCAGTATGAACACCCTGCAGGACGTCCCCGAGAACTTCCACCTCATCAACAACATCGCCACTGCCGTGACCATCATGTTGTCCAACCTGCTGGCCACAGGTATTGGTATCTCGGTCCGCCAGCGGCGGGAGCATGAGGCAGAGATCGCCGCATGGGCAGCGCGGACAACGCAGTTGGGCAAGGTCACCGAGCGCAACAGGATTGCGCGGGAAATGCACGACGTCGTTGCTCACTCCCTGACGGTAATGATCAGTTTGTCGGACGGTGCGGCAGTGGTGGTCAAGAAGGATCCCGACCGCGCCGGCGACGTCCTGGGTGAGCTGTCCCGAACGGGCAGGGCGGCACTTGCGGACATGCGGCGGGTGCTCGGAGTCCTGCGTGACGATTCCGGCCGCCCGGCGCCACTGACTCCGCTCGAGTCCGGGCTTAACCTTGCCAAGCTGCTGGATGGTTTCCGTACGGCAGGCCTGCCGCTGCACTACGCGCACACTGGGCCCGCGCTTCCGGCCGATCCTGCTTTCGAGCTCACCGTGTACCGGATTGTGCAGGAATCGCTGACCAATGTTCTCCGCTACGGGCGCTCGCTCAGCCGCGTGGACGTGCAGGTAGCCCGCGACGGCGATCTGGTCACCATCGACGTGCACGACGACGGCCGTGGAACCCGGGAAGGTGGCGAGTCGATGGACAGCCTGGGAACACGGCAAGGCATTGCCGGAATGCGTGAACGGGCTGGAATCTATGCTGGAATCGTTACTGCCGGTCCGGGTAAAAGGGGAGGCTGGGCGGTCCACGCCGAGCTGCACTGGAACGGCGAAAAGGGGGAATAGTGGTAGATCAGGGCGTCATCAAGATCCTGCTGGTGGATGACCAGCCACTGCTGCGGATGGGCTTTCGACTCATTCTTGAAGGTGAAGAGAACTTCCATGTGGTGGGCGAGGCATCAGACGGGAACGAGGCCGTCCGGAAGGTTGAGGAGCTGCAGCCGGATGTGGTGCTCATGGACGTCCGAATGCCCACCATGGATGGCATAGAAGCGACGCGCCGCATTTCGGACGCCGGTTCCGAAGCCCGGGTCATCATCCTCACCACCTTTGACCTGGACGAATACGCGTTCTCGGGACTGCAGGCGGGTGCTTCTGCATTCCTGCTTAAGGATGTGGCCCCGGTTGAACTCGTGCACGCTGTGCGGCTTGTGGCCAGCGGCGACGCCGTTGTGGCCCCCCGCGTAACGCAGAGGCTGTTGGAGACGTACGTACGCGGCGGCAGCGTGCCCGGCCAATCGCCCAGCCCACACCGCGATCCGTTATTGGACGATCTCACACCACGCGAGACCGAGATCCTCACGACCATCGCCGAGGGGCTTTCCAACGCGGAGATAGCCCATAAGTTCTTCCTGTCCGAGGCAACTGTCAAGACCCATGTCCGCCGTATCCTCAGCAAGCTGCAACTGAGGGACCGGGTGCAAGTGGTTGTGTACGCGTACGAGACCGGACTTGTTGTGCCGAGCAACCCGGACTACTAATGCGTTAGGCACTTGGCGTGCAACATATGCATTAACAAATGTTTTTAATGACCACATGCGGCGAAAATGTGTTACCTTCGTCACTACAGACGCCCTCTTTGGCACCTTAAGTCCGGATGTCCTCAGGCGTACCGTTCGCATCTGTCATTAACCGGAGACACCACATGGAACCTTCAGCACCCCTGCAACTGGACCATCTACCTGATGCTCCCGCTTCTCCCGGCGCTACTGCCTCGTCCACCGCTCCTGCCGAAACCGGCCTCCGCCGAACGATGGGTCCGCGGCACCTCATCATGATCGCGATGGGAGGTGTTATCGGATCGGGCCTGTTCCTCAGTTCGGGCTACACGATTTCCCAGGCAGGCCCGCTCGGTGCTGTCATTGCCTACCTCGTGGGGGCATTCGTGGTCTATCTGGTGATGGCCTGCCTTGGAGAACTCGCGATCGCCTACCCGGTATCGGGTGCCTTCCACATTTACGCCGCACGATCCATCGGTCCGGCCACGGGCTTCACCACGGCCTGGCTCTATTGGCTTTGCTGGGCGGTCGCGATCGGCTCCGAATTCACGGCGTCAGGACTGCTCATGCAGCGGTGGTTCCCTGGCGTCGAAGTCTGGGTGTGGTGCGTTGTGTTCGCAGCAGTCCTCTTCGGATTCAATGCCATCTCCTCCCGGTTCTTCGGAGAATCTGAATTCTGGTTCTCCATCGTCAAAGTGGGGGCGATCATTGCCTTGATCGTCCTTGGCGGAGCCGCACTCCTTGGATTCCAGCCCCTCGCGGAGTCCGGTAACCATCCGTTCCTCTTTGAGAACTTCAACACCTCAGGCGGACTCTTTCCCAACGGCTTCTCCGGAGTACTGGTTACCGCCCTGGCGGTCTTCTATGCCTTCTCCGGGTCTGAACTCATCGGGGTTGCTGCCGGAGAAACCACCGATCCTGCGCGGAACATCCCCAAGGCCATGCGTAGCACTGTCGTCCGCCTCCTGATCTTCTTCGTCGGTGCCATTGCCGTCATCGCAGCAACTGTTCCTTTCGATCAGGTGGGACTGGATGAGAGCCCGTTCGTCACCGTGTTCTCCTCTGTGGGTATCCCCTACGCGGCCGACATCATGAACTTCGTCATCATCACGGCACTGTTGTCCGCCGGAAACAGTGGCCTGTTCTCCTGTGCACGCATGCTGTACTCGTTGTCTGATGAAGGGCACGCACCAAAGGCCCTGAAGCGACTGACGCGGCGCGGTATCCCCCTCGTTGCCCTTTCTGTAAGCATGCTTGGCGGGCTGGCATCGCTGATCAGCAGCGTGGTTGCACCGGAAACGGTGTACCTGGCCCTTGTTTCCGTGGCCGGATTCGCGGTGGTGGGCGTATGGATGTCAATCACGGCATCGCACTTCTTCCATCGCCGGGCCTTCGTCCGAAAGGGTGGGCAGGTGGCCGACCTTGCTTACAAGGCCCCGTTCTTCCCGCTGGTTCCGATCCTGGCATTCACTCTTTGCCTGATCTCACTGGTAGGTATCGCGTTCGATCCAAATCAGGTTGCTGCTCTCTACTTCGGTATTCCGTTCGTAGCCGCCTGCTACATCTACTTCCACTTCAGGCACGGGCGGCACGCGGTTAAGCAGGTCGCCTGACCAATCCAGCACAGGGCTTCGCGGCCGGACTTCAGAGAGAGTCCGGCCGTGAAGCCGTTCATCGTCTGCCCATGAGGTCCTGATTCCTGCCGCTGACATGGGCGTGTGAGAATGGCGTGAGCGCTTGGCGGAAGGAGCGGGATTCTTGGAGGTGTCACCGGAGGCGTCGTCGTTGGCGCAGGGGCTTCGTCTCGTTCGGCTGGTTACTGACCGCGAAAAGCAGGGCCGTCAGTTACTTGGCGTATCCCAACTCGCGGCCGAGCTGGACATGGAGCAGAGCAGGGTTTCGCGCCTGGCCCAGGAACTGTGCGATTTGGGGTTACTCGAGCGGCTGGAGCGCGGGCCTTTCCGTGCGGGACCTCGGTTCTTCAGCCTGGCCGCCTCCCTCAATGTTGGCTGGGTCCATGATTCGCGTGCGGAGCTGGAAGAGTTGGTCTCGTCCCTGGGACTTAGGTCCCGGCTGTCAGTGCGGGATGGTGTCAGGGTTCTGCTGCTGCGTTCCTCCACCAACAATTCAGTCCTGGGCGGGTTCGCAAAGCCGGGAATGGTCACGCCCGTGTGGTGTACAGGTTCCGGGCGGGCGTTGCTGTGGGACCACTCCCGGAACGAGCTGAAAGCCCTGCTTAAGGACGTCAACTTCATCGGCGTCGGCGGGCCTGCTGCAGCGCATTCCCAAGCGGAAGTCGACGCCCTCATGGAGCGCGACAGGCCCCGGGGTTTTGTGTTGGCTGCTGAGGAGTTCGAATACGGTGTATGGGAACTGGCCGTACCTGTCCGGGATCCTTCAGGCGGCATCGTTGCTGCCCTCAGTGTCCTGGGTACCCGTTCCGATATTGAGGGGGCCGCATCGGAGCTTGCCCCGCTGCTGCATTCGGCAGCGCACCGGCTCGGTTCCGGGACTTAAGCTCTGGGCGGCTATTGAAGCCGTCCGCCAACCATCGACTCAAGCCACTCCCGCCAAGCATGGAGGGCGACTGCGTAAGTTTCGCGGTGGGGCTCAATGCGGGACTTCGGGCCCACTATCTGTAGGGCTGCAGCAACCTCTCCCTTGAAGTCGCGTATGGGGGCGGCCAGTGAGTAAAGTCCCGGCTCAGCTTCTTCGTCCACGATTGAGTAGCCGCGCACGCGAGCTTCCTTGAGCCGCGCCAGGAAGTCCTCCACAGAGGAAGGCGTATTGGGTCCATGCTTCACGAACTCAACAGATTCGAAGATCTTGCGGACTTCTTCGTCCGGGGCGTCCCACAGAAGTGCTTGGCCGGCGTCACTGCAATAGGCAGGATACGGACGTCCAAGCCACGATCCCACGAGGTTGGCGCTGGCTGGCACCTGTTCACCGATGGTGACCGTACTGTTGCCGCTGAGCACGCCAAGGAAGCACGCCTCGTTGGTTTCAGAAGCGAGACCCTCGAGCGCGGTCAGCCCGTCCGTCTTCAGCCGTTGTTCAGCGACCAATTGGGCGTCCGTGAGGATAGTCCAACCCAAGCTGTACTTCCGCTGATCCCTGCGGGCCAGGAATCCCTCCTGCAAGGCACCCTTGAGGCTTCGCGATACTTGGCTGCGGTCCTTGTCCAGGTCGGCCGCGACGTCGGCGACCGTCCCGCCGTCGTATCCTTGCGCGTGACGGGCACCGACCGCTAGGATGGCCATCATGCCCCGGCCCATGCTTGAGGTCTTTGACATGGATTGATTCTAGCTTTTGGGCGGAAGGTTCTTCGGGACCGGCACCGGGGACAGGCCCCGGGGGACCGGCTCTGACGGTGGGCCGAACGGGCGCGTCCTAGTGGATGGCGAAAACCCTGGCCGGAAATCCACTGCCTTCCAAGGGCTTGGCCCATGTTGCCACCAGGACGCCGCCGGCCTCGGGCACGTTGTCCAGATTGGCAAGAAGTTCAATCTGCCACTTGTCCCGGGCCAGGACATAAGTTTCCAAGCTGAAGTCCTGCTGGGAGGTGGCGACGCCGGGATCAGTGTCCGTTTGTTCGTGGCCCACGGCAGCCACGGCACGGGTCTCGATCAGGAATTCCAGAACCTCCTGTGACCAGCCGGGAGTGTGGCTGATGCCGGCTTGGTCCTTGTTTGCCATTGCTTGGGCATCAGGCCAGCGATGGCTCCAACCAGTCCGGAGCGCCACAAATGAACCTGCCGGAATCTTCCCGTTCCGCTCCTCCCAGGACTGGACGTCGGCGAGTGTTGGAGCGGCATCTTCGTCGAGGCGAACACGGTCACTGATATCCAGGACAACCAAGGGCAAGAGCATTTGTTCCACGGGTATCTGGTCCAGTGTGCGGCCGCCCCGCACAAAGTGTGACGGCGGATCCACATGGGTTCCCCATTGGCCGACGATCGAGTACCGGTGGGCAGTAAAGCCGTCCCCCTTTTCCATGTCAAAGAGGGCTTCGCGGGACTCATCCGGGAAGGCAGCGAAGCGCGGCTGACCCGGATGGAACGCATGCGTCAGATCGGTGTACGTCCTGCCTTCGAGCAGGGGTGCGAGCTGCTGCCATAACTGGGAACCCATCAGGCCACCCGGCTTTCAATGGCAGGAGCGTGGGCACTGCTGGAGACACTCAGCGGCCCGGAGACTTCAATGACGGGAACTTCCCACGGGTGGATATCCACGATCCGCTGGACGAGTTCATGCACGGCCTGGTCCGGGAGCGAGTCGTCGAAGTATGTGGTGAAGACAAAAGTCGGCGAGATGGTCCTCTGCCCAACGCTTCCCAGAGTGGGATTGGCGCCTTCCGCGACTGTAAAGCCCTCGAACCCTGCCGAGGACTCGAAGACGTGGTGGTAATTGCCGAAGCCTCCCAGCTCCGGCGTTACGGTGAGTGCTTGCAGCAGGGAAGCGATGCCGGCGTCGGATTCCAGGGCGCCCAGATCGCCACTGGCCAGTTGCGTCATCGTGTCCAGCGGGATGGGCCAGTGGATGCGCAGCTTTCGCACGGCTTTCAATTCAATGTTCATGGGGGCGATGCCTTCCGTGGATGTGCTTACTGGGAGCAATCGTGGCACAAGGTGACGAGCATTACAAGCATATGCAAATGTTTATATGGCACATAAGGCCCTTGGAGGCTGATAGTCGCCGCTTTCACAGCTCCACCACGGGTTTGGCATGTACAAGTCACAGCGCCCGTGGGTTTGATGGACGCATGACGTTCCCGCAGCCTCATCCAGACCACGATCGCGGCCTTGAATTCGATCTCTCCACGCTCCTGAGCCGTCGGCGAACGCTCGGCATCCTGTTCGGCGCCGGGACGGCAGCAGCCCTGGCTGCTTGTACGCCGGGTTCCGAGGGTGGCGGCGCATCGCCGTCGTCGTCTTCCGGCACTGCCGCTACCGCAACACAAAGCACGACGGCGGCCGTATCACCTTCCGCTACCAGTACCGTGACGCGCGCACTCGCCGAATGCGGAGTCGAGATCCCGGAGGAAACCCCCGGCCCCTATCCCGGCGACGGTTCCAACGGGCCGAATGTGCTCGAGGCATCGGGAGTAGTTCGAAAGGACATCACTTCAAGCTTCGGCAGCTCCACCACCAAGGCCGCAGGCGTCCCGCTGACTTTCACCCTCACCCTGCTGGACAACGCCAACGGTTGCTCACCGCTGGCAGGTGCGGCGGTCTATGCCTGGCACTGCGACCGGAACGGCAAGTATTCCCTTTACGATTCAGGGCTGAAGAACGAGAACTATTTGCGCGGCGTCCAGGAGGCCGACAGCAACGGCCAAGTCACTTTCACTACCATCTACCCCGGTGCCTACAGTGGGCGATGGCCGCATATTCACTTTGAGGTATTTGAATCCATGAGCAACACTTCCGCGGCGGGGCAGGTGTTGGCGGTTTCCCAAATCGCTCTGGCTGAGGCCGCGTGCAAGGACGTGTACGGCTCGCCGGGATACGAGTCGAGTGCCCGAGACTTCGCAAGAAGCACCCTGGCAGGGGACAACGTCTTTGGTGACGATGGAGGCATATATCAGCTGGCCACCATGTCCGGTTCGGTCCAGGGAGGCTACACAGCCGCGCTGAACGTCACGGTTTGATGCGAAGCGGTCAACAAGCGCAGCTAGACTCGGGGGCATGCCTTCGAATGCCCCCGCAGCAGCTGACCACATCCAGGACCTCGGCGCATATGTTTCGGCTTCGCCGTCCAGCTTCCATGCAGTGCACGAGGCCGGCAGGCGGCTTGATGGCGCCGGCTTCACCGCGCTGGATGAACTGCAGTCCTGGGAAGGTGGCGCGGGTAAGTTCTATGTCATCCGCGACGGCGCCCTGATCGCGTGGGTCACTCCCGAAAGTGCCGGTCCCACCACGGGCTTCAATATCCTGGGTGCCCACACGGACTCCCCCTCCTTCAAGTTGAAGCCGAAGCCCACCACCGGGAAGTTCGGTTGGCTGCAGGCCGGCGTCGAGGTGTACGGAGGGCCGCTCCTTAACTCCTGGCTGGACCGAGAGCTGCAACTGGCCGGCCGCCTGGTGTTACGCGACGGCACGCAGCACCTGACCGCAACCGGCCCGCTCCTGCGCTTCCCGCAACTCGCCATCCACTTGGACCGTGCGGTTAATGACAACGGCCTGCTTCTGTCCAAGCAGCAGCACATGAATCCGGTCTTCGGGCTCGGTGATCCGGCCAACGAAGATCTTTTGGGCCTGCTTGCCGGGCGCGTCGAGGGCGCCACTGTTGATCCAGCAGACATCGGAGGTTACGACGTCGTCGTGGCGGACACGCAGGCACCTGCGGTTTTCGGCGCCAACGGTGAGTTCTTCGCCTCCGGCCGGTTGGACAACCTTTCTTCGACACACGCTGGCCTGGTGGCATTGATCGAACGCGCGAAAGCGGGGACGAAAGACGGCCCCATCGCTGTCCTCGCCGCTTTTGACCATGAAGAGATCGGTTCCAACTCGCGTTCCGGTGCCTGCGGCCCCATCCTTGAGGACATTTTGACCCGAATCTCTGACGGTCTTGGCGCCTCGGTGAGCCAACGGCGGCAGTCCTTGGCGGCGTCGTTCTGTGTTTCTGCGGACGCCGGTCACGCCGTCCACCCGAACTACGCCGAGAGGCACGATCCCGTCAACCGTCCGCTACTCAACGGTGGACCGCTGTTGAAGATCAACGCAAACCAGCGTTATGCCACCGATGCCACGGGGGCTGCGCTTTGGGCACGGTTGTGCGGGGAAGCAAATGTGCCGTACCAGGAATATGTATCCAACAACGACCTTCCGTGTGGCTCCACCATTGGTCCGCTGACTGCGACGCGGCTGGGGATAAGGACAGTGGATGTCGGCATCCCCCTGCTGTCCATGCACTCGGCTCGGGAATTGTGTGGTGTGGAGGACCCGTTCCGGCTGTCCTCCGTGGCGGAGCGGTTCTTCCGCACTGAGGTCTGATTTCCCGGGCGCGGCTAACAAAGCCTCAAAGAGTCATTTCAAGGGAGTTTCTAAAGTTTCCTATATGAAACTTTAGATGCTTATAGTCATACTTTTTGTGCATATTTCCTTTTTTGGGATCGCCAAAATGTACATCCGCACAGGATTTTGCCCTGCGCGGATGGCTACTGTGGGAAAGCCATGTGGCCCGCTGCACATCAACTCGGGCCCCTCTCCAAAGACACTAAGGACGGCGCCGACCCATGCACGCTGACCAACAACTTTCAAAGTCCCTGAAGCCACGACACCTCTCCATGATCGCCATCGCCGGCGTGATTGGTGCTGGGCTGTTTGTGGGTTCCGGCGCCGCTATCCAACAGGCTGGCCCGGGTATCCTCGTCGCCTACTTGGCTGCTGGCCTGGTGGTTATCCTCGTCATGCGAATGCTCGGCGAAATGGCTGCCGCCAACCCGGAAACCGGCTCCTTCTCCACATACGCGGATAAGGCCTTGGGCCGCTGGGCCGGGTTCAGCATTGGCTGGCTCTACGCCTGGTTCTGGATCATCGTGCTCGGCATCGAGGCCACCGCCGGCGCTGCCATCATGCATCGCTGGGTGCCGGGCGTCGACCAGTGGGTTTGGGCGCTGGTGCTCATGGTGCTCCTGACATTGACGAACCTTGGCTCCGTGAAGTCGTACGGCGAGTTCGAATTCTGGTTCGCGTCCATCAAGGTGGCCGCAATCGTCATCTTCCTGCTCGCAGGCATTGCCGCCATCCTTGGCTTGATCCCTGGCGTTTCCGCGCCGGGCGTCGCCAACCTCCTGGACCAGGGAGGCTTTATGCCCAACGGTCCGGGTGCGGTCCTTGCCGGCATCCTCGTGGTGGTCTTCTCGTTCTTTGGTGCCGAGATTGCGACGATCGCCGCGGGTGAATCCGAAAACCCCGTAGACGCAGTCAAGAAGGCTGTGAAGTCCACCGTATGGCGCATCTTGATTTTCTACATCGGCTCCATTGCCATAGTGGTCACACTCCTGCCGTGGAACAGCGCTTCGGTCGCCAAGAGCCCGTATGTTGCCGTGATCGAGCTCTACGGAATCCCGGGTGCCGGCACCATCATGGACATCGTGGTCCTCACCTCGGTGCTCTCCTGCCTGAACTCGGGCCTGTACACGGCAAGCCGGATGCTCTTCTCGCTCTCGCAGCGTGGCGACGCCCCCAAATCCTGGACGAAGATTTCCAAGCGCGGCGTGCCTGCGGCAGCAGTACTTGCCTCCACCGTGGTCGGGTTCATCACTGTCGGCCTGAACTACGTCGCTCCGGACACTGTGTTCCTGTTCCTCGTCAACACCTCCGGCGCCATCGCCTTGTTCGTGTGGCTCGTCATTGCCAGCTCACAGCTCATCCTCCGCCGACGCATGGGCGCCGCCGCCAAGGATCTGGACCTCAAGATGTGGTTCTTCCCCTACCTCACGTGGATCGCGATTGGAAGCATCGTCGCGCTCATCATCGGCATGGTGATACTTGAATCCACGCGGGAATCGCTCTTCCTCTCGTTGGCCCTTGCTGCGGTCGTCGTCGCCATTGGCGTGTTCCGATACCGCAAGGGCGGCACCCCTTCCGCCCCGGTGGATGACGGGGAAGCCGAGCGCGTCACGCTAGGTTCCGGACCGGCGTCGTAAGCGTCCTTTTCGTCCGTGGCAGCCGCCGTCAGCGTTCGACGGCGGCTGCCCCGTTCGTGTTTAAGGCACCTCAACGGGGAGGTACTGGATGGGTCCGGGGCATTGTGCGCCGGTGGTATCCGGAACACCCGGTATGGCAGGGATGTCGAAGACTGCGTCCCGCTGGCGTTTGCCTGTCTCCTTGACCACAACGCGGACCTTGGCCACCACGGCAGGCGGGGAGGCTGTTCGCCCGGCAGGTAGATACGGAGGCTCCTGAGGGACGAGCCAGCGGCCATCCGTCTGCTGTTGGACGGGCCGCGGTGTGCAGCCGTCTCCGAAACATGCTTGGACGCGGCTCGGCGTCGAGCCTATCTTCAGCTCGATGGGAGTGTCGTTTCCCATGGCAGGGCACACGCGCGACTTGTCCACCGCGAACCACACAACTACGCCGATCGCGGCCACCAAAATGATCGCCGCAACCCAAATCAGCCGGGGCTTCATGGCAAGTAGCCTACGCCTGGGCGCGCCCGGGAACCGGGCATTTCGGGCGCCGGGAACTTCTGTGGGCTACTGGGCCAAGCCGATGACCAGGTTGATGGTGACGGCCAGGATGACCGTGCCAAACAGGTAGGACAGAAGGCTGTGCTTCAGGGCCTCGAGCCGGATCCGGTGGTTGCCCAGATTGGTGTCTGAGACCTGGTACGTCATGCCAAGGCTGGTGGCGAGGTACGCGAAATCGGTGTACTGCGGCGGGCGATCCTGGTTGAAGCTGATGCCGCCCATTTCACCACCGGCATCGGCTTCAGGGCTGTAGTACAGCTCGGCATAACGCAGGGTGAAGAGGGTTTGGACAAGCATCCAGGACAGGGCTACGCACGCAAGGGAGAGCGCAGCCGAATAAAAGCGGGTGTCCGTACCTTCAGTGTGCGAGTTGACGATCACTGCGGCAGCGGCGGCGATACTGGCCAGGTTTGCGATGAGGATCAGTACATCGGTAACCCCGCGGGAAGGGTCCTCGGAGGTTGCGTGTTGCTGGGTTTCAGAGGGGTCCATCCGCGCTATCACCAGCCACACCCAGGCAACATAGATCAGCGCTGCCGTGGCCCAGCCGACCGCCGGGGCGTCGACCCAGCTGCCTGCGAGGCCCGTGACCACGAAGGCCGCGGCACCGGCAGCCACCATGACAACGAAACGCACCCGGCTGCGCCTCACTCTCAGTGCATCCATGCCCCCACCCTAGCTGTATTGACCACGGACGTTGATGACGCTCGGCGTGGTTTGGTGACATGAAGAAGACCTCCGGGTGGAGTGGGGCTTGTCTAGAGTCCAATTCCAC
>NZ_JAVDSM010000012.1:0-178435 GCF_031455315.1 Arthrobacter sp. 1088
AACGCCCGGTCCCATTCCGAACCCGGAAGCTAAGACCCACAGCGCCGATGGTACTGCACCCGGGAGGGTGTGGGAGAGTAGGACACCGCCGGACACACATTAGGTAGAGACCCCCAACCCACACAGGGTTGGGGGTCTCCCGCATTAAAGCGACTGCATTCAAACGAGAAAAAACAGACCAACACAAGACAAGCCCCGTCCACCACGGCCGGGGCTTGACCCATTTAAACCCCCGGAAGACACCGCGCCAATAACGCTGTGAGACTTGCCACGGGACACCCCTGGAGCTGCTCTGACGTTCGGCGACTGAGGTGCTGTCGCCTAGAATTGCATAAGACATACGAGTCGGCAGCCCCGTGCTGCAGACGGCGTGACAACGAAATAAGGGTTATGAGCGACTACGCACGCGCCAGTGGTCGGCTCGCAACAGGAGGAATCCACCATGGCTGAGCACAACGGCGGCAATCGCGACGGCAACCGCGGAAACTTTGGCGGGAATCGCGGCGACCGCGGTTCTTTCCGCCCCAACAATAACTCCGGTGGAGATCCTCGCGGATTCCGTTCCAGGGAGAATCGCGACGGCAATGAGCAGGGTCGTTCCTTCGGTGGCGATCGTGATCGCAGGCCCTTTGGTGACCGTGGTGATCGTCCGGCGCGTGATGGTGAGCGTCGTCCGTTCAACAATGACCGTGGCGAGCGTAAGCCGTTCGGTGACCGCCCGCCCCGTGATGGCGAGCGTCGTTCCTTCGGTGGCGATCGTGACCGTAAGCCCTTTGGTGACCGCGGTGACGTGGGACCGTGGTGATCGTCCGGCGCGTGATGGTGAGCGTCGCCCATTCAACAGCGACCGTGGCGAGCGTAAGCCCTTCGGTAGCCGTCCTGAGCGTGGTCCGCGGAACTTTGATGGTCCTCGTCGTGATGGCGAGGAGCGTCGTCCGTTCAACAATGACCGTGGCGAGCGTAAGCCCTTCGGTGACCGTCCGGACCGTGGCGGCGACCGTCGTCCCTTCAGCAATGACCGCGCCAACTCATGGGAAGACCGTCCGGCCCGGGTTCCCAACGCGAAGGACATTCGCAGCGCCAACCGCCCTGACCGCGAACGTTCTCCCGAGATCGATGAGGATGTCACGGGTAAGGAACTTGACCGCGCCACCGGCCATCAGATCAAGACCCTCGAAGAGCAGAGCGCAGGCTGGGTTGCCAAGCACCTGGTCATGGCCGGTCGCCTGATCGACATCGAGCCGGAGTTGGCCTTCCAGCACGCTTTGGCTGCCAGCCGCAGGGGTGGCCGGCTCTCGGCTGTCCGGGAGGCTGTTGGCCTGACGGCTTACGCTGCGGGTCACTATGGCGAAGCGCTCCGCGAATTCCGTACGTACCGCCGCATCAGCGGGTCCAACGTTCACCTGCCTGTCATGGCGGACTGTGAGCGTGGCCTTGGCCGTCCTGACCGTGCACTGGACATGGTCCGTTCTCCGGAAGCGCAGGACCTGGATGCTCCGGGCAAGGTAGAGCTGGCGATTGTGGCTTCGGGCGCACGCGCTGACCTTAACCAGCTTGACGCTGCTGTTGCCGAACTTGAGATCCCGCAGCTGGACATTAATCGGGCATTCTCCTACAGCCCCCGTCTGTTCCGCGCGTATGCGGAAGCACTGACGGCTGTGGGTCGCACCGAGGAAGCCGAAAAGTGGGCCCGCCAGGCAGTGGTTGCCGAGAATGCCTTGGGTGTTGGCGACTTCGCTGAACCGGAAATTCTTGATCTCGGCTGGGACGAGCAGGAAGAAGCAGCAGCGGCGCGGAAGCCGCGCTTCGAGAAGCGCGGCGAGGATTCCGACGTCGTTAGGCCGGAAAGCGAATCGGTGATCGCCGAGGCGGCTGCTGCAGATGCCGAACACGACGACGTTGACATCGATGATGCCGAATCGGATTACTTCGAGTCGGACGATGCCGAATCGGATATTGATTCAGCAGAAGAGTCTGACGAAGCCGAAGAAGAAGCAGAGGCTGACGAAATCGTGTCCCACGCGGAATCCATCGATGAAGAGGCTACCCACGAACAGGGCACTGACTCCCAGCATGGCTGATTCACTCATTTCGTCCTTTGACGCGGTTCTTTCCGATCTTGATGGTGTCGTTTACGCGGGTCCCCACGCCATTCCCGGAGCTGTAGAGTCGCTGCAGCGCCTGGAGACGGTAGGCGTCGGGCTGGGTTACGTGACGAACAACGCCTCGCGTACTCCCGCCCAGGTTGCAGCGCACTTGAGGGAATTGGGAGCGCCTGCGGAGGATCACCAGGTGGTCAGCTCGTCGCAGGCCGCGGGGGAGTTGCTTGCTTCCATGCTGCCTGCGGGGGCTCACGTGCTCATCACTGGCAGTGCGGCGTTGGCTCACGAGATTGAGCTCGTGGGCCTCAAGCCCGTGCATAGTGCGGCGGAGTCGCCAGTTGCTGTTGTCCAGGGCTTTAACCCGGAGATCGGCTGGAAGGACCTCGCTGAGGCATCCTATGTTGTTGCCGGTGGCGCCCAATGGTTCGCGACCAACACGGATATGTCCATCCCGCAGGCGCGCGGTATGGCTCCTGGCAACGGTACTCTCGTTGCCGCTGTTGCGGCCGCAACGGGCAAGACGCCTATGGTGGCCGGTAAACCTGAAGCACCGTTGTTCCACGCTGCGGCCAAGCGCTTGAAGTCGGACCGTCCTTTGGTAGTGGGGGACCGTTTGGATACGGATATCCTGGGCGGTAATCGTGCGGGATTTGCGACGGCGGCGGTACTCACCGGCGTCGATACCACGCTGACGATTCTGGCTGCACGGACGGAAGAGCGCCCGGATTACCTGTTGGCGGATCTGGGTGATCTTTACAATCCATACCCCGAAATCGTCAGCGACGGCGGCACCTACCGTTGCGGTGCAGCTTCTGCGATTGCCGAGGACGGCAAGGTCACGCTAACAGGGCACAAGGATGACCTCGACACGTGGCGGGCGGCGTGCGCTGCCTGGTGGGCTGCGGTTCCGGACACGGCTGTGGCCCAAGCGCCGAAGCTGGAATGGCGAACTCATTAGACTGGTGCGATGACTGAGCCCATCAATCTCCCGGAAGCTGAGGCTGAACGTACCGCTGTTCACTGGCCGGAGGCTCTCGATTCCACCGGCGATGCTCCGGTGGACCGTGCCCTCAGTTTATTGGAGGGCGTTCATGGCGCTCCGGTGGCCGAGCATGCCGGGCTGTATTCAGCACTTCATGACTCTCTCCTGGAGGCGCTGGATGCTGAGCCTGGCCTCCCGCCGGCTTCTGACCGGCATGCCAGTCCTACCCGCCCGGAAGGCGACAAATAGCGGATGGCAAGACTTGATCAGGAACTCGTGACGCGTGGGCTGGCGAGGTCCCGGACGCATGCTGCCAAGCTCATTAGCGACGGCAAGGTGAGTTCAGACGGGGTCGTTTTGGCCAAAGCGGCCCAGCAGGTGGACGCCGGTACAGACCTGGACGTCCAATCCCACCTTGAGGACATCTACGTGAGCCGCGCCGGGCATAAGCTGGCTGGCGCGTTGGCAGCGTTTCCGGGGGTCGCAGTTTCCGGGAGGCGGTGTCTCGACGCCGGAGCCTCCACTGGTGGCTTCACCGACGTGCTGCTTCGGCAAGGCGCCGCGCAAGTGGTGGCGGTCGACGTCGGGCACGGCCAACTGGTGCCGCTCCTTCGCGATGATCCCCGCGTGGTGGTCCATGAGGGGCTAAACGTCAGGTACGTGACGCCGGACCAGATCGGCGGCACCGCGGCCCTCACAGTTGCAGACCTGTCCTTCATTTCCCTGACGTTGGTCCTGGGCCCCCTTGCTGCCTGCACGGAACCCGGCGGAGACCTTGTCCTGATGGTCAAGCCGCAGTTTGAAGTCGGCAAGGAGCGGCTGAGCCGCACCGGCGTGGTGTCTTCCGAGAATGAACGACGCCGGGCGGTGGCCCAAGTGGCCCGCGCTGCACTTGATGCCGGGCTGGAACTTCATGGCCTGGCAGCAAGTCCACTCCCGGGCCAGGACGGAAATGTTGAGTACTTCCTGTGGATGAAGCGCAGGATGTCCGCTGTGTTGCCTAAGATCGAAGAGCGGGACGAGGACGTTGCTGCGTTGATAAAGAACCTCTGGCCAAACGACTAGAAAGCAGAACCCGATGAGCAGGCATGTACTTGTCCTTGCCCACACAGGGCGGGAGGAATCGCTCCGGGCGGCGTGGGATGCCTGTACGCAGCTGCACTCCTCGGGCCTGGTTCCGGTCCTCCAGAAGTCGGAATTGGCAGATGTCGAGCGCTTTTTTGGTGCCGTTGACACCCCCATTGAGATCCTCCACGACGACGTGAGTTTGGAAGACGTGGAATTGGTGATGGTTCTGGGTGGCGACGGAACCATCCTGCGCGCGGCGGAACTGGTCCGGGAGGTGGACGTTCCCTTGCTGGGCGTGAACCTGGGCCACGTGGGCTTCCTTGCCGAGAGCGAACGTGCTGACCTGGCCCAGACGGTTGAGTGGATCGCGAGCCGCCAGTACACCGTCGAAGAGCGCATGACCATCGATGTCCAGGTGTGGATCAAGGGCCAGAAGATCTGGCATACCTGGGCCCTGAACGAGGCCGCCATCGAGAAAGCCAACCGGGAACGGATGCTCGAGGTCGTCACTGAGGTGGATGAACGCCCGCTGACGTCGTTCGGCTGTGATGGCGTGGTCCTCGCGACGCCAACGGGATCAACGGCGTACGCATTTTCGTCTGGTGGGCCGGTGGTGTGGCCTGAAGTGGAAGCGCTCGTCATTGTGCCGATCAGCGCCCATGCCCTTTTCGCGAAGCCTTTGGTGGTCTCTCCGCGTTCCAAGCTCGCCGTGGAAATCATGAACAGGACGGATGCCCTGGGCGTCCTTTGGTGCGATGGCAGGCGTTCTGTTGATCTGCCTCCGGGTGCGCGTGTCGAGGTGACCCGCTCAGCCACGCCTGTACGACTGGCACGGACGCACAGGACTCCTTTTTCGGCGCGGCTTGTGCGGAAGTTCCAGCTCCCCATCCACGGCTGGCGCGGTCCGGCTCCCCGGTCGGGGGAAGTCCACACTGGCCCAATCCCCGTGATCCGAACCCTTTCACCGGCTCCTTTGCCCACTCCCCGGGAAGCGAATGATTCCCGGGACTCGAACGATTCCCGGGAGCCGAACGATTCCCGGGCCGCCGAAACATCCCTGTACCCGGGGCACGGTGAGCCATCCGACCCCACGAATGCGAAGTGAAGCATGCTTGAAGAACTCCGAATCCGTGACCTCGGTGTCATTACTGATGCCGCCCTGCCGCTGGGCCCCGGCCTCAGCGTGGTTACCGGCGAAACCGGTGCCGGCAAGACCATGGTGGTGACCGCCGTCGGGCTTCTCCTGGGTGCCCGTTCAGACGCGGGTGCCGTCCGCAGCGGCGCCAAATCTGCCTCCGCCGAGGCAGTCTTGAAGCTTGATCCAGCCCACAGCGCGGTGGAGCGGGCCAAGGAGGCCGGCGGTGAGGCGGAGGAGTTCGACGGCGTCGCTGAACTCCTGCTGGCCCGGACCGTTGGTGCCGATGGCCGCAGCCGGGCTTACGTTGGGGGACGGGCGGCGCCGGTGGGGGTTCTGGCCGAACTTGGCGAGAGTTTGGTGGTGGTGCACGGCCAGTCGGACCAGATCAGGCTGAAGAGCGCTACCGCGCAGCGACACGCCCTGGATCGCTTCGCGGGTGCACCTTTGGCGAAGGTCCTGGGGGAATACCAGGATCTGTACAACCATTGGAAGTCCATTCAGGCCGAGCTGGAGACCCTTCGCAGCGAGGCGCGGGAACGGCTTCGTGAGGCGGAGTCGCTGGACGCTGCGCTCAAAGAGATCGATGACGTGGATCCCCAGCCGGGTGAGGATGAGACCCTCAAGGCTGAGGCCGTGAAGCTTGCCAACGTTGAAGAACTCCGGCTCGCAGCAGCGGCGGCACATGAGTCGCTCATCGCGGAGGAATTCGGGGATGCCGGCGATGCCACATCGATGGTGGATGCGGCCAAGCGGACGCTGGAGCATGTTGCAGAACATGATGAGGCGCTGGGGGCCGCTGCTGCACGGCTTGCCGAAGTTGGCTTCCTGCTGAACGATATCGCCGCTGACTTGTCCAGCTACCAGGCCGCATTGGACACCGAAGGCCCGGAGCGGCTCTCCGAAATCGAGGAACGCCGCGCCGCTTTGGCCAAACTGATCCGCAAGTACGCCCCAAGCATCGATGAAGTGCTGGAGTGGGCGGCCACGGCCCGTGTGCGTTTGGACGAGCTGCAGGACGATTCAAGCCGCATCGAATCCTTGGATGCCGAGGTGGCTTCGACCGAAGCTACCCTGCGCAAGCAGGCCGCAGCGATCAGCAAGGCCCGTCTCAAGGCGGCCAAGGACCTCTCGGCCCGTGTGAGTGCAGAGTTGAAGGCGTTGGCCATGGCGGATGCCACGTTGATCATCCAAATAGAGGACAGCGGATCGCTTGGCCCCTGGGGAACGGATGAGATCGCCTTCCTCCTTCAGCCACACTCCGGCGCTCCTGCGCGCCCACTGGGCAAGGGAGCCTCCGGCGGTGAACTCTCAAGGGTGATGCTGGCTATCGAGGTAGTGCTCGCTGCGGTGGATCCTGTTCCTACGTTCGTCTTTGACGAGGTGGACGCCGGAGTAGGTGGACGGGCGGCCGTCGAGATCGGGCGCCGGCTGGCCATGTTGGCCCGCCACGTCCAGGTCCTCGTTGTGACGCACCTGCCTCAGGTTGCGGCCTTCGCAGACCAGCACATCCGGGTTACCAAAACCTCAGTGCGGGGCGCCGACGGAAAAACGTCCACGGGATTCACCTCCAGCGATGTGCAACTGCTGGATGACGACGAACGCGTGAAGGAGCTTGCCCGTATGTTGGCCGGGCAGGAAGACTCGGAATCTGCCCAGGCACACGCGCAGGAGTTGCTGGACGACGCGAAGTTGCTTCCCCAGCGGGCGTAGGAAATTCCGGGGACGCGGCCGGTGCCGGACTGCGACCACTATCACATCCGTGCACTTGGTCCCGCCCGGCTCTTGATTGCAGGCATGGTCTTGGGCAACTATTGACCATTTGGGGAATCCGGACGGACGCTTGGAAGGCGTAATTGATGATAAGCTCGAATTCCGTGGTGCAGCGATCAAATTCCCGTGTAAATTCCCGGTTCCCGGGCTCGTCCAAGACGACCAAACACATCTTCGTCACCGGTGGTGTGGCGTCCTCGCTCGGTAAGGGTCTGACGGCTTCCAGCCTCGGCCACCTGCTGCGGGCACGCGGTTTGTCTGTAACTATGCAGAAGCTCGATCCTTATTTGAACGTGGATCCGGGCACGATGAATCCCTTCCAGCACGGCGAAGTTTTCGTGACTGATGATGGCGCCGAAACCGACCTCGACATCGGACACTACGAGCGCTTCCTCGATGAAAACCTGGAAGGTTCGGCCAACGTCACAACGGGCCAGATTTACTCCACGGTCATCGCGAAGGAACGCCGTGGTGAATACCTCGGAGACACCGTTCAGGTCATCCCGCACATCACGGATGAGATCAAGCGCCGCATGCGCCTTCCCGCCGAAGGCAAGAACGCTCCGGATGTCATCATCACCGAAATCGGTGGCACGGTTGGCGACATCGAATCGCAGCCCTTCCTCGAGTCGGCCCGCCAGGTGCGCCAGGACATCGGCCGGAACAATGTCTTCTTCCTCCATGTTTCCCTGGTTCCGTACATCGGTCCCTCCCAGGAACTGAAGACCAAGCCCACGCAGCACTCCGTGGCAGCCCTTCGTTCCATCGGTATCCAGCCCGAAGCCATCGTGATCCGTTCGGACCGCGAAGTGCCCGAGGCCATGCGGGAGAAGATCGGCCGCATGTGCGACGTCGACATCGACGCCGTGGTCAACGCTGCGGACGCACCCAGCATCTATGACATCCCCAAGACGCTGCACTCGCAGGGCCTGGACTCCTACATCGTTCGCGCACTGGACCTGCCGTTCAAGGACGTTGACTGGAGCAAGTGGGACAAGCTGCTTGAAGCGGTCCACAACCCCAAGCGCGAGGTCGAGATCGCCCTGGTGGGTAAGTACATCGACCTTCCGGACGCTTACCTCTCCGTCACCGAGGCCCTCCGCGCCGGTGGGTTCGCCAACGAGGCCAAGGTCAAGATCCGCTGGGTCCCCTCGGACGAGTGCGAAACCCTTGCCGGTGCCACCAAGTCACTTGCCGGCGTCGACGCCATTTGCGTACCTGGCGGCTTCGGTATCCGTGGCCTTGAAGGCAAGCTGGGTGCACTGAAGTTTGCCCGTGAATCCAAACTGCCGGTCTTGGGCCTGTGCCTTGGCCTGCAGTGCATGGTGATCGAATACGCGCGAAACGTGGTTGGCCTGGAAGGCGCCTCGTCCAGCGAGTTCGAGCCGGACTCCAAGTACCCGGTCATCGCCACCATGGAAGAGCAGCTGGACATTGTGGAAGGCAAGGGAGACCTTGGCGGCACGATGCGCCTGGGGCTCTATGAAGCCAAGCTGGACGAGGGCTCCGTTGTCGCCGAGACGTACGGCACCACTTCAGTGAGCGAACGCCACCGCCACCGCTACGAGGTTAACAACAAGTACCGTGACCAGATCGCGGCGGAGGGCCTCGTCTTCTCGGGTACCTCGCCTGACGGCAAGCTGGTGGAGTACGTTGAACTTCCCCGCGAAGTGCACCCGTATTACGTTGCTACGCAGGCACACCCGGAGCTTAGCTCCCGCCCGACGCGCCCGCACCCGCTCTTCGCGGGCCTCGTGAAGGCAGCCTTGGAGCGTCGTGAAGGTGCCGTTGTGGGAACCAAATCCGGTGCCGGTGCGGTAGCTGCCAAGTAGCGCGGTGGCCGCCAAGTAAACCGTAAACGCAAGCACTAACGAAGGACGGCGCGATGCCCGGCATTTCCGAAACCCCCAGCACCTCAAGGCAGGTTTCGGATGCGCCGAGCCCGCGCCGTCTTTTGTCTACGAGCAAGGTCTATGAAGGCCGCATCTGGGATGTGGTCAGCGACGCCTTCCAGCTCAGCGAGGATACGGACACCCTGGTTCGCGACTACATCGACCACCCCGGCGCGGTGGCTGTGCTGCCGATGAACGTTGACGGTGAAATCCTGCTCCTGAAGCAGTACAGGCACCCTGTTGGTATGGATCTCTGGGAAATCCCGGCCGGGTTGCTGGACGTTGAGGGCGAGGATTTCGTGGCGGGCGCTGCCAGGGAGCTCGCTGAGGAAGCTGATCTTGTTGCGGCCACGTGGAATGTCCTGGTGGACTTCTTCAACTCTCCGGGATCCTCCAGCGAGGCTGTCCGGATATATCTGGCTCGTGGGTTGAGCGCTGTTCCCGAGGCTGACCTGCATGTCCGCACGGACGAAGAGTCGGAAATCGAGTTCCACTGGATTCCGCTCGACGATGCCGTGAAGGCTGTCCTTGAAGGGCGCCTGCACAATCCGTCCGCGGTCCTGGGAATCCTGGCTGCCGCCGCCGCGAAGGCCGACGGCTTTTCCAGCCTGCGCCCCGCTGACGCGCCGTGGCCCGCGCACCCGAGCCAGCGCTAAGAATGGCCGAGGCCGCCACCCGTCCTGCCAACGGCATCGATCGAGGAGTTACCGACTACCTCCAGCACGTGGGCGTGGAACGCGGCCTGGCAGCCAATACCTTGGCTGCCTATCGCCGTGACCTTGCCCGTTATTCGAACTTCCTGGCTGGCCAAGGCGTGGAACGCCCCGGAGACGTCACGCGCCATCACGTCACCGGCTTTGCCCAAGCCTTGTCAGACGGCTCCGATGGCGCTGCGGCCCTCGGCGTCCGCTCCGCAGCCAGGACCATAGTGGCCGTGCGCGGACTTCATAAATTTTGGGCCCTTGAAGGAACCACGACGTCGGATCCCGCCAGCGATGTCCACCCGCCGATGCCGGGCAAACGACTTCCGAAAGCCATCAGTGTCGGTGAAGTAACGCGGATTCTCGAAGCTGCGGGTTCGGACTCTGCGACCGGGCTAAGGGACCGGGCCTTGCTTGAATTTCTCTATTCCACCGGCGCGCGCATCAGCGAGGCCGTAGGGCTGGACGTTGACGATGTATCCCTGGAGCACGCAGGCGGCGAACCAGCAATAGTCAGGCTCTTCGGCAAAGGTTCCAAGGAGCGGCTGGTTCCTTTGGGCTCTTACGGTGCACGCGCGGTCGGAGCCTATGTGGTCCGCGGAAGGCCGTTGCTGGCTTCCAAGGGCAAGGGCACTCCCGCCTTGTTCCTGAACGCCCGTGGCGGCCGAATCAGCAGGCAGAGTGCCTGGACAATCCTCAAGGCTGCTGCAGAGAAGGCAAAAATCACCAAGGATGTTTCGCCGCACACCTTGCGGCACTCTTTTGCCACGCATCTCCTGGAAGGCGGGGCTGACGTGCGTGTAGTCCAGGAGCTGTTGGGGCACGCATCGGTTACCACGACCCAGGTCTACACGCTGGTTACCGCCGACACCTTGCGCGAGGTTTACGCTGCTGCCCATCCCCGCGCGCTCGGTTGATGCTGCAGTTAGTCCAATACACTGAACGTCAACTCCACGGCATCGACGAACAATGCCAGCAGCGACGTCCCCAAACCGGCCACGAGCAGAAGGCCTGGGTGGGCCAGTCCCACCACCACCCGCTTCAACCGCGGCTGTCCCTTGAGGAACTTTTTGGGTACCCGCGTCTTCAACGGTATTTGCCGCCAACCGCGTAGCCGGCGAAGGAACCAGGCGCACCGCACGATGAACGCCATCCACAGGACAGAGAGCACCAGCGGGACCGACGCCAGCATGAGGTTGAAGCCGAGTGCGGTCACCTCCTTTTCGGAGTCGCCGATGACGGTCTGCACCGTGGTCGAGATGGAAGCACTCATCACCACGGAGGCAGCCCACACCACGAAGGCGACCACCAGGGCCAGGAAGCGGACGAAGAAATGGCCCAGGACAGTGGCGTCCACTGCCTTGAGGTGGCTGCGAGGGGTGGCATGCAGCACGGCCAGCGTGGACAGCAGCGTTGGCAGGGCAGCGATGAGGACCAGCAGGTACCACGTCCAACCAGCCAGGTCCACCACCTCATCCAGAACAATGAGCCCGGCCCACACCACCGTCCAAGCCCAGCCGGCGTAGAGCGGATGGGCCACCACCAAGCGGGGCAGCCAGGCGTCGCGCTCCTGCCCGGCTCTGGTGGCTGATGGGGCGTCGGCCAGAGGGGCAGTTTCGGCATCTTCCCCGGCCTGGGCCTTCACCTCTTGGTTGATGGCTTGCGCTTGTGCCTGTGTCCCGGCATGCACTTCGCCCCCACCTTCGTTCATGGGCTCACTGTAGCAATTGGGCTGACTGTGGCAATGGGACCTCAGGTGCAGGAGATCGGGTTAAGGTAGGCAGCATGACAGCAGCCCATGTGACACTGTGCTTCCTCCTCCGTGACGGCGTGGACGGGGAACACGTCCTCCTCGGTACAAAGAAGACCGGTTTTGGGCGTGGGAAAGTGGTGGGCGTGGGTGGGCATGTGGAGCCGGGGGAGACGGCGCTGCAGGCGGTGTGCCGCGAGGTCATGGAGGAAATCAGCGTGGTGGTCCAGGCCGCGGACCTCATCCCCGCCGGCATCATCGACTTCGTGTTTCCTGCCCGACCCGAATGGAACATGTACACCACTGTGTATCTGACGCGTTCTTGGGCAGGCGAACCGTCGGAGAGCGACGAGATTGCGCCCGAATGGTTCCCGGTGTCCAAGCTACCGGTGGAACGCATGTGGGCCGACGCCGAGCATTGGCTGCCCGCGATGATTTCGGGGCAGCGGATCGCAGTTCGAGTCGATTTGGCTGCCGATAACGAGAGCGTGGCTGAAGTGCACACCATCGATTGGGCCGGAACCGACTAGAAGACAGGTTTTCCAGCATACGACGGCGGGCCGGTCGCCTTTTGGTGACCGACCCGCCGTCGTATGCTTCCTCCGCCATCGTGGGCTTCCGGCGCGGCCAGAAGCCAAGAGGCTACGGCACGTGCCGCTCTTCCGGCCCGTTGTATTCGCTCAGCGGACGGATCAGCGAGTTAGAAGCAAATTGTTCCATGATGTGCGCTGTCCAGCCGGTGATCCGGCTGGCGACGAACAGCGGGGTGAACGTCTGGGTGTCGAAGCCCATGAGGTGGTACGTGGGGCCCGCGGGATAGTCGAGGTTGGGCTTGATGGCCTTGGCCTCGTCCATGGCCTGTTCGAGGCCGTTGTAGAGCCCCAGGAGTTCAGGCCGTCCGTAGTGGGCGATCATCTTGTCCAAGGCGGCCTTCATGGTGGGCACGCGGGAGTCGCCATGCTTGTAGACGCGGTGTCCAAAGCCCATGACCTTCTTCTTCTGGGCAAGGGCATTCTCCATCCACGCCCGCGCACGGACCGCGGCTTCCTCCATGGATTCTTCGCTGCGGATGCCGATTTCGTCGAAGGTGTGCATCACGGCCTCGTTGGCGCCCCCGTGGAGAGGGCCTTTCAGTGCACCGATCGCTGCCGTCACGGCGGAGTGCAGGTCAGAGAGCGTGGACGTGACCACGCGGGCTGTGAAGGTGGACGCGTTGAAGGAGTGCTCCGCGTAGAGGATCATTGAGACGTTGAACGCCTCCACCACTTCGGGAACCTGCTCTTCGCCGAACGCCATCCACAGGAAGTTGGACGAGTAGTCCAGGTCCTCCCGCGGTTCCACGGGCTCTTGACCCCGCCGGCGGCGCTGGTCGTAGGCCACGACGGCGGGCATCGCGGCCCAGAGGTCGATTGCTTTCTTCATGTTGGCATCGGGGGATGAATCCTCCGTCAGCTCGTGCCGGGCTCCCAATACGGAAGCTGCCGTACGGCAAACGTCCATGGGGTGCGAGGTGGTGGGCAACGTGTCAATGACTGACTTGACCACTGGATCAAGCGCACGCCCTGCCCGCTCGCGGGCAACAAATTCGGCCAGTTGGGCATCGTCGGGCAGTTCGCCGTTCCATAGCAGGTAGGCGACCTCTTCAAAGCTGCACTTGGCGGCCAGTTCCTGCACCGGGTATCCCCGATACAGCAGGGAGTTGGTGTCCGGGTTGACCTTTGAGACGGCGGTGTAGTCCACCACGACGCCGGCAAGGCCTTTTTTGATGTCTTCAGCAGCCATGCTGAACTCCTTCGTTCATTATGCAAGAGCCCCGTGGGCCGGAGTGCTTGCTTTCCCCTTGATGATTCCCGGACCTAGCGGATGCCAGGAACCTGGAAGTTAAAAACGCCGGTATCGAACTGGTTATATGCCTCGTAATCCACGAGTTCGTAGAGGCGCGCACGCGTGAGCATGTTTTCCACCTGTGCCTCTTGGGTCCCCGCAGCCTTGATCGATTCCAGCGTACGCTCTGCAGCGCCCATGGCAATGCGGAGGAGCGTGACGGGGTAGATGACCATGTTTACCCCGACGTCTTGGAGTTGGTCCACGGTGAAGAGGTCGGACTTTCCGAATTCCGTCATGTTGGCCAGGATGGGCACGTCCACGGCGTCGCGGATGGCCTGGAACTCGGTCAGATCAGCCATGGCTTCGGGGAAGATCGCGTCGGCGCCGGCGTCGACCAAAGCGCGGGCACGGTCTTGTGCGGCTTGGATTCCTTCGACGGCGCGGATGTCGGTGCGGGCCATGATGAGGAAGTTGGGGTCGCGGCGTGCGTCGGCGGCGGCGCGGATGCGTTTGGTGGCGGTGTCGATGTCCACGACGTTTTTGCCGTCCAGGTGGCCGCAGCGTTTGGGGTTGAATTGGTCTTCGATGTGGCAGCCGGCCAGGCCGGCGTTTTCGAGTTCCTGGATGGTGCGGGCCACGTTCATGGGTTCACCGAAGCCGGTGTCCGCGTCCACGAGGGAGGGCAGGTCCGTCATGCGGGCGATCTGCCCGGCGCGGGTGGCCACCTCGGTGAGCGTGGTCAGGCCGATGTCGGGCAGGCCGAGATCATTGGCCAGGACCGCTCCGGAGATGTAGACCCCGGCGAAGCCCTTCTCTTCGATCAGCCGGGCCGAGAGCGGGTTGAACGCGCCGGGGAACTGCTGCACGGTCCCTGAAGCGAGGAGCTCCCGCAGCTTGACCCGCTTCTGTTCGGGGGTGGTGGTGGAGTACAGCATTTAGAACAGTCCCTTCGGAGCTGCGTCGAGGTTGATCACGCCGGGGGCCGCGGTGATGTTGAGCTGGTCCAGTTCCCCGGGGCCGAGTTCGGTGACGCGTTCGACGGCGGCGAGGAACCGTTCGATCTCGGCGTCCTCCACCAAACCTGCAGCGAGGGTGCGGAACTTGTTGATGTATTGCTCGCGGGCGAACGGTCGGGCACCGAGCGGGTGCGCGTCGGCCACGGCGATCTCATCCGTGATCACGGTGCCGTCGTTCAGGGTGATTTCCACGGAACCGCCGAAGGCCTTCTCTGCGATGTCCAGGGAGTGGTAGCGGCGGGTCCACTCCGGGTCCTCCACGGTAGTGACCTTCTGCCAGAGTTCCACGGTGTCCGGGCGGGCTGCGCGTTCGGGGGCGTAGGAATCCACGTGGTGCCAGGCGCCGTCCTGCAGGGCGACGGTGAAGATGTACGGGATGGAGTGGTCCAGGGTTTCCCGCGATGCGGTGGGGGAGTACTTCTGGGGGTCGTTCGCGCCGGAACCGATCACGTAGTGCGTGTGGTGGCTGGTCTTGATCAACACGGATTTCACGTTGGCCGGGTCCGTGGTTTCCGGGTGCTCCTTGTGGAGTTTGCGGGCGAGGTCGATCCACGCCTGGGCCTGGTACTCGGCCGAGTGTTCCTTGGTGTAGGTGTCCAGGATGGCGCGTTTGGCTTCACCGGGCAGCGGCAGCGGGACTTCGTAGGAGGCGTCCGGGCCGTCCAGCATCCACGCGATCACCCCGTCTTCGCCTTCGTAGATCGGCACGGGGGAGGTCTGGCCGCGCATGGAACGGTCCACGGCTTCCACGGCCATCTTGCCCGCGAACGCCGGGGCGTGGGCCTTCCAGGTGGAGATTTCGCCCTTGCGGGACTGGCGGGTGGCCGTGGTGGTGTGAAGCGCCTGGCCCACGGACTGGAAGATCGTCTCAACATCCAATCCCAGGAGCGTGCCGATGCCCGCTGCAGCCGACGGGCCAAGGTGGGCCACGTGGTCGATCTTGTGCTTGTGCAGGCAGATCGCCTTGACCAGGTTCACCTGGATCTCGTAGCCGGTGGCAATACCGCGCACCAGGTCAGCACCGCTGGCGCCCACGTGCTGCGCGACGGCCAGGATCGGCGGGATGTTATCGCCCGGGTGCGAGTAGTCCGCGGCCAGGAACGTGTCGTGGTAGTCCAGTTCACGCACGGCCACCCCGTTCGCCCACGCAGCCCATTCAGGGGAAACCCGCTCGGTGATGCCGAAAACGTGCCCGCCCTTGCCGTTCGCGGACGGCCCGTGGGTCAGTGCCTGGGCGCGGGCCGCGACGATCGGTGCACGGTTCAACGAGGCGATCGCTACGGAGGCGTTGTCGATGATCCGGTTGATCACCATATCCGTGACCTCGGGGGTTACGTCGACGGTGTCGGCAGCGACCACGGCGATCTTGTGCGCCAACTGCTCCTCACGGGGGAGATTCTCTTCGGACTTGTAGACGCGGACGTGGTTGTTCTTGACCATGGTGCTCCTTCTAATGAGGGTCTTAGCGGGCCACATGAGCGGCCTTGACGTGGGTAAGGCTTCGGTGCAAATGAAGTGTGGTGGCGGCTTCGGCCAGCCGTGGATTCCCGGCGGCGATCGCTTCAGCAATGGCGGCATGCTCGGCCGCAGCGGCCTGGAGCCGGGCGGCGTCATCGGCCGCCAGGCGGCGAACCCGGACCAAATGGACCCGGAGGCTGCGCATGGCCTGGGCCAGGTAGGAGTTGGAGATTGCGGCATCGATCGCCTCGTCCAGCCGGCCAACCAACGCGTAATACTCGTGCCGTGCAGGATCCTCCTCGCTGAGCAGCTCCGGCGCCCGGAGCAGCTGCGCCTGCAGCTCGGCAAAAACGCCCGGCTCTCCGCGCTCTGCGGCCAGGGCTGCGGCCCGGACCTCCAGCGTTTCGCGAAGCTCGAACAGTTCGTCGATGCTGTCCAGCGAAATATCGGTGACGACGACGCCGCGCCCGCCTGCCGCCGTCGTCAATCCCTCAGCGGTGAGCCGGCCCAGCGCCTCCCGGACAGGCGTGCGGGAGACACCCAGCCGCTCGGACTGTTCTACTTCCGCGAGAACCGTGCCCGGCCGCAGGCGCCATTCAATGATGTCTTCACGAAGAGCCGCGTAGGCCCGATCACTGGCGCGCATGACTCCAGTGTATACATAAAGCCTGTGTTGTACAGGAAACAGCTCAAAATCGCGCGCCTATGTATACATGCCTAGCATGTGGCCACGTAGTACGCGTTGAACGGATCTTCCTCGAGCTCTTTGACTTCCACGCTGGTGAAGCCGGCTTCGCGGATCATGGCCGCTGCCAATTCCTTGCCCCAGACGGTTCCCAAACCCTCCCCGCCCTGTCCCAGGGAGACGGCCACGCAATGAAACGTGGAGATGGTGTAGAGGAAGGAGGCCCACGGAAGGTCAGCGTTCTTTTCCAGGTTGCTGGAGGCGTTGATATCCACCATAAGGAACGTTCCACCGGGTTTGAGCGCCTTGTGGATATTCTTCAGGACCTGGGCAGGATGCGCTTGGTCGTGGATGGCGTCGAAGGCAGTCACAAGATGGTAGCGGCCTTCTTCCTCAAGCGTCGTTACGTCCCTGGACACGAACCGGACGTTGGAAAGTTTCAACGCTGCCGCTTCGGCCCGCGCCACAGTTAGCGCCGCGTCAGCGAAGTCATATCCCGTGAAAGTGCTGTGGGGATAAGTGCTGGCCAGCAGGTTTACAGCATGGCCTTCGCCGCAGCCGATATCGGCCACGGCGATTCCTGCCTGCAAGGCTTTTTCGCAGCCGGTCAAGGGGAGAATCGAGTCCAAAAGCGAGGCGTCATTCACTGCGGCACTTTCGGAAGCCATGATGTGGTGGAACTGCGGGTAATCACTGTAATTTGTTCCACCGCCCTCCCGGAACGCCGTGACAATCTTGGGGGACACCTCGCCCATCAGCGGGAGATACTGCAGGGTGCGCGCCAGGTTTTCCTTTCCGGTCCCGCACAGAACAGGAACAAATTCAGGACGAAGGCAGTAGGTTGAATCGCCGGGTTCGAAGTCCACGATTCCTGCGGTCGTCATCCCTCCCAACCATTCGCGGACGTAACGCTCTTGTGCTCCAGCGGCATCCGCCACAAGTTGGCTCGTCGCAGGAGGCAGCGAGGCAAGCGTCTCAAACAAGCCGGTTTGATGGCCCACGGCAATGAGCAGTCCGATGGATGAGCTGTTCAGGATGTCAATCAGCCTGCCGGTCGCTTCCTGCACCGCTTCTTCAAGTGATTTTCCGGGCATCGTCGCCGTTTCATACTTTCCGGACTGGGTGCTTTCCATGGCTTTTCCTTGGTCTTCGGGGACCGGTGGCTCCGGCCTGTTGCCCATATCCCACGGTAAATTCAGACCCCAACGAGCCTCTTCGGGCATTTTCTGCATTTTTTTCTGTAGTCGTGGGGCGAACCATGCAGGGCCCCTGGATCGGCAACTACGATCCGGGCCGCTCCGGGATGCCGTGCTGGTGGGCCCAAGCAGCGGCGGCCGTCCGGGAAGTGACCCCGATCTTGGTAAAGATGTTCGCCAAATGACGTCCGGCTGTTTTCTCTGAGATAGTCAACGACCTGGCAATTTGACGGTTACTGGAACCAGCCAGGACGCATCCCAGTACTTCCACTTCCCGGGAGGTTAAGCCGCCAGGCTCCTGGGCGGGACGCGTCCAGGAAATGTTCTTGGCGCCGAGCTGGTTCCGGATGGCGGCCGCAGTGGCACGCTCGGCCTCAGCACGTCCGCTTTCACCCAGGGCAGCCCGGACAGTTGCCAGGCGTTCGTGGATCCGTGCCAGTTCGTAGCGCATGTGTTGGGAGCGGTAGGCCTGTGCTGCGGATTCAAGCTCATTGATCGCCTCAGTCCAACTCTGCTCCGCCATCAGCACGGCGCCACGCGCATGGTGGGCCCAGGCCAGGAAGCCGGGGGTCCTGTAAAAAGCGGCGGTCTGTTCAAGTTCCATGCAATGGGTGGCCGCCGCACCGGGATCCCGGGCAGCCAGCAGTTCCACCAGGGGCAAGAGAAGGCTGGCCCTCCCCAGGGTTCCGCGGTCCGCCAAGGCAGCCTGAAGCGCCTCTATGGCGGACTCTGTCTTTCCCGCATCGGCAAGTAGCAGGGCACGTCCTGGTTGCGCATCCACGCCAAGCCCTCGGGCCAACTCAAACGCGGACCCAGCCCCGGCAACATCGCCCCGGCGCCGACGGATCTCACCCAGCTCACAGTAGCCGTCCGCGGCGATCCAGCCGTGGGCATTCCTAAGGCGCTCGGCTTCGTGGGGCATCTCAGCTTCAACCTGTCCCCAATTGCCCTCAGTGCCGAGCAATTGAAGTTCGTGAACGCGCGATATCCCGCTGTACATGAAGGACCGGGATAGTCCGGCGCACCATGTGGCCAGCGCGTCAGTCCAAGCGCGCATCCGGGCGAAATCAGCCATCTCGTAGCAGAGGTGGATGATGGAGCAGTAAATGTCTCCGCCCCACTCTGCCGGAACCTGCCCCGCCATTACGGGCAGCATGGCCTCATCCAGGTCCTGGAATCCTCGTGCGGACTGTCCTGTCCGAACCGCCGCCAGGCCGGACAACATGTACGCAAAGCTGGCCAGTTCGGGTGATTCGTGCCTCCGGGTCATCTCCTTGAGTGAAACTGAGGCGGCGAGGGCCGGAACCGGATCGCCTTCAAGGTTCATTGCGTCATTGGCCTCAAGGTAGAGCAGGTAGCCGTGTTCGGGTACCTCGGGCATGTTCTCCAGCAGCCGGCGCGCCCGATTAAGCCACGCCGAAGAAACGGCGAGGTTGCCGCGGATGCCCCACTGCATGGACAGCGTCAGTGCCGTCCGGGCCGCCGCCTGCCTCTGGTGGTCGTCATCCAAGCGATGGAAGATCTCCTCTGCGAGGGACATGGAGCGTTGAACGTCTCCCAGCCACCAGGCGGAACGGGACAGGATCTCAAGGTCCGCGGAGCTGAGAGGAGCGTCCACGGCTGCACGTTCCAGGCTTCGGCGCGCCACGTCCCATTCCCCACGGGCAAAGGCTTCGCGGGCCTCGGAAAGTTGCTGCAGCTGCTGGGACATGGGCTCTCCACGGGTTCGGCTCCAGCTTACTGCGGGAGCTGTTCCTTCGGCAGGAGGCTAGCCCCGGTTCCAGCCGTACTCGTTCTCCGGACGGCCTGGTGTTCCGTATCGCGGCGCCCTGGTGACCGTCCCGGCGTCGGCCAGGTACTCCAGGTACCGGCGGGCCGTGACCCGCGACATTCCCAAGGCATCCATGACTTCACTGGCGGACACGGCTTGTTTCCGGGCGCGGACGAAATCCTTGACCGACTCCAGGGTGGAACCGGACAAACCCTTCGGCAGCGGTAGTTCCGTTGGGGCCCGAAGACTCGCGAAGGCCTGGTCAACATCGCTCTGGGAAGCTCCGGCCTTGGAGATGCCGGACTCTGAGCCCGCCAGTTGATCACGGAAAGTGCGGTAGCTGTTCAGCTTGTCGGCAAAGGTTGCGTAGGTGAAGGGCTTGATCAAATACTGCACGACGCCGATGGAAACGGCGCTGCGCACGATGTTCAGTTCACGGACGGCTGTGATGGCAATAATGTCGGCGAAGACTCCCGCGGAGCGCATGCGCCGGGCAACATCCAGCCCATGGAGGTCCGGCAGGTTCATATCAAGGAGAACCAGGTCCACGGGCGAGCCGGAGCCAGCGAACTCGCCAAGGATGCGCAGTGCTGACTGACCATCCGGAGCCGTTCCCACCAGCGTGAACCCTTGGAGCCTGCCCACGTAAATGGAGTGGGCGTCCGAGGCGATGGGCTCGTCCTCGACCACCAGGACGCGGATGTCTGTCATGCCTTCTCTTCCTCGGGAATGGGCGCGGGCAGCACCACATGGAACTGGGCGCCGCCTGGATTGCTGATCGTCATAGTACCGTTCAGCCGCTGGACCGCCTGCCGGACCAGGGCAAGGCCGACACCCCGGCCATGGGCTCCCCGTGGACCCTCCTGGGCGGACTTGGTGCTGTACCCGTACTGCAACACGTCATCGATCGAACCGGGATCGATACCGGCCCCGGAATCCCTAACGGTAAATCCAACACCGGCCGCACTGGCTTCGACGTCCAGTTCCACCTTTCGGGGCATCCCACCGGACGCCGCAGCATCAATGGCATTGTCCAGGAGGTTTCCCAGGATCGTCACGAGGTCCTGGATTTCCAGACCCCGGACACCCGAACTCCCTGATGTCCGAACCACCAGTTCGACCCCGCGCTCATGGGCCTCGGCGGCCTTGCCCATCACCAAAGCACTCATCACCGGTTCATCCACCGAAGCAAGCATGTCGTCCGTGAGCTGCTGGCTGAGCTCCAGGTCCTTGGTGGCGAACTCGAGTGCCTGGGGCGTGCGGCCCAACTCAAGAAGGGAAACGATCATATGCAGGCGATTGGCATGTTCATGGGTCTGGGCCCGCAATGCATCCGAGAGAGTCTTCATGGTTTCCAGCTCGGTTCCCAAGGACTCAATCTCAGTGCGGTCGCGAATAGTGGCCACGGTGCCGTAGACCGACGGCTTTTGCCGGCTGCGGGCAGGAACCGGGCCCACGGCCGGAGCTTGGTTTACCACCAGGATCCGTGAACCAGTCAAATGGATTTCGTCGTGGGCTGGCCTGCCGGATTCGAAAAGCGCTCGCAGGCTCCCGTCAAAGGGGAGGTCGGACAGCTTGGGAGCGTCATCGGGGGAGCGATCGGCCTCGGAAGGTTCCAGTCCCAGCAACTCCGCGGCCTGATCGTTGTACATCACTGCTTTTCCCCGGGTATCGATCAGGATCACGCCTTCACGAACGGAGTGAAGGACTGATTCGTAGTAGGCGAAGAGCTGCGCGAGCTGTTCCGGACCCCATCCGCGCGTCACGGACCGCAGGTAACGTCCGAGCAGCCACGAAGCTATGGAGCCAAAGAACAACACCACCAGCGCGATGCCGCCAATCACTCCCAGCCTTTCGGCCACATCGGTATCCACGGTCCTTACGGTGATGCCTGCCGCCACCAAGGCTTTGACGGTTCCACCGGAGTCCTTCACCGGCGCGATGGTCCGGACCGAGGGCCCCAACGTACCAGCAGTGACTTCGGTGAAAGTCTCACCCCGCAGGGCAGGTTCGATCGTGCCGATATAGGGCTTGCCCAGCTCTTCGGGACGGGGATGGGTCCATCGGGTCCTGTCGGGAGCCATGATGGTGATGAAATCCGCGTCCGCGTCCTTCATGACCTCCAGCGCATAGGGCTGCAGTATGGCCGACGGATCAGAGGTTGCCGCCGCCTGCAACACCAAGGGGTTGTTGGCAATGGACGTTGCGATCGCAAGCATCCGGCTGCCCGCATCCTCGTATGCCCTGTCCCGGGCCTCCAGCACCGAGAACGCGCCGAAGACAGCTGTCAGCACCAGCACGAACAGCAGGTTTGCCACAAACAAGCGGCGGGCGATGCTCCAGCGATGAAACAAATAGGCCTCCCATGACCAATATGACCGCAAGGGTGATGTGTGTCACCCGCAGCTGAATGATGGATATCACACAAGGGCAGCGGATTGGACACAAGTGCAGGACCGCAGCGCCTTACACAGTATCCAGAAGGAGAATCCCATGACCTCTCAACGAGGAGAGTCGGCAGTAGCCGCCACCGGTGGACGCAGGGGGCTCGACAAGTCGCATTACCTGTACATCGCGGTCATCCTGGCCGTAGTGCTTGGTGCCGTGGTCGGCCTGCTGTTCCCTGAGGTTGGAAAATCCCTGAAGCCGCTCGGGGACGGCTTCATCAAGCTCATCAAGATGATGATCGCTCCGGTCATCTTCTGCACCATCGTCCTTGGCATCGGCTCCATCGCCAAAGCTGCCACCGTCGGAAAGGTCGGCGGGCTCGCACTTGGGTACTTCGTGGCCATGTCGACCTTCGCATTGGCTATCGGCCTCGTCGTCGGCAACCTCATCCACCCGGGTGAGGGCCTGAAGCTGACTCCGTACGATCCCAACAAGAAGGCGGCCACGGACAGCACGGTGGACTTCCTGCTGGGCATCATCCCTGGCGACATTCCCGTCCTGCCCACCCTTCTTGCAGCAATCCTGGTGGGCTTCGCACTCCAGAAGATGGGTAAGCAGGGCACTCCGATCCTCACTGCAATCGGCCACGGACAGCGCCTTGTCTTCCGGATCCTCATCATGATCATGTGGCTGGCTCCGGTGGGCGCTTTCGGTGCGATCGCCGCCGTCGTGGGTGCCACTGGCGCCCAGGCAATCCTCAGCATGTTCACACTGATGCTGGCCTTCTACATCACCTGCGCTGTGTTCATCGTGGTCATCCTTGGCTCCCTGCTTCGTGCTGTGGCCGGCGTCAACATCTTCAAGCTGATGAAGTACCTGGCCCGGGAATACCTCCTCATCTTCTCCACGTCCTCCTCCGAGGCGGCCCTGCCCCGCCTCATCGCCAAGATGGAACACCTGGGTGTCTCCAAGCCGGTTGTCGGCGTGACGGTACCCACCGGCTACTCCTTCAACCTTGACGGCACGGCCATCTACCTCACCATGGCCTCCTTGTTCGTGGCCAACGCCATGGGGACGCCGCTGGACCTGGGTGCCCAGATCTCGCTGCTGGTGTTCATGATCATCGCTTCCAAGGGCGCCGCCGGCGTCACCGGAGCCGGCCTTGCAACCCTTGCCGCCGGCCTGCAGGCACACAAGCCCGAGCTCCTGGGCGGCGTCGGCATGATCGTTGGCATCGACCGCTTCATGTCAGAAGCCCGTGCACTGACGAACTTCACCGGCAACGCCGTTGCCACCGTTTTGATCGGCACCTGGGTCAAGGAAATCGACAACGGCCAGGTGGAGCGCGTTCTCTCCGGCAGCGAACCGTTCGACGAGACGACAATGATCGCCCATGGCGCAGAGGCTGAGACGGCTCCGGAAACTGAAGCCCGCGACAAGGCAACCATCTAGCAGGATCAGCTTCGCGGGATACGAAGCAACGAGGACCGGCCCCCGTACAGGGGTGTCGGTCCTCTGCCGTTCGCGCGGATGCCAACGAATCATGGCCCAACTTCCTAACCTTCGACCTCAACTAGAGGGTAAAGGCTCAAAGATCGGCGAAAGTCAAGTTCCCCGAAATGCCGTGTCGGGGGCTGTAGCCTAGGTGGGTAGCAGCGCTGTACCCAGGGGAACAGCGGCAGGGAAGATCGTCGTCGAAAGAGTGGTTAGATACGTGAGCAGCGAACGGGGAACAGCTACGCTGGGAGACACCGAGCTCGATCTGGAAGACGCCATCATGGGGCCTACGGGCCGTCCTCACCGCGATTTTCCGGAACCGGCTCCGCTTGCCTCCCACGGCCCTGCAAGGGTCATTGCCATGGTTAACCAAAAGGGCGGCGTGGGCAAAACCACGTCCACCATCAACCTTGCGGCGGCGCTCGCGGAATACGGCCGGCGCGTGCTCCTGGTGGACTTTGACCCACAAGGTGCCCTTTCTGCCGGGCTCGGCGCCAATCCGCATGAGCTCGACCTCACTGTCTACAACGTCCTCATGGACCGCAAAGTGGACATCCGGGATGCCATCCAGCAGACCGGAGTGGAAGGCGTGGACCTTCTGCCCGCAAACATTGATCTCTCCGCGGCTGAAGTTCAACTGGTCAATGAAGTCGCCCGCGAGCAAGTCCTGGACCGCGCGCTCAAGAGCGTTGAAGATGACTACGACGTCGTGCTGATCGACTGCCAGCCATCGCTCGGCCTGCTGACGGTCAACGCGCTGACCGCCGCCCACGGCGTCATCATTCCGTTGATCTGCGAGTTCTTCGCACTTCGCGCCGTAGCACTCCTCGTGGAAACCATCGAGAAAGTGCAGGACCGTTTGAATCCGCGGTTGCAGGTGGACGGTGTCCTCGCCACCATGTACGACGCCCGCACCCTGCACAGCCGCGAAGTTATCTCGCGCCTCGTGGAGGCCTTCGGGGACAAGGTTTTCGAGACCGTCATCAAGCGTTCCATCAAATTCGCGGACGCAACCGTGGCCGCTGAACCTATTACCAGCTATGCCGGCAACCACATCGGTGCAGACGCCTACCGCCGCCTCGCAAAGGAACTTATCTCGCGCGGCGGCGCACCGTAGCCAACGGCGTGGGACGGTCACTCGCCCCGCCCTCCGCGGTGGTCATTCCGGAAGAAACGCCCGACGCCGATACCTCCGACGCGGGCCCCTCCGAAGCCCGCAAGCCGGGCTTTGAGGTTCGGCTCGCCAACTTTACGGGGCCGTTCGATCTCCTGTTGGGCCTGATTTCCAAGCACAAGCTGGACATAACGGAGGTGGCGCTGGCCACCGTCACCGATGAGTTCATCAAGTACATCCGCCGCCTCCAGGAACTGGGGGAGGATTGGGCGCTGGACGAGGCCAGCGAATTCCTGGTGATTGCCGCGACGCTCCTGGATCTCAAAGCTGCCCGGCTCCTTCCCGCCGGCGAAGTAGAGGACGAGGAAGATATCGCCCTCCTGGAAGCCCGGGATCTGCTGTTCGCCCGCTTGCTGCAGTACAAGGCGTTCAAGCACGTCGCAGGTCTCATCAGTGAGACGCTGGAACAGGAAGGCCGCAGATACCCTCGCCAGGTGGCGTTGGAAGGCCATTTCGCGGCGCTGCTGCCGGAACTCGTGTGGCGGCACACCCCCGAACAATTTGCGGAGCTTGCCGCCAAGGCGCTCAAACCGAAAGACTCCGTGCCCTCTGAGGTGGGATTGGATCACCTTCACGCACCGCCGGTGAGCGTCAAGGAGCAAGCCGAGATCATCGGATACCGCCTGCAACTCGGAGCCCCGCTCTCTTTCCGCACATTGATAGCGGACGCCGGGACAACCCTGGTGGTCGTGGCCCGTTTCCTGGCCTTGCTGGAGATGTTCCGGGACAAGGTTGTGGCCTTCGAACAGGCAGGTCCGTTGGCGGAGCTGACGGTTAGGTGGACCGGGGACGTGGCCGAATGGGACAGTTCGAACCTGAGCGAAGAGTACGAGGAATCGAGCGAAGGGACAGCCAGTGACTGAGCAGGACATGGCCGAAGCCGGCCTTGCCGAGCTTGAAACTTTGCCTGGCGGGGCACGGGCAGCGTTGGAAGCTGTGCTCATGGTCATCGACGAGCCAGCCACCTCGGAGGAGTTGGCCGCGGGATTGAACGTAACGGTCGCCGTCGTCGAGGATTTGCTGCAGGACCTGCAGCGGGAGTATAGCGGCTATACTGTTAAAGCCCCGGACGTGGATGCTGTCGGCTTTGCCGTTGCCAGCGCTGCCCCCCGGGGTTTTGAATTGCGGAATGTCGCCGGTGGGTGGCGGATCTATTCACGGTCTGATTTTGCGGACATTGTGGGCAGGTTTGTCCTCGAAGGGCAGACCACCAGGCTCACTCAGGCAGCGCTTGAGACTCTGGCGGTCATTGCCTACCGGCAGCCGGTCTCCAGGGCCCGGGTGTCCGCAATTCGAGGCGTCAACGTCGATTCTGTGGTCCGGACTCTAACCCAGCGTGGTCTGATCGAAGACTCCGGGAACGATCCCGAATCCGGGGCTGTGCTGTACAGGACAACCTCCTACTTCCTGGAACGGATGGGCATCGGCTCGGTGTCGGAATTGCCCCAGCTCTCGCCGCACCTTCCGGGTTTGGAAGGGATCGACGAGTACTACGACGCCAGCCGGATGTAAGCCGGCACTGCACGAGAACTACATACTGATTCACGGCACCGCATGGACGGTGCCACGGCAACAAGGGGCAGACGATGTCTGCCCGGCTGGCTAGTGTTGATTGCAGCACTGAATGCCGGCCATTACTACACAAGGACGGGTCATGACACAGGCGGGACGCCAGGGTTCACCACGTAACAGTTCGGGACGCAACAGTTCTGGACGCAATGAGGCAAGGGGCGGCACGGGCCGCTCCAACGCCGGCGGCTTCTCCGGCCGCGGCGGAAGTGCCGGCGCTGGAAAGCGCAACTTCAACCAGGGCGAAGGCCGCCCGTTCAAGGCTTCAAAGCCACGGGAAGCGGCCCCCTTCGATCCCGATAACCCCACGACGGCGGGCGATTACGATCGCGGCCAGGCCGCCAGGCCTGCAAAGCCCTTCCGCAAGCCCGGCTCCAACAAGCCCGGTTACGGCAAGGCTCCCGGAACACCCGGTGCGTTGAAGCCGAAGGCCAAGCCCGCAAGGCAGTACGGCTCCAAGGCCTTTGGCAGCGAACGCTTCGGCCAGAACCTGGGCCCCATCCGCAAGCCTGCCCGCAACCGCGGTCCGCGCCAGGAAGTCCCGCAGTCGGACCTCCATGATGTCGACGGCGTGCGCCTGCAGAAGGTCATGGCGCAGGCCGGCGTGGCCTCCCGCCGCGTATGCGAGGAAATGATTCTCGAAGGCCGCGTCGAGGTTGATGGCCAGGTCACCACAGAGCTCGGCATGCGGGTCGACCCCAAAACCGCCGTGATCCACGTTGACGGTATCCGCATCCAGCTCGACGAAACCCTCGTCTACATGGTCTTCAACAAGCCCAAGGGCGTTGTCTCCACCATGGAAGACCCCGAGGGCCGGCCATGCATCAGCGACTTCCTGAAGAACGCCAAGGGTGAGCGGCTCTTCCACGTCGGGCGCTTGGACGTCGCCACGGAAGGCCTGCTGTTGTTGACCAACGACGGCGAACTCGCCAACCGTTTGACACATCCTTCCTATGAGGTGCCCAAGACGTACCTGGTTCAGGTTCGTGGTCCGTTCCCGCAGGGCGTCGGCGCGCAGCTGAAGTCCGGCGTCGAGCTTGAAGACGGCCTGGCAACCGTGGATTCGTTCCGCCTGGTTGACTCCACGCCCGGGCACGTCCTGATCGAGGTTGTCCTGCACTCCGGCAAGAACCGTATTGTGCGCCGCATGTTCGATGCTGTGGGTTTCCCGGTAGAGCGTCTTGTCCGTGTCAAGATCGGTCCCATTGGCTTGGGAGACCAGCGCCAGGGCAGCATCCGCAACCTCGGCAGGCAGGAAGTCGGTCACCTCCTGGCATCTGTGGGGCTCTAGGGCATGTCGGCATTCCGCACGCACGGCCGCGGCCATCTTGATGGCCCGGTCGTGGTTCTTGGTACAGGCCTGCTTGGAGCCAGCATTGGCCTTGGCCTGCGCGGACGCGGCGTTCCGGTTTTCCTTTTCGATCCGTCGCCGACCAACCAGGCGGTCGCTGTAGACATTGGTGCTGGGCGGCCCTTGGCTGAGCTTGACGGGCAGCCTCAGCTGGTTGTGGTCGCTGCACCGCCGGACGTGACGGCCGACGTCGTGGAGAAGGCCCTGGCGGACTACCCGTCCGCCGTCGTCGTTGATATTGCCAGCGTTAAGGCCACTATCCAATCCCAATTGCGGGAGCGCGGCGTGGACCTGGCGAGGTACGTGGGGACCCATCCGATGGCCGGCCGCGAAAAGTCGGGGCCGGTCGCCGCCAGGGGCGAACTTTTCACGTCCATGCCATGGGTGGTTTGCCCAACGGAGGAAACCGACACCGACGCACTGCAAACGGCACGTGCGCTGGCGGGGGACCTGGGGGCAATTGTCTCCCAGTTCACTGCCGACGAGCACGATGAAGCGGTGGCCTTGGTCTCGCATCTGCCGCAGATCATGTCTTCGCTGCTGGCGAGCCGCTTGCAAGGAACACCCCTGCATGCGCTGTCTTTGGCCGGTAACGGGTTGCGGGACACCACCCGCATCGCTGCCAGTGATCCCACCCTGTGGGTGCAGATACTGGGTGGCAACGCGGAAAAGGTTGTTTCCATCCTGCACGGCGTTCGTGAGGACCTGAATCGCTTGATAGGGACTTTGGAAGCGCCGGCTGCGCCCGGAGCGCGGTTGGATCTCGCCCAGCTCATCAGTGAAGGCAACGCCGGACAGGCCCGGATACCGGGCAAGCACGGCGGACCTCCGCAGGCGTATTCCTGGCTGACTATCCTGGTGGATGACAGGCCGGGCCAGATCGCGCAGCTTCTGACCGAAATTGGCGAGATCGGCGTGAATGTCGAAGACCTCCGGCTCGATCATTCATCGGGTCAGAACGTTGGCATGGTGGAGCTTTCAGTCCTGCCGAGCAAGCACGACCTCCTTGTAGAAGCCTTGACCGACCGTGGATGGCGGGTACTCCAGTAATGACGCGTGAATTCTTTGGGCCGGAGACAGTTGCCCGCCCCGGCAAGCCGCTCGTGATCGCGATTGACGGCCCCTCGGGATCGGGTAAGTCCAGCGTCAGCAAGGAAGTAGCCCGGCGCTTGAAGCTGGCGTACCTGGATACAGGTGCGATGTACCGCGCACTCACGTGGTACTGCCTCAAAACAGGCCTCGACCTCCAGGACGGCGCTGCGGTGGAGCAGGCTTCCAAGGTCATGCCCTTGGAAATCAGCACCAGCACGGCCACCGAGTACGTGGCAGTGGACGGCACGGACATTACCGATGAAATCCGCGATCCCTTGATTTCGTCTTCCGTGAGCGCCGTGGCTACTACGCTGGGCGCGCGCACGGAGTTGATCCGCCGCCAGCGCCAGCTCATCGACCAGCACCATCACCGGATGGTGGTGGAGGGACGCGACATCACCACGGTGGTTGCCCCCAATGCCGAGGTCCGCATGCTCCTGACCGCAAGCGAAGAGGCCAGGCTCCGGCGTCGTGGAATTCAGTTGGGTGGGACGCAAAGCAAGGAACAGCTTGCCGCGCAGGTGACGCAGCGTGATGCCAAGGACTCCACGGTGGTGAACTTTACCCAAGCGGCTGACGGCGTCGTGACCCTCGATTCCTCGGAGCTGGACTTTGAGGAAACAGTGGAAACAGCCCTGGCGATCGTTAGCAAGGTCATCTATGGCGACTAACCAGCCTCCTGCGGTCCGCCTCCCAGCCAAGTGGACACGCATCTGGAGCCGTCCCGTTGGCTGGGTCCTGGATCATGTCATCTACCGCACGGTCGTGGCGGGCAAGAGCAACATACCCGCTGCTGGTCCGGTGATTTTTGCAGGCAACCACATCAGCTTCCTGGACGGTCCTGTGATGTTCGGCGCCTCGCCGCGCCCCATGCACATCCTGGTCAAGAAAGAGATGTTCCGTGGATTCCTGGGGCGCGTCCTCAGGGGATCAGGGCAGATTCCCGTGGACCGAAGCGGTGACCGCAGCGCACTGCACGTGGGCAAACAACTGCTCGACGCCGGCCGTTGCGTTGGGATCCTGCCCGAAGGTACCCGGGGGAGCGGCTCCGCTGACAGCATCAGCAATGGTGTCGCCTGGCTGGCCATCAACTCCGGGGCCACCGTCATACCAGTCGCGATCCTCGGAACCCGTAAGGGCGATGAGCACCGCGACCATATTCCCAAACCCCGCCGCAGGCTGTATGTCAGCTTCGGCGAACCCCTCACGGTGCAGCGCCGGAAGGGCGAACCGGGGCGTGTTTCAATGGACAGGGCGGCTGCGGCAATCCGCGATGCACTGGCAGGACACGTCCAGGATGCAGTCAGGACTACAGGGCAGGGCCTTCCCCAGGAACCTCCGTCCGGACCATCCGCACCGCAGCACCGCCAAACAGAAGTAGCCGGGACGCCGGCAGACCACCATTAAGGAACGTGCAATGAGCGATACGACTCAAAAATCCGGCCTCCACGGAGCCGGCGACGACGAATACACGCCCACCGGCACCGACCAGGTGGCTGAAAACCTGGCTGCCCTGGACGATGAAGAGGCCGAACTCCGTGCAGCCACCCTCCGGGCGGGACTGGATGATTACGACCTCGACGAAGACGACGCCGCGCTGCTTAGCGGCGACTACGACGACGAAGGCGATGAAGGTCCCCTCAAGCTGGATCCCGTGCTTGCCATCATTGGCCGTCCGAACGTGGGCAAGTCCACCTTGGTCAACCGCATCCTGGGGCGCCGCGAAGCTGTTGTCGAGGACACCCCGGGTGTTACCCGCGACCGCGTGATGTACTCCGCGCGTTGGAATGGCCGCAACTTCACGTTGGTAGACACTGGCGGATGGGAGCACGACGCCAAGGGCATCCACGCCCGTGTTGCCGAGCAGGCCGAGATGGCTGTTGAGCTTGCCGACGCTGTCCTCTTCGTCGTGGACTCCGCCGTAGGCGCGACCGCCACGGATGAAGGCGTCATGAAGATGCTGCGCAAGAGCAAGAAGCCGGTCATCATGGTGGCCAACAAGGTGGATGACTTTGCACAGGAAGCTGACTCCGCAGCATTGTGGGGCCTCGGTTTCGGCCAGCCCTACCCTGTGTCCGCCCTTCACGGCCGCGGCGTAGCGGACCTCCTGGACCACGTCATGGACACCCTGCCCGAGTTCTCCCTGGTGGAGGGCGTGGAGCGTTCCGGTGGACCGCGCCGCATCGCCCTGATCGGCCGTCCGAACGTCGGAAAGTCCTCGCTGCTGAACAAGCTGGCCGGCTCTGAGCGCGTGGTCGTGGATCCACTGGCGGGCACTACGCGTGACCCCGTGGACGAGTTCATTGAACTTGGCGGCCGGACCTGGCGCTTCGTGGACACCGCAGGTATCCGCCGCCGCCAGCACATGGCGCAGGGCGCCGATTTCTACGCGTCACTGCGTACGCAGGCTGCGCTCGAAAAGGCGGAGGTCGCCGTCGTGCTCCTCGCCGTGGACGAGGTCCTCAGCGAACAGGACGTCCGTATCCTGCAGTTGGCCATTGAATCCGGCCGGGCCTTGGTACTCGCGTTCAACAAGTGGGACCTGCTGGACGACGAACGCCGCCGCTACCTTGAGCGTGAAATCGAGCAGGACCTGGCCCACGTTGAGTGGGCTCCGCGGGTCAACATTTCTGCGAAGACGGGTTGGCATAAGGACCGCCTGGTTCCTGCCTTGGATACCGCATTGGAAAGCTGGGACCGCCGTATCCCCACTGGCCGCCTGAATGCCTTCCTGGGTGAACTGGTTGCTGCCCACCCCCACCCGGTTCGCGGTGGCAAGCAACCGCGTATCCTCTTCGGCACCCAGGCCTCCAGCCGCCCGCCGAAATTCGTGCTGTTCACCACCGGCTTCCTGGATCCCGGATACCGCCGTTTCATCACGCGTCGCTTGCGCGAAACGTTCGGCTTCGAAGGCACGCCCATCGAGGTCAACATGCGCGTCCGCGAGAAGCGCGGCAAGAAACGCTAAATGAGACGGGCATCACAGCCGAGTTTGGCTGTGATGGCGTTGGCACCCTCCAACTTCGTGTAAGCTTTTGGAGGTGGTTCGGCCGGACTGCTTAGGTGGGACTCTTCGGAGGAAAACCTGGGCGGAGAACGGTGGAACCAGCGGGCTGTAGCGCAGCTTGGTAGCGCACTTGACTGGGGGTCAAGGGGTCGCAGGTTCAAATCCTGTCAGCCCGACCATAAAGGCCGGAACCACGCGGAAACGCGGGGTTCCGGCCTTTGGTCGTTAACGAGTTGGTGGCCTCGGTTCAGGGTGTAGGCAGCAAGGCAAGTCAGGGCTGTAGGCAGCAAGGCAAGGCCTTGTTCGCTGAACTCGACGTTGTAGGGGGCGTTCAGCGAACAAGGACGGACTTTGTGCCTGCCTAGGCCTTCTGCAGCGCTCCGAGCGCGCGTACCAGAGGTTCGAGTTCCGGAACCTGCTCAGCGGCCTCCAACGCCGACGCCAGGGTCTCATCGTGCACGGGCTTTGCTGCCTCAAGCAGCTTTTGGCCCGCCACCGTGAGTTCGGTGTAGATCCCGCGGCGGTCATCGGCGCAGAGGATCCGCGTCAGCAGCCCCCGGTCCTCGAGGCGGTTAACCAGGCGCGTCGTGGCGCTGCTGGAAAGGGCCGTGGCGCGGGCAAGCTGCTGCATCCGCATGTGCCATCCGTCCTGGCGGCTCAGGGCGTCAAGAACCGTGTATTCCACTACCGACAGCTCGGTGGAAGCCTGGAGTGCTTTTTCGAGTTCCGCCTCGATGCTTCCGTGCAGGGCGGCGAGGGTGCGCCAACCCTGTGCCCGTACTTCTACGGCGTCATCCTTGATGCCCATGCCTGTTGTGCTCCTGCCTTGGTTTGCGTATCAGCGCAGTCGCCGAAAGTAGTTGCTTGCGCAATTATCTAGCGTGTGCAACTATATATACAGCGTCTGCAACTATTATTCTACGGGTTCCCGAAGGCGCACATCCACTTTGCTTTCAGGAGCCACCCACTTAAGGAGTTCCACATGCCCGCAGGGTTGATAGCCCTTGCCCTTGGCGGATTTGGCATCGGACTAACCGAATTCGTCATCATGGGCCTTTTGCCGGAAGTAGCGGCAGATTTCCAGGTGAGCGAAGCCTCGGCAGGCTGGTTCATTTCCGGCTATGCACTTAGCGTCACGGTCGGCGCCCTCCTGGTTACCGCCGCCGTTACCAGGCTTCCGCGAAAGCCGGTCCTTGTCGGATTGCTTGTTCTGTTCATCGCCGGCAACTTCCTCTCCGCAATCGCGGACTCGTACATGGCCATGCTTGTGGGCCGGATCATTGCGGCGTTGTGCCATGGTGCGTTCTTCGGAATCGGCTCGGTGGTGGCAGCCAGCCTGGTCCCTGCGCACAAAAAGGCCGGTGCCATTGCCATCATGTTCACTGGGCTTACAGCTGCCAACGTCCTTGGTGTTCCTTTCGGTACTCTCCTCGGCCAGAACCTGGGCTGGCGTTCAACGTTCTGGGCCATCACCGGTATCGGCGTGATGGCACTGCTTGGCATCGCGTTGATGGTCCCGAAGGGGAGTACGCAGCCGGCCAAGGGTCTCCGCAGCGAACTGGGTGCGTTCACATCCGGCCAGGTTTGGCTTTCCATCCTGGTGACGATTTTGGGTTTTGGTGGCATGTTCGGTGCTTTCACGTACATTGCCTTCACGCTTACCGAAATCTCCGGGTTTGAACCGGGCGCCGTCCCATGGTTGCTGGTGCTGTTCGGCGGCGGACTGTTCGTCGGCAACTTCCTGGGCGGGAAGGCGGCCGACAAAAACCTGGACGGATCGCTCGTCAAGATCCTCGCCGGCTTGGTGCTGGTCCTGGGCTTCTTTGCCCTGACCGCGGCCAGCAGCATCGCAACTTTGTTCTCACTGGCACTGATGGGCGGCTTCGGTTTCGCTACTGTCCCGGGTCTGCAGATGCGCGTGATGCACTATGCATCCTCCGCGCCCACGCTGGCATCCGGTGCCAACATTGGCGCCTTCAATCTGGGTAATGCTCTGGGCGCCTGGCTCGGAGGGGTTACCATTTCGGCCGGCTTGGGCTACACCTCGCCCATCTGGGCAGGGGCCGCGATTACTTTGGCCGCGTTGCTGGTCATGCTGGCTGCCGCTGCAGCAGCCAAGCGCAAGGAAGTTTCGGCAGCAACGGCCAGGCCCGACGTCGAACGCGAACCCCAAGGGGCGGCCGTCTCCTGACTCTCCTTACGTCCGACCGGGAAAGTGAGAGTCCGCGTGGAACGGTTCAACCGTTCCACGCGGGCTCTTCAGCGTCCCAGGGGCCGCTTAGGGCTTGGGCGTACTGTCGCGGGCTTCCTGCTCTGCTCTCTTAGCAGCCCTGGTTCGTTCGCTCTCTGCCTGCTTCAACACCCTCATCTGCTTGCCCCGCCGGCGCCACAGGGCCCAAAGAACTGTAACCACCACAAAAACCACTGCAGCCGCTACGGCCGAGATCGCGGTCCAGGTAGTGAAGAATCCGGCATCCACGCTCAAGGTGCGCTGGCCGGCGTGCGCGGACTCGGTGGAACCGAACACTATGCCTGCCGTAAGCAGGTTGGGCGTGGCGATGGCGACGGCCGCCAGTACGATGACGATCTTCCAAGGCCAGGAGACAGCCTTATGGGTTGCCTGCCATGCCACCGCGAGGGGAATGAAGGTAAAGACGAAGCCGTAGAACATGCCCACCAGCACGCTCGCGCCGAGGTCCCGCCGGATCTGCCCCGCCACGACGTCGGACCACCAACGCGGCAGGATGGCCCCAAGGATAAAGTAGGCTGCCACAGCGACAAGCAATGCCACCAGGATCAGAATAATTTTGACGCCCCAATTGCGTTTTTTCCGAGCCGGTACTTGTGCTTGTTCAGTCATGGGTCAATCATGGCAGAGACCTCATCAGGCACAGGGGAATTGTGCCTATACTTTCAGCGGTGGCCGGATGCCCGGGCCGCCGTCGAGATCCGTAAATGTCCCGATGAAAGGCGACCCATGAGCAATATTCCAGCCGATCTTTCCTACACTGCAGAGCACGAGTGGGTTTCCGCTCCTGACGCCGATGGCGTGGTGCGGATTGGTATCACCGACTTCGCACAGGACGCCCTGGGTGACGTTGTCTACGCCCAGATGCCGGAACCCGGAACCAAGATCACCGGGAATGAAGTTGTTGGCGAGGTTGAATCCACCAAGAGCGTCAGTGATATCTATGCTCCCGTTAGCGGTGAAGTCATTAACCGGAATGACTCTTTGGACCAGGATCCGGCACTGATCAACTCTGATCCTTACGGCGACGGTTGGCTTTTTGAAGTAAAGCTGGCAGAAGCCGATGCAGTGGATTCCCTGCTCAGTGCATCGGAGTACGAACAACAGGTAGGCTAAAGTTATCTGGCCCGCCCGGCTGCATTCTTTTAGCCAAGGACGCGGGAAGGCGGGCCAGCAACCGATTTGCCCGGCGGTACCGGGAGGCGGAAGTGGCTGGCGGGGTTTGGAACTGTCGGCGGATGAGGAGGAAATTCCATGGTTGGCGGAGAACAGAATCAAGCCAATGTCGGAAAGGGCGCGGAAGAGCAACCCACGTCGGAGACCACCTCGATCAGCATTACGCCAACGTGGGACGAGCCCAGGGTTGCACCCAGGCTTGCACCGGAAGAGCGCGCGTCCGTTGAAGCCCTTCCGCCGGACTCTGCCTTGCTCATCGCACACAGCGGACCAAACGCAGGAGCCCGCTTCCTTCTGGACGCCGATACCACTACTGCGGGCAGGCACCCCGACGCCGACATCTTCCTGGATGACGTCACGGTGTCCCGTAAGCATGTGGAATTCCACAGGACCCCAACGGGCTTCGAACTCGTGGATATGGGCAGCCTCAACGGAACCTACGTGAACCACGACCGCGTGGATCGGGTGCAGTTGAAGAGCGGCAATGAGGTCCAGATCGGCAAGTTCCGGCTGACTTACTACTTGAGCCCTGGCCGCCCGGCGGGCCAAGTCTGACCCCGGGGTACCTGCCTGTGGCAATGGCCCAGCCGGAACGTCGCGGACCGCAGGTCCTGAACATCGGGGAAGTCCTGGCTCAATTGAGCGACGACTTTCCTGGCATGACCGCGTCCAAAATCCGCTTTCTTGAGGAAAAGGGCCTCATTAACCCCAAGCGGACCCCTGCCGGGTACAGGCAGTACACGGACAGCGACGTTGAGCGCCTCCGATTTGTTCTTGCCCTTCAGCGGGACCAGTACTTACCACTGAAAGTGATTAAGGATTACCTGGACGCGATTGACCGCGGGGAGCGGCCTGAGAACCTGCCTCCGGGCGTCACGGTGTCTCCCCGGGTGGTTTCCGCGGAGATGGCTGCGGAAATCCAAGGCCGTGCGCGCGCCCTCAGCGAGGAGCAGCTCCGGGCCGAATCGGGTGCCAGTGTGCCCTTGCTGGAGTCGCTCCTGAGCTTCGGGCTTATCAGCCACGTTGGCGGCAAGTTCGATGAACACGCCCTCCAGGTTGCGCGTGCTTGCGTTCAGTTGGAGGGTCACGGCTTGGAACCCCGCCATCTCCGGCCGTTCCAGGCCGCAGCCGAGCGTGAGTTCGGACTGGTGGAAAGAGCGGTTGCGCCCCTGACGTCCAGGCGCGACGCAGCCTCCCAAGCACGGGCTGCCGAGGCGGCGCGTGAAATCAGCGAACTGTGCCTTACGCTGCACAGGGCGCTCGTCCACGACCGTATCTCCCGGATGGACACCTGATGATCGAAGTTGAAATTGTCGGCGTCCGGATCGAACTGCCGTCCAACCAACCCTTGGTCCTCCTTCGCGAAATCAAGGGGGAGCGGCATGTACCCATCTGGATTGGAACACCTGAAGCCAGCGCCATCGCCCTGGCCCAGCAAGGTGTTGTCCCACCGCGACCCATGACCCACGATCTTCTGATTGACGTCGTGGAGGCCCTGGGGCATTCGATCATCAGCGTTAACATCGTGGCGGTTGAGGACAACATCTTCTATGGGCAGCTGCAATTCGACGACGGCACGGTTGTCAGTTCGCGCGCTTCTGATGCGTTGGCGCTTGCGTTGCGGGCCAAGTGCCGCATTTGGTGCGCGGATGCAGTGATGGAGGAAGCCGGTGTCCGGATCACTGAGCATGATGAAGGCGAAGATTCAGAGCCGGATCCCAGCGTGGACGAAGAACGCGAAATGCGGCGTTTCCGCGAGTTCCTGGACGACGTCGAACCTGAGGATTTCGAAGGCTGAATCACCCTAAGCCTAAAGTTGAGGGTGAAACTTTCGACACGACCGGATTTTGCGTCCGGGGTCTTTGACCTAGGGCCCTCCCGGGCCTAACGTCGAAGGTATCAAGTTCCCGTTGCATACACTGCCCGCGCAAGTCACACTGGAAGGTGCGGCTTGTGGGAATTACACGGCTGAATTTCGGCGTTGTGATCAGTGGTACGCACCGTCCCCAAGGGAACTGAGAACAAGGAGGTCACGTGAGTCCGAAAGGCGAAGCAGGCGAGCTGAAGCAGGCCTCGACCGGCATTGCTGCGCCCGCATCCGGCGCCCAAGGTTTGCTCTTCACAGAGGACCTTCCAGTGCTGGACGAGGACGCGGGCTACCGCGGGCCGACTGCCTGCAAGGCTGCAGGTATCACGTACCGTCAGCTGGACTATTGGGCACGCACGGGCTTGGTCGAGCCGGCCGTCCGTGGTGCTGCGGGTTCAGGCTCGCAACGTCTCTATGGATTCCGCGACATCCTGGTGCTCAAGGTGGTCAAGCGCCTGCTTGATACCGGCGTTTCCCTCCAGCAGATCCGCACCGCGGTTGAGCATCTTCGCGAGCGTGGCGTTGAAGACCTTGCGCAGATTACGCTGATGAGCGATGGCGCCAGCGTTTATGAATGTACCTCTGCCGACGAAGTGATTGACCTCGTGCAAGGCGGACAGGGTGTCTTTGGCATAGCGGTCGGACGTGTATGGCGGGAAGTCGAGGGAAGCCTTGCCGCGCTTCCGAGCGAGCATGCCGCCGAGCAGTCCTTTCCGGACGACGAATTGAGCAAGCGGCGCGTTGCACGCCGCATCGGCTAAGAACGCCCCCACTGGATCTCTCAGCAACGGAAGAAGCCGCCCCTGGATACAGGGTGCGGCTTCTTTCGTTGTATGGCTGTTGAGTTGAGGGCTAGCGCTGCTGCCGATTCCGCGAAGCGGGTTGGCTTTGCAGCAGGCTCTGCAAGAGTGCATCGAAAAGTTTTGCGGAGTTTTTGGCGGAATCGCCTGGCCAATGATGTACCGAATGCGCTGCGCCCTGGATCTGCTGCCAGTTCGCCTGTTCCGGAATGTGCGGAGTCAGGAGCAGCTCGCCGAACATGGACTCCATCTCGGACAGCCGGAAGGTGTGCTCGGCTGATCCGGAACGAACCCGGTTGGCGACGATTCCCGCTGGCGCCAGATGCGGGGCAAACTCCTGCCTGAACAACTGGATGGCGCGCATGGTTCGTTCGGTACCGGCCACGGAGAACAGGCCGGGTTCGGCCACGAGTACTACGCGGTCGCTCGCGCTCCATGCCATCCGTGTGAGCCCGTTCAGCGAAGGAGGGCAGTCCACAAGAATCAATTCATAGTTGGTGGTCCCTGCAAGAACGGCCGAGAGCCTGCGAAGGTCCCGTCGGCCGAGGTCCGGGCGATCATAGATGCCCGTGAAAGCCGATCCGACAGCAACGTCAAGCTTGCCGCCGCTGGAACCGTTGGAGACCCAGCTGCTGCTGGCGACGTTCTCGGGGAGTTTGGCTTTTCTGGGACTCTTGAGCATGCGGCCAATGTCCAACTGCCCGCCTCGCTGGACGCCGAGTGCCGTCGTCGCGTCCGCATGGGGATCGAGGTCCACCACGAGGGTTGGAATGCCGGCCGCGAGGGCCGCGGACGCCAGGCCGGTGGTCACGGACGTCTTTCCCACTCCGCCTTTGAGGCTGCTGATGCTGACTACTTGCACTTGAAAACCCAAAACCTAACGCCGGTTGCCGTATCGCGCTGTTTTCCGCTTCGGGACCGCCGAAGCCGGGGCTTGCCGAAGCCCCTCCAACATCATATGGGGCGGGGCGGTGGAATCCCGCTTTCTACGCGCCCGGGCAGCGTTGGATGGTGTGGGCAATAGCACGGCAGGGATTCGCGCGCACGCATATACAGCCCAGATGACGATTCCATTGTGATGGTTGCCACAAAGATTTGTGTTTGATGCTGGCGGCACTACACACTGTGACCACCGACCGATCCACCCGCAATGATGCAGGAGAAGTATGTTTTCGAAAATTCTGGTGGCCAATCGCGGCGAAATCGCGATCAGGGCGTTTCGCGCTGGTTATGAACTGGGCGCCAAGACCGTAGCCGTCTTTCCGCACGAGGACCGTAACTCGATCCACCGTCAGAAGGCCGACGAAGCTTACCTGATCGGCGAGGTGGGCCACCCTGTCCGCGCCTATTTGGACGTAGAGGAGGTTGTCCGCGTCGCCAAGGAAGCCGGCGCTGACGCCATTTACCCGGGTTACGGATTCTTGTCCGAGAACCCGGACCTCGCGCGCGCTGCCAAGGCCGCGGGCATCACCTTTGTGGGTCCGCCAGCTGAGGTGCTTGAGCTTGCGGGAAACAAGGTTGCTGCCTTGGAAGCCGCCCGCAAGGCCGGTGTCCCCGTGCTGAAGTCGAGCAAGCCCTCAAAGGACCTCGACGAGCTCATTGCGGCAGCCGACGAAATCGGCTTCCCGATCTTCGCCAAGGCCGTTGCCGGCGGTGGTGGACGTGGAATGCGTCGCGTGGAGACCCGCGAAGCCCTCCCCGAGGCCCTGCAGTCCGCCATGCGCGAGGCCGATGCCGCGTTTGGCGATCCCACGATGTTCCTCGAGCAGGCGGTGTTGCGCCCGCGCCACATCGAAGTGCAGATCCTGGCGGACGCCGAAGGCAACGTCATGCACCTGTTCGAACGTGACTGTTCCTTGCAGCGCCGCCACCAGAAGGTAGTGGAAATCGCGCCCGCGCCCAACCTGGATGAGAACATCCGCCAGGCGCTATACCGTGACGCCGTGGCCTTCGCCAAAGCCCTGAACTATGTCAACGCCGGAACGGTGGAGTTCCTGGTGGACACCGAGGGTGAGCGGGCCGGCCAGCACGTTTTCATCGAAATGAACCCCCGCATCCAGGTTGAGCACACTGTGACCGAAGAAATCACGGATGTGGACCTCGTGCAGGCGCAGATGCGTATTGCCTCAGGGGAGACCCTTGCGGACCTTGGCCTGAGCCAGGAGACAGTATCCATCAAGGGCGCCGCGTTGCAGTGCCGCATCACCACGGAGGATCCGGCCAACGGCTTCCGCCCGGACGTCGGAAAGATCACCGGCTACCGTTCCGCAGGTGGCGCAGGCGTGCGTCTCGACGGCGGTACCGTCTACTCCGGTGCCGAGATCAGCCCGCACTTCGACTCCATGCTCGTCAAGCTGACCTGCCGCGGACGCGATTACCCGGCTGCGGTTGCCCGTGCGCGGCGCGGCCTGGCAGAATTCCGGATCCGTGGCGTGTCAACCAACATTCCGTTCCTGCAGGCCGTGCTGGCCGATCCGGACTTCAACGCCGGCAACGTAGCCACGGACTTCATCGATAAGCGGCCGGAGCTGCTCAAGTCGCACATCTCCGCGGACCGCGGCACCAAACTGCTGACGTGGTTGGCCGATGTCACGGTGAACAAGCCCAATGGCGAGCTGACGGTCCACTCCGATCCCGCCAAGAAACTGCCCGTCGTTGAGGGCCCGGTTCCCACGTCAGGATCGCGCCAGAAGCTGCTGGAACTCGGTCCTGAGGGCTTCGCGAAAGCGCTGCGCGAGCAGCAGGCAGTCGCCGTTACGGACACCACGTTCCGTGACGCGCACCAGTCCTTGCTGGCTACCCGTGTCCGTACCCGCGACCTCGTGGCTGCCGGCCCGGCCGTCACTGCCTTGCTGCCGGAGCTTCTTTCCGTGGAGGCCTGGGGTGGTGCGACGTACGACGTCGCGCTCCGCTTCCTCGGCGAGGACCCTTGGGACCGCTTGGCTGCTTTGCGCCAGGCGCTGCCGAACACCTGTATCCAGATGCTGCTCCGTGGACGGAACACCGTTGGTTACACGCCTTACCCGGAAGAGGTGACCGAGGCTTTCGTCAACGAGGCCGCGGCTACCGGCATTGACATCTTCCGCATCTTTGACGCCCTCAACGACGTCAACCAGATGGCCCCGGCAATACGGGCTGTGCGTGCCACCGGAACGGCCGTCGCAGAGGTGGCACTCTGCTACACAGGCAACCTCCTTGACCCGAACGAGGACCTGTACACCCTCGACTACTATCTGGACCTTGCCCAGAAGATCGTCGATGCCGGTGCCCACATCCTCGCCATCAAGGACATGGCAGGTCTCCTGCGTCCCGCTGCGGCTGCCAAGCTCGTCTCGGCTTTGCGTGAACGCTTCGATCTCCCGGTGCACCTGCACACGCATGACACCGCCGGTGGCCAGCTCGCAACAATTCTGGCGGCCGTGGATGCCGGAGTCGACGCCGTCGATGTCGCTTCTGCTTCACTGGCGGGCACCACCAGTCAGCCTGCTGCATCCGCCCTCGTTGCGGCCTTGGCCAATACACCGCGCGACACCGGGATGAGCCTTGCCAATGTCGGCGCACTGGAGCCTTACTGGGAAGCGGTCCGACGCGTGTACGCGCCGTTCGAGTCCGGGCTGCCAGGTCCCACAGGCCGCGTCTACCAGCACGAAATCCCTGGGGGCCAGCTGTCCAACCTTCGCCAGCAGGCCATCGCGTTGGGGCTGGGAGAGCAGTTCGAAGCCATCGAGGACATGTACACGGCGGCAGACCGCATCCTGGGCCGCCTGGTCAAGGTGACGCCGTCCTCCAAGGTGGTGGGTGACCTTGCCCTGCACCTCGTTGGACTGAACGCGGATCCCGCAGACTTCAACGAGAATCCGCAGAACTATGACATTCCGGATTCTGTCATCGGCTTCCTCTCCGGCGAGCTCGGCAACCCTCCCGGAGGCTGGCCGGAGCCGTTCCGTACCAAGGCCCTCCAAGGCCGCAGCATCAAGGTCCGGGACGTTGAGATCAGTTCAGAGGACAGCGCCGCGCTGAAGGGTGATTCGAAGACCCGCCAGCACACCCTGAACAGGCTTCTCTTCGCAGGTCCTACCAAGGACTACCTCAAGAGCGTGGAGACCTACGGCAACATCTCCGTGCTGGACACCCGTGATTACCTCTACGGGCTGCAGCGCGGTGCTGAGCACGTCATCGAGCTGGAGAAGGGCGTACGGCTGATCGCCCAGCTTGAGGCTGTCTCCGAAGCCGACGAGAAGGGCATGCGTACAGTGATGTGTACGCTCAACGGCCAGTCGCGTCCGGTGGTTGTCCGCGACCGTTCCGTGGTGAGCAACGTCAAGGCCGCAGAGAAGGCCGACCCAGCACAGCCCGGGCAGGTTGCAGCCCCGTTCGCGGGGGCGGTCACTGTTACGGTCAAGGCAGGCGATGTGGTCAACGCCGGCGATACCGTTGCCACGATCGAGGCAATGAAGATGGAAGCATCCATAACGACGCCGGTGGCCGGCACCGTTTCCCGCCTCGCCATCTCCTCGGTGGAGCAGGTCCAGGGCGGCGATTTGCTGCTGGTGATCGGCTAACGATCCATCAACGAAAAACCCCTTCCGGAGGAATTCCGGAAGGGGTTTTTCGTTTGCGGTGGCGCCTTGGCTACTGCGGCCGGGGCGCCGAATACATCTCTTCAATCACGGCGTCAAAGTCCTTCATGACCTGCGCGCGCTTGACCTTCAGCGACGGAGTGAGGTGGCCTGAGGCCTCCGTGAAGTCCGCCGGGACTATCCGGAAGGATTTGATCGCCTCCGCTTGGGAGACAGACTGGTTGGCTTTGCTGATGAGGTCCTGGACGGCAGCCCGTACTACCGGGTTCCCGGCAGCTTCCTCCAGGGTGGTACCGGACGGGAGCCCATGGCGCTCCAGCCATCCCGGCAACGCCTCCTCGTCCAGGGTTACCAAAGCGCCGATGAACGGACGGTTGTCGCCCACTACCAGGACCTGGGAAACCAAGGCGTCTGCACGGATCTGGTCTTCCAGCAGGGCAGGAACCACGTTCTTTCCACCTGCCGTGACGATGATTTCCTTCTTGCGGCCGGTGATCTTGAGGAAGCCGTTGCTATCCAGCTCGCCGATGTCGCCGGTGCGGAACCATCCGTCGGCAAAAGTTTCCTGCGTGAGATCCTCGCGCTTGTAGTAGCCACGCATGACGCAGACGCCCTTGGCGAGAATTTCGCCGTCGTCCGCGATCTTGACGGCATTGCCGGGAAGTGGGGCGCCCACGGTGCCGATCCTGATCATCGAGGGTGTGTTGACGGAGATGGGTGCCGTGGTTTCCGTCAGGCCGTATCCCTCCAGGATCTGCAGGCCGATGCCCTGGAAGAAGTGGCCCAGGCGTTCGCCCAAGGGGCCGCCACCGGAGACAGCGTGTGCCACATGTCCGCCCATGGCGGCGCGGAGCTTTCCATAGACGAGTTTGTCGAACACCGCATGCTTGAGCTTCAACCCCAAGCCCAGGGAACCGGCCTGGCGCGCCTTGGAGTACTCGATCGCCGTGTCCACTGCACGGTGGAAGATGGCGCCCTTGCCACTGTCCTCGGCTTTGGTCAGTGCGGAGTTGTAGACCTTCTCGAAGACACGCGGGACGGCAAGGATGAACGTTGGCTGGAAGCTCTGCAGATCGGCCAGCAAATGCTTGATATCCGGCGTGTGGGCAACTTTGACGCCCCCTGCAACGGCAAGGACGGAGATGAAGCGCGCAAAGACGTGGGCCAGAGGCAGGAACATGATGGTCTTGGCCGACTCGTTGATGATTTCGCCCAGCGCCGCACGGGCATTCTCGGAGAGCTCCACGAAGTTTCCGTGGGTCAGTTCGCAGCCCTTGGGCCTGCCCGTGGTTCCTGACGTGTAGATAATGGTGGCCAGGTCTTTCAGGCCTGCAGCGGAGCGGCGCTTTTCAAGTTCTTCATCGGTGACGCTGGTGCCAGCGGCGCGAAGGGCATCAAGGCCGGCACCCTCAAGCTGCCAAACGTTGGCCACTGACTGTATGTCTTCGGCAGCGACGGCCTGCCTGATGATGTCCTCGTGGTGTGCGGCTTCACCGAAGGCGGCCACAGCACCGGAGTCGCCCAGGTTCCAAGCCACCTGCGATGGGGAAGAGGTCTCATAAATCGGGACAGAGACAGCGCCTGCGAACCAGATGGCAAAGTCCACCAGCGACCACTCATAACGGGTCCGGGACATAATGCCGACGCGGTCGCCAGCGCCCACTCCACTGGCGATAAGGCCCTTGGCCAAGGCCTTGACGTCGGCAAGGAAATCCCTGGCCCGGATGTCCTGCCACTCTTTGTTGCTGTCCAGCTTGGCGAACAGGGCCGGGTTCGAAGCCTTGGCGGCTTCCCGGACGACGAGGTCCGTGATGTTGGTTTCAGGGGCAACGTTGACAAGGGGCGGAACACTGAATTCACGCACGGTAGCTCCTTTGATATGCACGGGCCGCGTGGGGCTGCTTTCACTCTAGTATGCCCACCCGCGGAGGTGTGTCCTATTTCACCTACTGGCGAGTAACTTTACGGATGACCCTCCGTTTCGGGCAACTTGGCGCTGCCCAATCCTTCCGATGGCTACCTGCCTTGCCCCGGCAGAATAGGATGTTGGGATGCCTTCACTACGGTCCAGTTCCCGTGCCCGGCCCCGGCCACCCGTCGCTGCCTTGAAGGACGTTCCCTGGGCTGGGCACAGGAGCCATTTGGGCCGACGGGGGCTGGCCATCGGCATCGATATCGGCGGCACCAAGGTAGCTGCCGGCGTGGTTGACGCGGAGGGCAGGATTCTTGCAGAGGCACGCAGGTCCACGCCTGGCGCCGACCCCCGGGCCGTGGAGCGGACCATCGTGGAACTGGTTGACGAACTCAGCGCGGACCACCGGATTGCCTCCGTGGGTATAGGCGCGGCCGGTTGGATGGACCTCGACGGCGGTACGGTCCTCTTCAGCCCGCATCTTGCGTGGCGCAACGAACCCCTAAGGGAAAGCCTGCAGAACCTGTTGAGGCGGCCGGTATTGCTAACGAACGACGCCGATGCGGCCGCCTGGGCGGAGTGGCGCTTTGGCGCCGGCCAAGGTGAGAGCCGACTCGTGTGCATCACGTTGGGCACAGGCATCGGCGGCGCAATGGTGATGGACGGGAGAGTTGAACGCGGCCGCTACGGTGTGGCTGGCGAATTTGGCCACCAGATCATTTTCCCCGGCGGGCACCGTTGTGAATGCGGCAACCGTGGCTGCTGGGAGCAATATGCGTCAGGCAACGCCCTCGGCCGTGAGGCCCGCCAATTGGTGCGAACCAACTCGCCTGAAGGCCGCGCACTCCTTGAGCGGGCCGGCGGTGTGGCGGAGAGCATCACCGGAGCTGCAGTTACCGAATTGGCGCTGGCCGGGGACTCCACGTCAAGGGAACTGTTGGCGGACCAGGGTGAATGGTTGGGCTTGGGGCTGGCCAACCTGGCGGCGGCACTGGATCCCGGTATGTTCGTGATCGGAGGCGGATTGTGCGATGCAGGGGACCTGCTCGCCGGACCGGCCCGTGAGGCGTTCGCCAGAAATCTGACGGGGCGTGGATTCCGTCCGATGGCAAGGATTGAGCTTGCCGCTCTCGGACCCCGTGCAGGCATGATCGGCGCTGCTGATCTTTCGCGGGTCAGCGGGCGTGCCCACAGCTAGGAAAGCCCACAAGCAAGCGGACCTGTCCAACTAGATGCGGGCGCCGTCGTCGTCCTCGTTTTTCTCGTGCGGTAGCCGCATGATCAGGTAGACCACGGAAGCTGCAAAGGCCACCACTATGCCAAGGATGGCCAGCAACGGTGCGGAACGCCAGAACATCGCCGTGAAAAGCAGGGCGAGGGGGCCGCCCACAGCGCCGATCCACGCCAGCATGGTCAGCGGGTCTGTTCCCACCAGGCTGGGAGGCTCCTCAGGCACAAAGGCGCCGTCGTCGTCGTCCACCTCGAAATCGCGGGGACCCAGGGGCCCGCCGTTCAATTGTTCCTTTTCTCCTGGTGTCGTGCCGGCATCAGGCGCTGCTGCCGTGGCCGGAGTAGACAGTCCCAGCGGATCAAAGTCCCTGAAGGCCTTCGGAGCGTCCTCCCTGGCTGGCCCGGCTCCTGCCTGGTCCCTTTCCTGCCGACCCGGCTCGGCGGTCTCTCCGAGCGGTGAGGATTCCGTCGCTTCCAGCCGTGCCACCAAATCCAACCAGACGGCGTCGTCATCTTTGTTGGCACTCTGATCGGCAGAGTTGGGATCAGGCCTGTTCATCGGCTTTGTCCTTTTCGAGGGAAGGCCCGTTGCCGGCCAGTGCCGCCAAGGTCTTTTGGATGAAGTCGACAGTTCCCGCGAAGATTTCAGGGGCGTCGTTGTCCAGTGTCGCAACATGATGGCTGTTGCTGAGGTAGGTGACTTCAACGGGCGCCTGGACCCGTGCACGGAGGAACTCAAGGCTGGCATTGGAGATGACATTGTCCACTGTGGAGCGGAAGACGCGGACAGGCGAACCAATGCGGGGCAGCAGCCCCGCCGTATCCTTGTACATCTTCTTCAACTCGTGGGCCGCGGCAACCGGGGTGCGGGAATAGGCCCCTTCGTCCTGGTCCGGCTTCAAAATGTCATTGGCGATCGCCGGAGTGCTCTTTATGACGTACTTGAGGGCGGCAACAATGACAGCCCGTGGGTCATCAAGGACCAGGCCAGGGTTGACCACAATGGTGCCGGCCACGGGTCGTGTCGCCGCGATGCGCAGTGCCAGTGTTCCGCCCATGGACAGTCCGGCCGCGAAGACGAAATCGCATTCGCCTGCCAGTTCCCTGTAGGCATCGTCAACGGCCCGGTGCCATTCGCGCCATGAACGCGTGGCCATATCCTGCCAGGTAGTTCCGTGCCCGGGGAGCAATGGAACCCTGACGGCATATCCTGCCGCTGCCAGATGCTCGGCCCAGGGCCGGACGCTGTGCGGGCTTCCCGTAAAGCCGTGGGACATAACGACGCCAACCCTGGGGCCTGAGCCGGTCCAGTTGCTGAGGAACGGGGAGAAATCGGGAAGCATTTTCATGATGACTCTGAGGCTACTCTGTCCGCGGCATGCTGACGGAAAAACTCCGCCGATTCTTCAAAGATGGTGGGTGCATCCACATCCAACGTGGCCACGTGGCCGCTCGCCGGGAGGGTCACCACCTTGAGCCGGGACGGGTCCATATGCCTGCTGATCATAGCTACGGAACTGGGCGGGATGACACCGTCCACTGAAGATTTGAAGACAAGCGCCGGTGCTTGAATCTGTGGGAGGGCGCGGGTTGCCTGGCGGAAGAGCTTCTTCAGTTCGTGCACGGACCTCAAAGGCGTCTTGGAGTAGTCACCATCCTGCGTGGCGGCCGCCGTCGGCTTTTCTTCCTCAATGGGTGAGGTGGTCCGCATGACGTACTTGAGTGCTCCGACGTACCTGACCCGGCGATCGTAGAAACTCAAACCCGGGTTCACCAGGACCAAGCCCGGAACATCATGCAGTGAAGCCACGCGGAGGGCAACGGCACCGCCCATGGACAGGCCTGCCACAAAACATGATTCCGTCCGCGCCGCGAGATCCAGATAGCTTCGTTCGAACGTCCTGTACCAATCCTGCCAGCGTGTGGTGGCCAGATCGTGCCAGCTGGTTCCGTGACCGGGAAGCAAAGGCACTGAGACGGAAAAGCCCTGCCCGGCCAGATACTCGGCCCACGGCAGGACGCTCAGCGGGCTACCCGTAAACCCGTGGCAGATGGCCACTCCGGTGGAAGCGTTCGCTCCATGGCCGGGGTGGTGGAAGGCGAGCGGCGCGGCTGGTTGGTTGCGTTCCGTCATGGCTCCATCGTGTCACTCTTCCCGACATTTCTCACTGGAGTAGGGTTGCTGTTGAGTGCCGCCGGCTTGACCGGATGGACGCCCGTAAACCGGCCGTGAGAGGACAAACGTGTTCTATTGGGTCATGAAGAGGATCTTTCTTGGTCCTGTTCTCAAACTCCTGTTCAGGCCATGGGTGAAGGGGTTGGACAACGTCCCCGAAAACGGCCCAGCGATACTTGCATCCAACCATTTGTCCTTTTCGGACTCCATCTTCCTCCCCCTGATGGTGGACCGGCCGGTGATCTTCCTGGCCAAGGCCGAGTACTTCACCGGCAAGGGCATCAAGGGCCGCTTGACGGCGTTGTTCTTCAGGTTGACCAACCAACTGCCCATGGACCGTTCCGGCGGAGCCGCGTCGGAGCTATCGCTGCAAGCCGGGAAGGACGTCCTGAATTCCGGCGGCCTCTTGGGAATCTACCCCGAAGGCACCCGCAGTCCGGACGCCAAGCTTTACCGCGGGAAGGTCGGTGTCGCCAAGCTGGCACTCCAGACCCGTGTCCCCGTAGTGCCGGTGGCCATGATTGGCACGGAAAAGGTCCAGCCCATTGGCAAGAGGCTGCCCAGTATCCGGCGTATCGGTGTGATCTTCGGCCAGCCCATGGACTTTAGCCGCTATTACGGCATGGAAGATGACCGGCTCATTCAGAGGGCCGTAACTGACGAAATCATGTACGAGCTGATGCGGCTTTCCGGTCAGGAGTATGTGGACGAATATGCAGCTGTGGTCAAGGCCCGGATGGATGGCAAAGGACCCGGGACGGTTGGAAAAGTCAAAGAAGCCGAGGAGGTTCCTTCGGACATCGCTGATGACAAGGACGGGCCCAAGGAAAACGGGGGAGCAACCAGCGGGTGACTGTGACGCATCCGGCAAGGACAGTTACGCCTGCAGTGCCCCAACCTTGGCGGAGGCTACTACTCTTGAAGGGTGACTGAGCTAACCGCGAACACCGCACCCCCTGTAGTAGACCCACTCGCCAGCACCGCCCAGAGTGGGGCTGCAAATTACCCCGGTCTCGACGCCTGGCGGGACCTGCCGATTTCCCAGCAGCCCACGTGGTCTGACTCTGAAGTCTTCAAGGCCTCCGTTAAGGAACTTTCCGTCGTTCCACCTTTGGTATTTGCCGGCGAAGTTGACGTTCTTCGGGAGCGCCTGGCTGCGGCCGCCCAGGGCAAGGCTTTCCTCCTGCAGGGGGGAGACTGCGCAGAGACCTTTGAAGCCGCCACGGCGGACAAGATCAGCGCACGCGTCAAGACGATCCTCCAGATGGCCGTCGTGCTCACGTACGGTGCGGCGATGCCGGTCATCAAGATGGGTCGCATGGCAGGCCAATTCGCCAAGCCACGCTCGTCCAACGATGAAACCCGCGACGGCGTGACGCTTCCCGCGTACCGCGGAGATATCGTCAACGGCTACGACTTTACGCCCGAGTCCCGCGCGCACGACGCCGGCAGGATGCTGCAGGCGTACCATACGTCCGCATCAACACTGAACCTGATCCGGGCATTCACCCAGGGCGGTTTCGCGGACCTGAGGCTGGTCCACCAGTGGAACAAGGGCTTCACTGAGAACCCGGCACATGCCCGGTACGAGTCCCTTGCCCGTGACATTGATCGTGCCATCATGTTCATGGACTCGTGTGGTGCTGACTTCGAGGCCCTCAAGCGGGTTGAGTTCTTCGCCAGCCACGAGGCGCTGCTGCTGGACTACGAGCGCGCATTGACCCGCATCGACTCCCGGACGGGCCTGCCGTACGACACTTCCGCCCACTTCCTCTGGATCGGCGAGCGGACCCGCGAACTCGATCATGCGCACGTGGACTTCCTCTCCCGTGTGCGGAACCCCATTGGCGTCAAGCTAGGCCCCACCACCAGCGGCGACGATGCCCTGCGCCTTATCGACAAGCTGGACCCGAACCGCGAACCCGGGCGCCTGACATTCATTACCCGCATGGGGGCCAAAAACATCCGCGAGAAGCTGCCTGCCGTCGTCGAGCGTGTTACCGCTTCGGGCGCCCAGGTCCTGTGGGTGACGGACCCGATGCACGGCAACACGGTGACCTCGCCCAACGGATACAAGACCCGCAACTTCGACGACGTCATTGACGAAGTACGTGGATTCTTCGAAGTACACCACTCCCTGGGTACGGTTCCGGGCGGCCTGCATGTCGAAATGACCGGCGACGACGTCGCCGAGTGCCTCGGTGGCGCAGATCCCATCGACCAGGACGCTTTCCTGGACCGCTATGAGTCTGTCTGCGACCCGCGCCTGAACCACATGCAGTCACTTGAGATGGCCTTCCTGGTCGCAGGAGCACTATCCAAGCGGTAGGTATGGTGGACTCTACAGAAGAGGGGCGGTCCGGATGAATCCGGACCGCCCCTTTTCCGTGTACGCCTGTGTACGTCCTGGATCAGACCACGGTCAAGGTGACGACCGAGCCTTCCGGGACCTCGGTGTCTACGGGATTCTGGTCTCGCACAGTCCCGAAGAAGCCGCCCAGAATTGCATTGATTTTCACGTCGAAACCCAGTTTTTCCAGGTCCTTCTGCGCATCTTTGGCTTGCTTGCCAATAAAGCTCGGCACCCTCACAAGCTTGGGTCCCTTGGAGACCGTCAGGGTCACTGATTCGCCGCGGACGAGCGTGCCGTTGCCAGGCGTCTGTGCCACCACGGCGCCTTTGGGCACGGTTTTGTCATTGACAGTCTCAGGGGCAATGACTGCCTTCAGGCCAGCGTCCTGAATTGCTTTCACGGCAGCATCCTGCTGTAAGCCGCGAACATCGGGAACGGGGATGGGCTGGGGTCCCTTGGAGACGACGAAGGATACCGGCGTGCCGTGGCGGACTTCTTTACCCGGCGCAGGGTCCTGGGAGATGACAATGCCCGCAGGGATCTTTTCGTCGAACGCCTCCGTGACATTTCCGAGCGTCATTTGGGCGGCGTTCAGTGCAGTCTTCGCTTGATCAAGGGTTCCGCCTGTCAGCCCGGGCAGTGCAAAGAGCTGTGCGCCTTTCGAAACGAAGAGGGCGATGGGTTGAAATTTCCGTACCACTTCCCCCGATTTTGGTTCAGTCCCGACGGCGAGACCGGCCTGGACGTCGTCGTCGAATACGTCCTGGGGCTCAGACTGGAATCCTGCCGTTCGCAAGAGCTGTTGGGCCTCGGCCACTGTCTTGTTCTTGACATCGGGAACCGTGCCTGGAGATCCAGGGCCCATGCCGAAGAACCAACCGGCAGAACCTGCCAGCAGGGCCAGGATCACGATCACGACTGTCCAAATCGCAGCGCGTCGGCGGGGATTGCCTTCACGAAGGGGGCGCACAGGAGTAGCAGCAGCCCGGGCTTGGTCTTTAGCCTGTTGCCGCTCCAGCTTTTTTTGCTCCCGTTTGCCGGGCTGGCGCGGGTCATCGTTCGCACCGGGAAGGGCGAGGCCGGCGTTGTGTGGTTGCCGCGCTGCCATGACGGTTGTCGGGTTGCTTTGATGTGGAATGAATTCCGTGGGCGATGCTGTAGTGGCAAGGGCCTCGGTGGGATTCTCCTGCGGGGTTGCGCCGGAACCGGGTCCCGCGGAAGCAGCTGCCCCAACGGAACCAACTGCCCCGGCAGCAGCTGCAGGGGAGAGAGGGCGGGAGGACGGCTGCCTGTGGTCCAGTTGCTCGTCGCTGAGTGTGGTCCGGATGTGGCGCAGTTCCGATAGCAGGGCGGAGCCGTCCACGGGCCGGTTTTCGGCGTCCACGGCAGTGCACCACTGCACAAGTTCGTCGAGGTCTTCGGCAAGACCGGGGGCAGCCTCGGAGGGGCGGCCAACCACGGCGTTGACGTGCTGGTAAGCAACTTGAATCGGGGATTCACCAGCATATGGCTGCTTGCCTGTGAGCATTTCGTAGAGCATGATGCCCGCTGAGTAGACGTCGCTGCGGGCGTCAGCGGGTTTGCCGAGCACCAATTCGGGGGCGAGGTACGCGACCGTGCCGATCAAGGCGCCAGTACTTGTGGTGGCCGTGACAGCCCTGGCCAATCCGAAGTCCCCTACCTTGATCCGGCCGTCTTCCGCTATGAGCACGTTCTCGGGCTTGATGTCCCGATGAATGAGTCCGGATCCGTGGGCTGCCGCCAGGCCTTCGATGACCGGATCGATCAGGGCGAGGGCCAGGCGCGGCGGAAGTGCACCCTGCTGGTTGATGACGTCGCGGAGCGTATGGCCTTTGACATACTCCATCACCAGATAAGCGATATGCCCGTCTTCGCCCTGGTCCAGCACGCTGACAACGTGGGGATGGGACAGGCTCGCGGCGGCCTTTGCCTCGCGGCTGAGCCGTGCCAGGAATGTTTCGTCGTTGGCCAGGTGCGGGTGCAGGACTTTGAGGGCCACGTCGCGCTCCAGGCGCTGGTCCGTGGCCAGGTAAACGGTGGACATTCCACCTCTGGCAAGGCGTGAGCGGACGTGGTAGCGCCCGTCCACCGTGGTCCCGATGAGGTGGTCCTGCGTTGGTTCCTGCACCATACGATCCTAAACGAGGCAGGGAAGAGGCCCGAATCCGCGGGGAATCCGGGCCTCGTCCAAAGGTGCTTGGGACGGCCTAGCCGAAAGTGCGTTGCCGGGCTTTGATCGATTCGACGTAGCGCTTCGTGTCGTCGTACATGCCGTACTTGCTGACCGAGTACTGCCCTTGGTAGTAACCGGCGATGGCGTTGTCAAGGTCTTTGCTGGTGGCGATGAGTGCCCTGATGATGGCGACGCCGGCCGTCGCATTGTCATATGGATCCAGGAGGTTGAGCTTGCGGCCCACCAAATCCGATGCCCATTGGCCCGAGGAAGGAATGACCTGCATGGTTCCAATGGCGTTGGCGGGGGAGACCGCGCGCTGGTCAAAGCCGGATTCCTGCTCGGCGAAAGCGAGTGCCAAGGAGGGGCTGACTCCCATGCGGCGGGCGGTATCAGCCACGATTGACTTCATTTCATCCCGGCTCGGGACCGGCGAAGCGTTCAACAGCGCCTTGTTTTCGTTCGCAGAGCTGACAACAGCGGGCGGGTACGTAAAGCCGAGGAAGGTGCTCGGCACCAGTGGCTTGGTCTCCCCGGCGGGCTGCAGCGACGAAGTGCCGGGGATGGTGAGCTTCTGCCCGGGGTAAATGACGGTCGTCGCCGAAACTGTATTCACGCTCATCAGCGCTGACAACGAAACGTTGTGACGCGATGCAATGGAGCTGAGGGTATCGCCCGCTTTGATGGTATACGAGCCTGTGCTGGCGACAGGAGTGGCCGCAGGTGCCGGGGCGGGGGCAGGAGCAGGCGGAGTCGAGGGCGAAGAGCCGCCACTGACCTTGATCTTCTGGCCGGGGTAGATGATGGAGCTTCCACTGAGGTTGTTCCAGCTGAAGATGCTGGACAGCGGGACACCGTGCCGGGCGGCGATCGCGCCCAGCGTATCGCCCGGAACCACCGTGTAGGTGGTGGCATTCGAAGGTGCCGCAGGCGCCGGCGTCTGTTCAGGGGCGGCCGGGGCGGTGCCAGTGAGTTTGATGGTCTGGCCAGGGTAGATCAGCGTTGTTGCCGTGAGCTTGTTCAGCTGCAGGACAGCGGCCGTGTCCAGGTTGAAGCGGCGTGCAATGGCACTGATGGTGTCTCCGCGGACGATCTTGTAGGTGTCCGGGACAGCGGGGGCCATGGGCCTCAGGGCGGCAGGAAGCGTTGCCGCAACCGCTTGGGCGGGAATCACGTTGCCCGCTTTGGTGGCCTGGGCCTTCATGGCTGCCGCGAGGGTAGCCGGAATCTTGCGCGGTTGGGGTGCCGGTGCAGCCGTGGCTGGCTGGGCCAAGGCAAGCGAGGACAAAACCACGGCGGGAAGCGCAGCCGTGGTTGCCGCAATTACCGGCATGCTCATGGTTCGTTTCGGCGAGCGGGGCGTCGTCATGGAGTGTGTCCTCATCTCAGCAGCGGGAATAGTTTGTGTTGCCGCTGTTACCAGTGTTGCCAATGTTACTGATGTTATCAATGTTATCAATGTTGCAACTGTGATCAGTGTGAATCTCTCACACTTATTCATTCGGCACAACAATTCCTGCACTATGGAAATCCCGTCGCTGAATTCATCCCCCTGGAAAGGCGACTTTCTCGCGCATGGAGGGACCGTCGTCGTACTCCGGCTAGGCGACTGGCAGCCCGGCGTGGCAACCTAGTTCCGTGAGTAATGTAGAAAGCCTTGTTTCCGACTGGTTGCCGCTGCCGGATGTCGCCGAGCTGTTGGGAGTTTCCATCACCAAAGTCCATGGACTGTTGGATGAGCGTGCGCTGGTGGCCATCAGGCGGGGAGAGCGGAATATCCGCTCGATTCCTGCCCTGTTTATTCAAGATGGACACGTCGTAGACAGCTTGAAGGGGACCATCGCGGTTCTTAGCGATGCTGGTTATAACGACGAAGAACTCATCGTGTGGTTGTTTACGCCTGACGATTCATTGCGGGGACGGCCTGTCGATTCGTTGCGCGAAGGACGCAAGACGGAGATTCGGCGTCGCGCCCAATCGCTCGCCTGGTAGATCAGTCGCTCGCCTGGTTGCCGGTTAGCCGGCGCTCAGATTCCCATAAGCAGTTAAACAGTGGACGACGGCGGTTCTTGACCGCCGTCGTCGTCTCAACGTCTGGAAATGCCCCGTCAGGCGGCCCGGCTGACAGCTGCCTCAGCCAGTTGGCGCAATGCCGTGAGCGGTAATTCTTCCAGCGGCAGTTGTTCCAGGGCAGCGAAGGCTTTGTCGCTCAGCTCGTCGATGAGGGATTCCGTGGCATCAAGGGCGCCGCACTCGACCATTATGTTGCGGATTGTGGAAACTTCGTCCTCACCCAGATTCGGTTTCCCCAACATTTCGTCCAAGTACGTGGCTTGATCCGTGGGAGCCAGATTAATGGCAAACCCAACGAGCACTGTCCGCTTGCCCTCCCGGAGGTCATCGCCGGCAGGTTTTCCCGTTGTCTCCGGATCGCCGAAAACGCCCAGGACGTCATCGCGCAATTGGAACGCCTCGCCCAAGGGCAATGAAAATGCCGAATATGCCTTCAGCAGGTCCTTCGATGCGCCCGCCAATGCTCCGCCCAGGGCCAAGGGGTGCTCGGTGGAATATTTGGCGGATTTATAGCGAATAATCGAGGTGGCGCGCTCCACGGAACCCGCGCGATCGCGTACCGGGCCGGCTACTTCCTCAAGAATGTCCAGGTATTGCCCTGCCATTACCTCGGCCCGCATGAGGTTGAAAATACGGCGCGCTTCACTTCCTGCGGCTGCCCTGGGGCCGATTTCCGTGAAGGATTCCTCGCTGAAGGAAAGGCACAAATCGCCGGTCAGGATCGCCGCGGCGTGGCCGAACCGTTCATTGTCCAGCGCCCATCCGTTGGCCTCGTGGAGTTGGCTGAAGCGGCGGTGCACACTGGGGCCTCCGCGACGCGTATCGGAACGGTCAATGATGTCGTCATGGATGAGGGCCGCGGCTTGGAAAAGTTCCAAAGCGCAGCCGGCCGTCAGGATGTCCGCGTCACCCGCGGGACCGCCCGCACCCCGCCAGCCCCAGTAGCACATCAGTGCACGAAGCCGTTTTCCGCCTGTGACGAGGCTGGATATTGACCCCATGAGGGGAGCGACGTCCGGGGAAATCGTAGCCATCATGTCCTGCTGGACCGCCAGGAACCCATTCAGCTTCCCGGCGACGCCGGCAATAAACTCGAGTTGCTCCGTGTGGAGTTGGGAAACCGGCGTCACTTGACGGACCCGGCCGCCACGTTGGCGCCGATGGTGAACGTGGAAACGCCTTCCTTTTGCCTCACCGACACGTTGACCGTCTCACCGTCACCGCGGATGAAGTCGATTGATGTGACGTTTCCTACGGCTTCTGGGCCTGGAACAACCTTGAATCCTTGTGCTTCAAGCGAGGTCTTGTAGTAATCCACCACGCTTTCCGGCGGAGCTTTGACCGTTCCTACGAGGGCAACGGTGGCAGGAGATACGTTCTTGTCAAAGCTGCTGGAGCGCACGGACGTCTTGGGCATCACCGGGATGAGCTGTTCCGGAAAGCCCGGGACCAAAGCGCCAACTGTGGCCGTCGCGCCGGGCACGGGTCCGGCTGACGCGGACGTGCCAGGAGCCTGTGACGACGATGGGTCGGAGGCCGTGGAAGAGGTCGTAGCCGTGGAGGAATCAGGGGAGTTCCCGGATGCGGGTGTGGCAGCCGGGCTGCCGGGGGATGGAGTACAGGCGGAAACCGCCAGGGCGACACTCGCTGCGAGCAGGGTAAACCCTCGCGATTGAGGAGTTCCAAAGAGCTTCACAGGGGTATCCTTCCTTGGGCTGACGGGGGGACTGTGCCTCCAGTTTAGTCAGTGGCCGGGCATAGTATTGCCGTTGTGAGGCAGGAAGCATTCGGTGGCGCCCAAAGCGCCGGCAGCGAACCAGCCCGCAGCGCGCACGACGCCCTGCGGGAACAGCGGCGAACCAGCATCCTGCACGTGGACATGGACGCCTTTTTCGTTTCCGTGGAACTGCGCAGCCGGCCGGACTTGCGTGGAAAGCCAGTGATCGTCGGCTTCCCTGCCGAACGCTCCGTCGTCTTGTCCGCGTCCTACAAGGCGCGGGCCACAGGTGTCAAGTCAGCGATGCCCATGGCCATTGCCATGCGGATGTGCCCCGGCGCTGTCATCATCCACCCGCGCCACAAGCTCTACTACGAGGTTTCGGCACAGCTCATGGAGATCTTCGCCTCCATTACTGACCTTGTGGAGCCCTTGAGCGTTGACGAGGCTTTCCTGGACGTTGGTGGGGCAATCCGCCGTCTCGGATCTCCCTTGGACATCGGACATCTCATCCGTCGTCGTGTTCGGTCTGAACTTGGTATCACCGCTTCAGTGGGGATTGCCGGAACCAAGTTTGTGGCCAAGATCGCATCCACGCGGTGCAAGCCGGACGGCATCCTCCAGATCGACGCCGAGGACACCATCGCCTACCTTCACAGCTTGCCGGTCAGTGCCCTCTGGGGCGTCGGCGGCAAGACCGCCGAGGTGCTGGCGCGCCTCGGCATCCGGACAGTGGCTGACGTGGCGGCTACGCCGGTGGCATCGCTGAAAAAGGTCCTTGGCGCCAGCGGAGAGCACGTGCACAGGCTGTCGATGGGAATGGATCCCAGGCCGGTCACTCCTACGCGGCTGGAAAAGAGCATCGGCGCGGAGGAGACTTTCGCCACAGATTCGGCGGACGATGCCCTGCTGCACAGGGAGCTACTCAGGCTGTCCCATCGCACGGCGGCGCGGCTGCGCAGTTCCGGGATGCTGGCCCGTACCGTAGCTTTGAAACTCCGGTACGCCGACTTTTCCACGGTGACCCGCAGCCGGACGGTGCATACTCCCGTTGACAGCGCCCAGCTTATTTACCAGGTTGCCGTGCAACTCCTGGAATCCTTGGGGGCACGATCCATGAGCGTTCGTCTCGTGGGTGTCCGTGCGGAGCAGTTGGAACCGGCCGGCCAAGCGTCCATGCAGCTCAGCCTTGACCGGCGCGATGACAACTGGCGTGCCGCGGAGCAGGCCCTTGACCGCGTCGCCGAACGCTTCGGCTCCAAAACATTGCTCCCGGCCAGGCTCCTGGATCCGGGCAAGACTCCTGACGTGAAATGACCGCTGCGATGCCACGCAGGCGCCTTCCGCGCGTCTTTCAGAACAGCGCCTGACAAACTATCCTAATTAGTACAGATATTTAGATCGTCTGGACAGCTGTTTCCTGAGCAGTCGGTCCCAGGATGTCCGCTAACAAGGCGGAAATTTTTGGGGAACGCTTTTCGTGGCCCGATCGTTTTGGAAACAGACGCACAGGCCGCGATTCGTCCAGACGCTGGCTGACTAAAGGAGGTCGCGATGCCCCTCTCGGAGCATGAACAGAAGCTGCTTGAGCAACTTGAGAAGCAGCTTCATGAGGACGATCCGAAGTTTGCCAACACCATGGGTTCGGATCCCATCCGCAGCTGGTCAACCCGGCACGTGATAATTGGTGTCCTTGGTGCCATCGCAGGCATCCTTTTGCTGCTGGTCGGCGTGTCGCTTCAACAAATTTTTGTTGGCGTCCTCGGCTTTGTGGTGATGGGCGCAGGTGTCTACTTTGCGACTCTTAGGGGCGCGGCGTTCGGCAAGGCCCGGAAAGGGAAAGCCGGAAAGTCCAAGTCCAAGAGTTCGTTCATGAGCAATCTAGAGGAGCGCTGGGACGAGCGCCGCCGCGACGACAATTGAGCGTGGCCGCAAGCATTAGCCCGGAACCGGATCCCTTCCACGCGACGATTCCTGAATAACCTGCGCCTATACCTGGTGCATGCCCCTGGGTGGCAGGGGACACAAAGGACCCTTTATGGGTCTTTTTGCGTTTAACCCCCGTCCTCCACTTTCCACCCCTTCGAGGTTGATAAGCCGCTGTGGACGCGGAGCGCGGCCATCCCTGCACCCGATTCCGACCGGGGGGCATGGGGCATGCCCCAGGCCTTCCTCTGCCCTCCACTTGCCCTCCACTTCCCACCACGCCATTGAATCCGGGCATTCACGCGCCTTCGGAAACTCAAAGTGGTGGAGAAACGGTCCGTGGTGCGTTGACTGTGGGGCTTTGTGGAGTAAAGTGGAGCACATAAGAGGGTATTGGCAGGGTTGGGTTTGAACGGGCACCTTGACTGAGGGGCGGTGGGCCGGTGTTTCTTGGCACCCATTCCCCACGCCTTGATGAAAAGGGCCGGATCATACTTCCCGCGAAGTTCCGTGAGGAACTTGCCGAGGGCCTGGTTCTCACAAGGGGTCAGGAACGCTGCATTTACGTCTTCAGCCAGAGGGAATTCGAGCGCATTCACGAATCGATGCGGGAGGCACCACTGTCCTCCAAGCAGGCTCGTGATTACATTCGGGTTTTCCTGTCTGGGGCCTCTGACGAGGTACCTGACAAGCAGGGGCGCGTGACGATTCCGCCGGCGCTCCGGGCCTATGCAGGGCTCGGCCGGGAATTGGCAGTTATCGGTGCCGGTACCCGCGCGGAGATCTGGGATGCCGAGGCTTGGAATGAATACCTCGCCGAGAAGGAAGCAGCCTTCTCGGAAACCGACGATGACAATCTGCCCGGGTTCATCTAACCGGGGGATGGGGCCTTGGCCCCGGTCCTTGGATGGGATCTCCAGCCGCCCATCGAACTGTCTTCCTGGCTCAACTTCCCCTGGGCCAGGCCGGCGGAACGATAGGCGCGGATGGGGATCCGATCCAAGGAACTGAATGCAAGCGATTGAGGAAAGAGGAGGCAACGTGGAAGAGCAGGACGCGGCAAAGCCCACATCTGAGCGCCACGTGCCCGTCCTGAAGGACCGCTGCATCAACTTGCTCGCCCCGGGCTTCGAAGCAGCCCGGTCCAGGGGTGAGACCCCGATTGTTATTGATGCCACCTTGGGCATGGGCGGCCACTCCGAGGCCATGCTGCAGCGATTCCCGGACTTGCACCTCGTGGGGATCGACCGCGATGAGGAAGCGCTGGCCTTGGCTGGCGCGCGGCTGGAGCCCTTCTCCGACCGCACGGACCTGGTTCATGCGGTCTATGACGAAATCGAGGACGTCCTTGCAGATCTCGGCATCCCGGAGGTCCATGGCATCCTCATGGACCTGGGTGTTTCGTCCCTGCAGTTGGACGAGCGCGAACGCGGCTTCGCCTATTCGTATGACGCGCCACTGGACATGCGGATGGATACCAGCCGCGGACAGACAGCAGCGGACGTCGTCAACAACTACAGCGAAGAAGACCTGGTTCGCATCATCCGCAAGTGGGGTGAGGAAAAATTTGCCGGCAGGATCGCCAATCGCATTGTGAACGCCCGCGCCGAGAAGCCCTTCGCCACTACCGGAGAACTCGTTGAGCAAATCCGCAGTGTAGTACCTGCTGCTGCCGCCAAGAGTGGTGGCCACCCGGCCAAACGGACCTTCCAGGCGCTGCGTATCGAGGTCAACGAAGAACTCGACGTCCTGGAACGGGCTATCCCAGCCGCCGTCGCGGCGACTGCCGTGGGTGGGCGGATTGTCGTCATGTCCTACCACTCCCTGGAGGACAAGATCGTAAAGTCCGTTTTCCAGGCCGGATCCAAGTCCTCAGCACCGCTCGGATTCCCGGTTGAACTCGAAGAACACAAACCCGAACTGAAAACACTGACCAAAGGCACGGAAGTGCCTACGGCCGCAGAAATTGCCGAGAACCCGCGCGCGGCGTCTGCCCGACTCAGGGCCGTGGAGCGCATCAAGCCAAGGAGAGTCGCATGAGCACCGCCGCAGCGAAGACACTGCCCTCCGTGGTAGGCAACACGGCCAGGGCACTTCCGGCTCCAGCCGGCAAGCCCGACGCCGGTCGAAAGGCCCGTACGCCGCTTTCGCTTGTGCGCAGCGCCCCAGGGAAGCGGCGCACTCCCTTTGTCGTCCTGTGCTTCGTGGTGATGGCGGCCGCCCTGCTGACAGTGCTCGTCCTTAACATTTCTGTATCCACGGCCCAGTACCGGTTGGTGCAGCTCAAATCAGAAGCAGCCACCCTGAACAAGGAAAACCAGGATCTGACACAGAAGAAGCAGAACTTCGAGGCTCCCCAGAATCTGGCTGCAAAGGCTGCAGAATTGGGAATGGTACAGTCCACCGTCAAGGGCCAGATCGATCTGAACACCATGACGGTCACCGGAAAGGCGACCCCGGCTGTAAAGGGTGACAACCCTGCGGCCGTGATCGCCCCTCCCGCCGTTGCCGGCCAGCTTGATGTGGTGCCCTCGGTGACTACCAAGGATCCGTTGGAAAACCTCAAACCGGCAACACCCGTAGCGCCTGCGGCCACACCGGCTGCGCCCGCTGCCAAGCCCGCAGCCCAGACGCCTGCAGAGCTTCACGGGGGATCCGTTCCCGCTCCCCGGCAGAAGGCACCAGGGCAATAGCCCGCAAGATCACCGACGCAAGGCCAGCAGCAAGGAATCCACGTGGCGCAAAACCCCGGCAAATCAAAAAAGACGAAGGTGCCGGCGGCGAGGAAGCGGCTCCGGGTTGGTCTTGGCATCATGCTGACACTGCTGTTGGTGGTGGGCGGGAAACTCTTCATGGTGCAAGGCCTTGATGTCGGTGGCATGGCCGAGGCGGCCCTTGCGAACCGCCTCACGCCGCAGGTACTGCCGGCCGAACGCGGCAGGATCCTGGACGCCAACGGCACTGTCCTGGCCAGCAGTGTCATCCGCTACAACATTGTTGTGGATCAGGTCCTGAACACCGCCACCGCTGAGTTCAAGCGCTACAACGAGAAGACCGAAGAAGTAGAGACCATCCCGCGGGACCAGGGTATCTCCGAACTGGCTTCGCTCCTCGGTGCCGATCCCGCCAAAGTCAGGGAGTCCCTCACTGGCGACAAGAAGTACTTCACGGTGGCCAAGGATGTGAAACCCGAGCTTGAAGACCGCATTTCCAAGCTGCATATTCCAGGTGTTGCCGCCGAAGGCGTCAGTAAGCGCGTCTATCCGAACGGCAGCGTGGCAGGCGGGGTGGTGGGTTTCCTCCAGGACGGCACCACAGGCCAGGCAGGCATCGAGCAAACCCAGGACCAGGTCCTCCGCGGTACCGAGGGCAAGCGTGTTTTCGAGATTGGCGCCGATGGCCTCAGGATTCCCGTGGCAACTGATGAACTCACGCCGGCTGTGGATGGAAGCGACGTCAAGCTGACGCTCAACACGGACATCCAGTACTTCGCACAGCAGGCCATCCAAAGCCAGGTCAACAAGATGAACGCCGAGTGGGGTTCCATCATTGTGATCGACACCAAGACAGGCAATCTCATTGCCTTGGCCGACACGAATGCCCCGGACCCCAACGACCCCGGGAAAGTTGATGCCAAGGACAGGGGTGTGCGTTCTGTAACGGCCGCCTACGAGCCCGGATCCGTCGAGAAGATGATCACTGCCTCTGCCGTGATCGAGGAGGGTAAGTCCTTCCCGCTGGACCATTTCACTATCCCGCCGTCCTACACCATTGACGGCCAGACGTTCACCGATGCGTTCGAGCACGGCACCGAAGAACGCACGCTGGCCGGAATTCTGGGCTGGTCCATGAACACCGGGACCGTGATGGCGGGAAGCAGGCTGACCAAAGAGCAGCGCTATGAATGGCTGAAGAAATTCGGCGTGGGCGAGCAAACGGACATCGGCCTTCCCGCGGAGGCTACGGGTATCCTCGCAAAGCCCGATCAGTGGGATGAACGCCAGCAATACACGGTGCTGTTCGGTCAGGGCGTATCGCAGTCCACGCTGCAAACCGTGCGGGCCTTCCAGTCGATCGCCAACGACGGCGTGATGTTGCAGCCCAGGCTCATCGACAGTTACATCACCCCCGAGGGTGAAGAGCAGAAGGTTCCCGCCAAGGAGTCCCGGCAGGTGGTGTCCAAGGAAACTGCCCAACAAATGCGGGACATCCTGGAAAGCGCAGTGACCGAGGGGCAGATCAAGGACGCAGCCATTGATGGCTACCGCGTAGGCGCCAAGACGGGAACCTCACAAGCACCCCGCGAAGATGGGCTCGCCGGCTTTGACGGGTACACGGCCTCGATGGTGGGCATGGCGCCGATGGATGACCCCCGGTTCATCGTCGAAGTCGTGCTGCAGCGGCCCAGGGGAAATATCTACGGCATCACCAATGGGCCCGTGTTCCGTTCGGTCATGTCGCAGGTCCTCAGGACCTACAACGTGGCGCCATCCACCGGGACCCCCGCGCGCCTGCCGCAGTTCGTCAAGTAAGCTTCTTGGGCGTCTGTTTCGGCCAAAGAATTTGATCCATCACTACCGGCTGGGCGCCGCTGGCCCCAAGCCGGTCGTTCCACCGAGCATCAACGGAGAACCACGTGTCAGAGCACAAAGAGGCCGCTTTCCATGCCGAGACGCCGGAGACCGGCACATCCGGCTTTCGTCCGGCGTCTGTGGCTGCAGTGCCTTTGTCGACCATTGCAGAAACCCTGGGTGTCGCCGTCCCGGCGGACGGCGGAACCAGGGGAGTGACGGGGATCTCGCTGAACTCCCGGGCCGTTGAACCCGGTGACCTTTACATGGCCCTGCCCGGCGCTTCGCGCCATGGTGCCGACTTCGTCCCCCAAGCGGTCGACGCCGGCGCGGTCGCCGTAGTCACGGACGACGCCGGGGCACGGCAGCTTGCCTTGGCAGGCGAGCAGCCCGTACCTGTCCTTATCGTCGAGGAGCCGCGCACCGTCGTCGGGCGTTTGGCTGCCCTGATCTACCGCAGCCAGCCGGACGACGGCGGGTTCCCGACGCTGTTCGGAGTGACCGGGACCAACGGTAAAACGACCACAACGTACTTCATCAACTCCTTGCTCCGTGCCCTGGGTAAAACCCCGGGGCTCATCGGAACAATCGAAATCCTGGCCGGGGGAGATCCCATTCCGAGCTTGTTGACGACGCCGGAATCCACCGACGTCCATGCACTGCTTGCCTTGATGCGGGAACGTGGGCTGGAGGCGGCCTCCATGGAGGTGTCCTCCCACGCCGTTGCTTATCACCGCGTGGATGGCGTGATGTTCGACGTCGCCGGGTTCACGAACCTCACCCAGGACCACCTGGACCTGCACGGCAGCATGGACGAGTATTTCCGCACCAAAGCTGAGCTGTTCACCACAGGACGGGCACGCCAGGCAGTGGTGATGGTGGACGACGAGTGGGGCCGCAACCTGGCGCGAACAGCGGACATTCCGGTCACCACACTTACTGCCACGACAGGAGGCAGCCCTGCCGATTGGTCCGTGGCCTCAACCACGGCCCGTGGACTCGGCACCGATTTTGAACTGCGGCACACGGACGGCCGTGCCCTGCGCGTACACACTGGCTTGCCGGGTGACTTCAACGTGGCGAACGCGGCCCTGGCCACGATCATGGTCCTTTCATCAGGCGTCGATGCAGAGACCCTCCAGGGCGCACTCGACGCCCACGATCCCTTTACCGTGGCCGTTCCCGGACGAATGCAGCTCATCTCCACCGCGCCGGCCTCCGTGGTGGACTTTGCCCACAACCCGGATGCCCTGGCCCGCGCGCTTCAGGCTGTGCGGTCCCGCGAAGAAGGCTCCCGTGTGATCGTGGTGTTCGGGGCCACCGGGCAACGGGACCAAAGCAAGCGTCCTACGATGGGTGCGATCGCCGCACGCTTGGCAGACATTGTCATCGTCAGCGACGACGACCCCCACGATGAGGATGCAGCAGCTATCCGTTCAGAGGTGCTGGCAGGTGCCTATGCTGCCCGTGAGGCCGGCAACCTGACCAGTGAAATCATCGAATCCTCGCCGCGGGATGCCGCCATCAGACGTGCAGTGGAGTTGGCCACCCCGAAGGACACCATCCTCATCGCAGGTCGCGGCCACGAGGTATGGCAAGAGGTCAAGGGCGTCAACCTCGCCCTTGACGACAGAGTGGAATTGCGGGCCGCCTTGACATCCAGGGGATTCAGCGTTTCAACGGACCAGCGGATAGAGTCCTAAACCGAGATGATTGCACTTACTGCGGCGGAGATCGCCCACATCACCCATGGCCGTTTAACGGGAGACGGGGACATCGCGCCCACTTCCGTCGTCACTGATTCCCGGGAAGCTACACCTGGTTCGCTCTACGTGGCGAAGCCCGGCGAACACGCGGACGGTCATGACTTCGTCGACGCTGCCTTCGAGCGGGGTGCCGTCCTGGTGCTGGCCGAACGCGAGGTCACCGATGTCGACGGCAAGCCGTATCCCGCCGTCGTCGTCGATGACGCCGTGCTCGCCATGGGAGCCCTTGCTGCCGAAGCAATCCGCCGCATCCGCTCCGCCCGGGAACAGCGCGGTGAGGAATTTACGGTCATCGGCATTACCGGGTCCGCCGGCAAGACCACCACCAAGGACCTACTCGCCGGCGTGTTGTCCCAAGCCGGGCCCACGGTGGCTCCGCGCGGCTCATACAACGGTGAGGTCGGCGTCCCGTTGACGGTCTTTGCCGCCGATACGGACACTCGCTTCCTCGTCATTGAGATGGGAGCCACCGGCATCGGGCACATCAAGTACCTCGCTGGTATGGTGCAGCCCGATATTGGTGTGGTGCTGGTGGTCGGCACCGCGCACGCCGGGGAATTCGGCGGTGTGGAAAACATCGCCACGGCCAAGGGCGAACTCGTTGAAGGGCTCAGTGAGCACGGTACGGCTGTCCTGAACCTGGACGATGGCCGGGTTTCCGCCATGAAGACCCGCACCAAGGCCAAAGTCCTGGGCTTTAGCGCCTCTCCAGCGACGAACGAAGACGTGGAAGCGCGCAACGTTGTGGTCAATGCAGAGGGCCACCCCGAGTTTGATCTTGTACTGCCCGACGGCGGCCCTTCCGTTCGCGTCCACAGCCGCCTGATCGGCGGCCATCACGTGACGAACCTGCTGGCTGCCGCTGCTGCGGCATTTGCCGCGGGCATCCCGGCGGCAGGCATTGCTTCCTCGCTTAGTTCCCAGTCCGCCGCCAGCCGCTGGCGCATGGAACGAACCGAACGCCCTGACGGTGTCACCATCATCAACGACGCATACAACGCCAATCCTGAGTCGATGCGGGCAGCACTGCGCACACTCGCTGATCTTGGACAGGGCAGACGGACCTGGGCCGTGCTTGGGGCCATGCTGGAGCTCGGCGAGGATTCCATCCGCGAGCACACCGCCGTGGGAACACAGGTGGTTCGCCTGAACATCTCCAGGCTCGTGGTGGTGGGACGCGAAGCGCGGGCCCTTTACATATCGGCCATCCAGGAAGGTTCGTGGGGAGACGAATGTTCGTTCACGGAGACTGCCGAAGAAGCTTACGAACTCCTGCAACGGGAGCTGCAACCCGGGGACCTGGTTTTGTTCAAGTCCTCCAATGGGGTGGGGCTGAGGCATTTGGGTGATCGGATAGCATTACCCCCACGGGCCGAGTCCACCGGGGAAAGCGCGGCTGAAGATGCCGCAAGCGAAGGGAACGAGCTGCTGTGATTGCACTTTTGATCGGCGCCGGCGTCGCCCTTCTGGTGGCCCTGATAGGGACGCCCCTGTTCATCAGGTTCCTGGTGGCAAAGAGCTATGGCCAGTTCATCCGCGACGACGGCCCAACCTCGCACCACACCAAGCGAGGCACGCCCACCATGGGCGGGACCGTGGTTGTTGCGGCGGTCCTGATCAGCTACTTCGTGACCCACTTGATCATGTGGATGATGAATCCACGGTCCGAGGGGCCCTCCGCGTCCGGGCTGCTTCTGCTGTTCCTCATGGTAGGAATGGGCTTCGTTGGCTTCCTGGATGACTACATCAAAATTTCCAACAAGCGCAGTTTGGGCCTGAACGCCCGTGCCAAGCTGATCCTGCAAGCCGCCGTTGGCATCATTTTTGCCGTTCTCGTGCTGCAGTTTCCCAACGAGGACGGACTCCGTCCGGCTTCCACGCAAATTTCCCTCGTCCGTGACATCCCCTGGCTGGATCTCGCCTTTGGCGGGACCATCCTGGGCGCAATTCTCTTTGTCATTTGGTCCAACCTCATTATCACTGCGGCTACGAATGGCGTGAACCTGACAGACGGCCTGGATGGCCTCGCGTCGGGAGCGTCCATCATGGTGTTCGGCGCCTACACGATCATGGGGATCTGGCAGAACAACCAGGCCTGCGGTTCGCCCCGTGAGGCGGGCAGCGGTTGTTACCAAGTACGCGACCCCATGGACCTGGCGCTCCTGGCGGCAATCCTGAGCGCCGCTTTGGTGGGCTTCCTCTGGTGGAATACATCACCGGCCAAGATCTTCATGGGTGACACTGGTTCCCTGGCAATCGGAGGCGCTGTTGCCGCCTTCGCAATCCTCTCCCGCACAGAACTTTTGCTGGCCTTCATCGGTGGTTTGTTCGTCCTGATCACCCTTTCCGTCATCATCCAGGTTGGCTTCTTCAAGCTGTCGGGTGGTAAACGCGTCTTCAAGATGGCCCCACTGCAACATCACTTCGAACTGAAGGGTTGGGCAGAGGTCACGGTTGTTGTCCGCTTCTGGATTCTTGCCGGGCTCTTCGTGGCCGCAGGCCTTGGAATCTTCTACGCTGAATGGGTGGTGCTGCTGTGAACGCAAACCAGGAGAGCTCGCAGTCGGCCAATGACCGCCTCAAGGATCTCACCAGCTGGGATGCTGATTGGCGTGGCTTGCGGGTGGTGGTGACAGGAATCGGCGTGTCCGGTTTTGCTGCCGCAGATACCCTCATCGAACTTGGCGCAAAAGTTGTGGTGGTGGATGCCTCGACCACGGCGAAAGCAGAGGCGCAGGCCGATACCCTGAAAATCGTGGGTGCGGTGGATGTACTGCTGGGCGAAGAGGCCGTTAAGGTCCTTCCCCTCATCGACGGCAACAAGCCCGAGCTCATTGTGACCTCGCCGGGATGGCGCCCGGACCAAGCCTTGCTGGCCGCCGCCAAACGCAAGCACATTCCCGTGTGGGGCGACGTCGAATTGGCGTGGCGCGTCCGCGAACGGGCTGGCCGGAAGACCGCTGATTGGCTCACCATCACCGGCACCAACGGCAAGACCACCACGGTTGGGATGACAGAGTCCATGCTGCAGGCGGCCGGACTCAAGGCCATTGCGGTGGGCAACGTAGGCACGCCCATCCTTGACGCGCTCAGGGATCCGGTGGAGTACGACGCTTTTGCGGTGGAACTCTCAAGCTTCCAGTTGCATTGGAGCCATTCGCTGTCACCGGTGGCCAGCGTATGCCTGAACGTCGCCGAGGACCACGTGGACTGGCATGGCTCCTACACGTCGTACCTTGCAGACAAAGCGAAGGTCTACGAGAACACGCAGAAGGCCGCCATCTACAACGCCGATCAAATTGAAACCGAACGCATGGTGGAGAACGCGGACGTCGTGGAAGGCTGCCGCGCGGTCGGATTCACCACGAACACCCCTGGCATCAGCATGCTGGGCGTCGTGAATGGATTGTTGGTTGACCGCGCGTTTATCGAAGAGCGGAAAAACTCAGCCGCCGAACTCGCGTCCATCTCCGATCTTGGGCCAGTGGCACCGCGCCATATGGTGGCCAATGCCCTGGCCGCAGCTGCCCTCGTCCGTGCTTACGGGGTTGAGCCTGCCGCCGTGAAGCAGGGCTTGGTCAACTATCTTCCCGGTGCACACCGTATCCAGCTCGTGGCCAAACACGACGACGTGCTGTGGATCAATGATTCAAAGGCCACCAACCCACACGCTGCCTCGGCCGCTCTTTCGGCTTTCCACAATGTGGTGTGGATCGCAGGGGGACTCTCCAAGGGCGTCAATTACGATGACCTCGTCAAGGAGCACGCTCCCCGTTTGAAGTCGGTTGTGCTCATCGGCACTGACACGGAGGCCTTGGAAGCGTCGCTCCAGCGACACGCACCGGATGTCCCCGTGATAGCCCAGCCCAAGGGCGACACTGAAAGTGTGCAGACCGCAGACGGTAACGCCTCCTCGCCGATTTTTGGTGAGACCATCATGGCCCAGGCTGTGAGGGCAGCGGCCAGCGTGGCGGAGCCAGGTGACACCGTGCTCATGGCTCCGGCGGCTGCATCCATGGATCAGTTCTCTTCCTACGCTCACCGTGGCGACGCTTTCGTCCAGGCAGTACGCGAGCTCGTGGAAGGGCAGGCAAAGACCACCGAGGAGTAACAATGGTCAGCACGCCCACCCGCAGCCGCGGCAAGGTTTCCGGGGATGTCGGGGCCCAGGCTCCGTCGGCTGCCCGCAGGAAGCCCGCCCGGCTTCGGGGCCACGTTCGCTCCTTCTGGGAAGGCCTGGAGGGCAAGAGCAAAGCTCCCAACAGCTCCACGTATTACCTCATTCTTGGATGCGCCCTGGCCCTGACCGCCATCGGTGTGATGATGGTGCTCTCCGCATCCAGTGTGGAAGCGATCTCCGAAGGCAAGTCGCCCTACGCCGATGCATTGAAGCAGGCGATGTTTGGCGTCGTCGGACTGGTGGCGATGTACCTGATCTCGCGGACCAACGTCAGCTGGATGAAAAGGCTCTCCTGGTGGGGCCTCGGTGCCGTTGTGGTCCTGCTGATACTTGTCCAGGTTTTCGGTCGCAGCACCCTGGGCAACCAGAACTGGATCGACATCGGCGGCATCAGCATCCAGCCCTCGGAAGTTTCGAAGCTGGTCCTTTGTGTTTGGATCGCTGCAGTCCTGGCACGCAAGGAGAAATACCTGCACCGCTGGATGCACGTGATCATACCGGTGGTCCCAGGGGCCGGCCTGGTCCTTGGGCTGATCCTCGTGGGCAATGACCTGGGCACAGCGATCGTTGTCATGGCCATCGTCGCCGCAGGGTTGTACTTTGCCGGAGTTCCCACAAAGATGCTGGCAATTGCGGGCGTCGCCGGAGCCATTGGCGCTACAGCCATGACAATCATCAGTCCAAACCGGATCTGCCGGGTGACGGCCTGGCTGGGCATGGCAGGGGATTCCTGCACTGCAGACTCCGACTTCACCTACCAGTCCACCAACGGCATGTATGGATTGGCGCAGGGCAGTTGGACCGGACTTGGGCTGGGGCAAAGCCGGCAAAAGTACAACTGGCTTCCAGAGGCCCACAATGACTTCATCTTTGCCATCATCGGCGAGGAACTGGGCCTGGTGGGCACCTTGGTGGTCCTGGTGTTGTTCGCCATCCTCGGCATCGCCATTTTCCGTGTCGTTGTACGGCAGACCGATCCGTTCCAGCGCACGCTCGCCGGTGGCATCATGGTGTGGCTCCTGGGACAGGCAAGCATGAACATGGCAGTGGTGACGCAGCTGCTTCCGGTGATCGGTGTTCCGCTGCCTTTCATTTCTGCAGGTGGCTCGGCCTTGGTGATGTCGCTGTGCGGCGTGGGCGTAGTGTTGTCCTTGGCCCGCGGACAGTTGCCACCACAACAGCGTCCCCGGCTCTTGCCGCGTCGTTTGTCCAAGACCGCACGAAAGAGTAAATAGCACTTCATGACTTCAGATTCCTCCCACGCGTCCAAGCCTTTGTCCGTCGTGCTTGCAGGCGGTGGTACGGCTGGCCATGTCAGTCCGTTGCTGGCCATCGCTGACGCAATCAAGGAAAAGCGTCCGGAAGCTGCCATCCTGGCTGTGGGCACGCCGTCGGGCCTGGAAACCAGGCTTGTCCCAGCGGCCGGGTACAAGCTCGCCACGATTGACCGGGTCCCGTTGCCACGAAAACCGTCCCTGGATCTCCTGAAGCTTCCGGGACGGTTGCGGGGAGCCGTCAAGCAAGCGGAACGAATCCTCCATGAGGCCCAGGCAGATGTCCTGGTGGGCGTGGGCGGCTACGTTTGCACTCCCATGTACCTGGCAGCCCGCAGGCGCGGTACGCCCATCGTGATCCATGAGGCCAACATGAAAGCAGGGCTCGCGAATCGCGTGGGTGCACGGTTCAGCCGCCATGTTGCCGTGGCGTTTGCCGGTACACGCCTTCGCGGCGCCCGCCATGTGGGCATGCCCATGAGCCGGGCAATCTCGGGACTGGACCGCTCCGGGGCCGCGCCTGCTGCCAAGGCTTCGCTGGGCCTCAATCCGGACCGTCCTGCCCTGATCGTGACTGGTGGGTCCTCCGGAGCCCTGAGCATCAACCGTGCTGTGGCTGCCGCCTTGCCCGAGCTGGCAGCTGCGGGGATCCAAACACTGCACATCACCGGTGCCGGCAAGGCAGTCCTGGATAACGACGGCGGAACCCTCGCCGCCGATGGGTACCGGCAGGTGGAGTACGTGGACGGAATGGAGGATGTCTACGCTGCCGCCGACATCCTGCTCGCCCGTGCCGGAGCCGCAACGGTCAGCGAAGTGGCAGCAGTAGGGGTTCCTGCGGTGTTCGTGCCCCTGCCCATCGGCAATGGTGAGCAAGCGCTTAATGCAGCCGCGCTGGTGGAGGCCGGCGGAGCGCTGATGGTCCAGGACAAAGATTTCACCCCGGAATGGCTCAAAGAAGAGCTCATTCCGCTCGTATCGGATCGCGGGAGGCTGGACGAAATGGCCCGCAGGTCCGAGGCCCTTGGCATCAGAAACGCCGATCAGCGCATGGCTGATCTTGTCTTGGAAGCGGTATCCGCATGACGCACGCGATTGCACCACTTGAGTCCCTTGGACGAGTACACTTCATCGGCATCGGCGGGGTGGGAATGTCTGCCATCGCCCGGATCATGGTGGCCCGCGGTGTTCCTGTGAGTGGTACTGACGCCAAGGACCTTCCGGTCATGCATGACCTGGCTGCAGCAGGTGCCCGCATAGCAGTGGGATACGACTCCGGCAATCTGGGTGATGCCCAGACTGTTGTTGCCGGCTCCGCAATCCGTGCTGACAATCCTGAGTTGTCGGCGGCCCGCGAGGCCGGATTGCCCGTGCTGCATCGTTCCGAGGCATTGGCTGCGACCATGGGCGGCCACAGGGTTGTCACCATCGCCGGCACCCACGGCAAGTCGACCACCACGTCCATGGTTGCGGTCCTGCTCAAGGAGGCAGGATTGGATCCGTCGTTTGCCATTGGCGCGAACGTCCCGGCGCTGGGGGTCAACGCGGCCCACGGTTCCTCGGACATTTTCGTGGCTGAAGCGGACGAGTCCGATGGCTCGTTCCTCAACTACCGTCCCCTGATCGCCGTCGTCACCAACGTGGAAGCCGACCACCTGGACCACTACGGAACCGCGGAAGCTGTTTTCGCCTCCTTCGATAACTTCGCAGCGCTCCTGCCGCCCCACGGAGTCCTCCTGGCATGTGCGGACGACCCCGGCGCCCGCGCGTTGGCGGAGCGGACAGCCGCCAAGGGAACCACGCGTGTGCTGACGTACGGGACAAGCCACGACGCCGATATCCGGCTTGGCGATGCTGGTCCGGGTGATGTGTCGGTAGCGGTGGATGGAGCCAGCTACACCTTGAACCTGCAGGTCCCCGGAAGGCACAACGCCCTGAACGCCGCAGCCGCATTCGCCGTCGCCTTGGAGCTTGGCGTAGCGCCAGAGACGGCAGCTACGGCACTTGGACACTTCACCGGTGCGTCCCGGCGCTTTGAACTTAAGGGGCAGGGGAGGGGCGTGCGTGTGTACGACGACTACGCCCACCACCCAACCGAAGTGCGTGCAGCCCTGTCCGCAGCCCGCTCCGTGGCTGGCGGCAACAAAGTCCACGTTCTCTTCCAGCCGCATTTGTTTTCCCGGACCCGGGAATTCGCTGCGGAGTTTGCATCGGCGCTGGATGCTGCGGACACGGCGTTGGTCCTGGACATCTACCCTGCCCGTGAAGACCCCATCCCCGGTGTCACTAGTTCGCTGATTGCTGACAGGCTCTCCCAGGGACGACTGGTCTCCGGCGACGAAGCTGTGGAAGCCATTGTGGCGGCCGCTGGTGAGGGTGACATAGTGCTGACCGTGGGAGCCGGAGATGTCACTGCCTACGGCCCGGTGATTGTGGAGGCGTTGGGTGGCTAGCACCCGCAAGCCAACCTTCAAGCCCGCGGCAGATTCCGGTCGGGAGAATAAGGGCCGTCCGGCGGGTGGTTCCCCGGCAAGCGTCATCAGCGCCCAGAGGTCAGTTGAGCCTTCTCCAAAAAACGGCCCGGACAATGTGATTGCTTTTCCCGAGCCGAAGGGCAAACGCAAGCGCCGGCTCCTGCTGTGGACTTTCGCCATCGTTTCGGCTTTCGTCGCGGTGCTCATAACGGGTGCCATCTATTCACCCGTGCTCGCGGTCCGGACCATCACGGTGGACGGAACCAAGCTGCTGACGCCTGAGGACGTGCAGAAGGCCTTGACAGCCGTGGAGGGCAAGCCGCTGCCGCAGGTGAGCGGGCAGGAAGTCAATGAGCTCCTGAAGCCCTTGGTCCAGGTACGTTCGGCAACCGTGGAGGCAAGGCCGCCGTCGGAATTGCTGGTGCACGTCAATGAGCGCGTACCGGTGGCCCTGTTGAAGCAGGGTGACACGTTTGTGATGGTGGATGTGGATGGTGTTCAGCTGGGAGCCACGCAGGATCAGTCCGCGGTGGCGCTGCCCCTGATCGACGCCGGTGCAGGTGCCACCAACACCGGGCTGTTTAAAGCGATTGCGGCTGTCCTGAACACTTTGCCGGCCGATGTGCTGGCCAGGATGTCCACGGCATCTGCTGCGTCGCCTGATGCCGTCGAGCTAAAACTGGTGGACGGAAAGACGGTAGTGTGGGGCAATGCCGAGGACAAGGAACTGAAGGCGAAGGCACTTGAGGCTCTGCTGAAGATGCCGCCGGATCCCAAAGTCCCCGTGAACGTCTACGACGTCAGCGTGCCCCGGCATCCATTCACCAAATAAAGAGCATTGAGCACGTAACCTGCGGGCCTCGGTGACCTTATTTCGCGACAATCAAGCGACACGCGCAAGCGGTCATTGCATGTGCGAAGCGGAGGAAATACCGTCGCAGTAGAGTTACTTGACATAACTATAACCTTCAACTAGAGGGTTAAGGTCCAAGGATTCAAGTTGGACTCGATCAGTTTCGCTATAGGACACAAGCAAGGGGCACGAAACGTGGCAGCACCGCAGAATTACTTGGCCGTCATCAAGGTCGTCGGCATCGGCGGCGGTGGCGTGAACGCAGTCAACCGCATGATCGAGGTCGGCCTCCGGGGCGTCGAGTTCATTGCCATCAACACTGACGCGCAAGCGCTCCTCATGAGCGACGCCGACGTCAAGCTCGACGTCGGTCGTGAGCTTACGCGCGGCCTCGGCGCCGGAGCCAACCCCGAGGTCGGCAAGCAGGCCGCCGAAGACCACGCTGACGAGATCGAAGAAGTTCTCCGCGGCGCTGACATGGTCTTCGTGACGGCCGGCGAAGGTGGTGGCACCGGAACTGGTGGAGCCCCTGTAGTCGCGCGCATCGCCCGCTCCCTTGGTGCGCTGACCATTGGCGTGGTGACCCGCCCCTTCACTTTCGAGGGCCGCCGTCGTGCGGGCTCCGCCGAAGCAGGTATCGATGCCTTGCGTGACGAAGTTGACACCCTGATCGTGATCCCCAACGACCGACTCTTGTCCATCAGCGATCGCAACGTCTCCGTCCTGGACGCTTTCCGCTCAGCTGACCAGGTACTGCTCTCCGGTGTCCAGGGCATTACGGACCTCATCACCACCCCGGGCCTCATCAACCTCGACTTCGCCGACGTCAAATCTGTCATGCAGGGTGCGGGCTCCGCGCTCATGGGTATCGGATCCGCACGTGGCGAAGACCGCGCCGTGAAAGCTGCCGAGCTGGCCATCGCCTCGCCACTCCTGGAAGCCTCCATTGATGGCGCGCATGGCGTGCTGCTGTCCATCCAGGGTGGTTCAGACCTCGGCCTGTTCGAAATCAACGAGGCAGCCCGCCTGGTGCAGGAAGTCGCGCACCCGGAAGCGAACATCATCTTCGGTGCGGTCATCGACGACGCCCTCGGCGACGAAGCCCGTGTCACGGTCATTGCCGCCGGGTTCGACGACGTCAAGGCAACCTCTCCGTCCATGGACCAGTCGCGTCCCGCGCAGAACCCCGTGCCTGCAGAGCGTCCTGCCGCGCCGAGTACCGCTCCGTCCAACGCGAATGCACCGCAGCATGCAACTGCAGGTATCGGCGCCGCCGGCCTGAGCAACTGGGGCCAGCAGCGTCCGTCGGCGCTCCCCGCGGACTCCGGCTTCGACGTCGACCTTCCGGCCGTTGTGGAGCCGGACCTGTCGGGTAGCCGCTCGGATGACCTCGACGTTCCCGATTTCCTGAAGTAAGCGGGCTTCGAGAGTCGATATCCCGTGTTTTGGTGGCGCAATGAAGTACGGCCCGGCGTTTCTGTTGCCTTCACGGACACAGGCGCCGGGAACCTGGCCCTCCATGTGGGGGACAACCCCGGGGATGTGACTGCGCGTCGTTCCCGGTTGGACGATGCCGCAGGCCTGGGCAACCGTAGCTTTCAGTACATGGACCAGGTCCATGGCAATGAGGTCGCGCTTATTTCGAGCTACGGTCCCGGTCCCACCGCGGATGCAATGGTCTCAGTGCCTTCGGGTGGCCAGGCTGCCCAGCCATTGTCGGTCATGGTGGCTGACTGTGTTCCTGTGGTCCTCATTGGAGATGCAGGCGATCGCGGTCCCGTCATCGCTGTCGCGCATGCAGGCCGGCCGGGCGTAGCCTCCGCTGTTGTCCCGGCAACCGTCAACGAGATGCGCATGCTCGGTGCCCTGAACATCAGTGCCTGGCTGGGGCCTTCTATTTGCGGCTCCTGCTATGAGGTTCCCGAGCAGCTTCGCGAAGAAGTTGCCGAGGTGGCACCTGCCGCCTGGTCGAGCACATCGTGGGGAACGCCGGCTTTGGACCTTCCCGCCGGTGTTCGCGCCCAGCTGGCCGAAGATGGCGTCACCGTTGAGTACTCGGGGGAATGCACCCTGGAAAATGACTCCCTTTTTTCCTACCGGCGGGATTCCCGTACCGGGCGATTCGCAGGTTTGGTGTGGACTCATGACTAGCCTTGGGCAAGATAACGCGGTGTCCGGCGTTGCAGGTTCTGATGCCCGCACCACTGAACTCGCCCGGCGGCTTGAGATTGTTCAGACGCGGATTTCCGCGGCGACGGCTGCGGCGGGACGCGTGGATCTGCCAGGGCTGATCGTCGTGACCAAGTTCCACCCGGCAGCTGATGTCCGGCGACTATCCACGCTGGGTGTCCGGGATTTCGGCGAGAACCGGGACCAGGAGGCTGCAGGCAAAAGCGCCGAACTCACGGACCTGGACGTCCGATGGCATTTCATTGGCCAATTACAGAGCAAAAAAGCGAAATCAGTGGCTAAATACGCCTACTCGGTGCAGTCTGTGGATCGTCCCCAGGTGATTGAGGCACTTGAAAAGGCAGTCGCCCGCGAACAGGACGCCACAGGCCGGAATGACCTTGAGTGCTACATCCAAGTCAGTTTGGATGACGACGCCGGGGCGCACCGTGGTGGGGCGCGGCCCTCGGACGTGGAATCCCTGGCGGCAATGATCGCTTCCGCGCCAGGACTGAGGCTCGCCGGGGTGATGGCTGTGGCCCCGCTGGATGCAGATCCTGAAGCGGCCTTTGAGCGGCTTGCGGGTGTTTCCGCAGGACTTCGGACCAATCATCCGGCTGCTTCAGGGATATCAGCGGGGATGAGCCAGGACCTTGAGGCCGCTATCAAGTTTGGGGCGACACACCTGAGAATTGGCTCCGATATTCTCGGTTCGCGTCCGGCCGTGGGGTAGCGTCAAAGTATTGGAATGACGGGCCGGGGTTCCAATATGTCAAGTCATGGCGGCCCGCCTACTGCAGAAACGATAGGAGTGCACCATGGCTGGCGCTCTGCGCAAGACAATGATCTATCTTGGGCTCGCCGACGGCGATGAACACTACGAATCTGAGCAGGCCGTCGCGCACCACGACGAAGAACGCCCCCAGGCACAGGACCGGGAAGAGCGCCGAGCGCCTGCACCCGTCCGGGAAGTTGTCCGTGAAATGCCCACTGTTGACGCCGAAGAGGAATACCGCGCACCCGTGACACCCATTAAGCGTGCGGCGTCGAGCCGCGAAGATGCCTCGGGTTTGAGGCAGATCACCACAGTCCATCCGCGTTCTTATAACGACGCCAAGATTATTGGCGAAAGCTTCCGGGATGGCATTCCCGTGATCATGAACGTCACTGATATGGGCGAGGCAGATGCCAAGCGTTTGGTGGATTTCTCGGCCGGTTTGGTCTTTGGCCTCCATGGCAGCATCGAGAGGGTGACCAACAAGGTCTTCCTGTTGTCGCCGTCCTATGTTGAAGTCATCGGGGACGACAAGAAGGCCAGCGAAACGCAGGCCAGCTTCTTCAACCAGAGCTAAGAACGATCGCTACGATGATGCCAGGCGGGTCAACCTGCCTGGCATCTGTGTTGCAATAGTAAGGACCGATCGGCGTTCCGGAACAAGTGGGAGATCTGAGCTAACTCGTGGGCATTGTTTTCGGCCTTATCTATATTGTGTTGTTGCTGTTTTTCATTGCCCTTATCATCAGGCTGATCTTCGAATGGGTTCAGATGTTCGCCCGTCAATGGCGTCCCCGCGGTGTGGCGTTGGTAACAGCCCATGTTGTCTACTCGGTGACAGACCCACCACTGAGGAGGCTTCGCAAGTTGATACCTCCACTGCAGCTGGGTGGAATCTCCCTGGACCTGGGCTTCCTGATCCTGATTATCGCCGTGAGCATTGCCATGGCGGTGAGCAGCAGCCTGGCGTAGCTGCGCAGTGATGCTGTACCGCGGAACCGGGGGCTCGCGATGGGTCTGAAGGCCGCAAATTCTCCAATTCAACACGATGGTGTTGAATTGGAGGAACCAGATGATATTTAGGTACCGTAGTTTTGAACGGCCGGAAGGCCTACTGACTAACTAGACCAACGAGGTGACCAGATGGCTTTGACGCCAGAAGACGTTGTCAACAAGCGCTTTCAGCCGACCAAGTTCCGCGAAGGCTACGACCAGGACGAGGTAGATGACTTCCTCGACGAAATCGTGGTTGAGCTGCGCCGCCTGAACCAGGAGAACGACGAACTTCGCAAGAAGCTCGGCGAAGCTGGCTCGGCTGTGCCCGCGGCAACTGCTGCGGCTCCGGTCGTCGAGAAGGTTCCTGCCCCGGCCAAGGTGGACAAGGAAGCCGAGGCCAAGGCGGAAGCCGAAGCGAAGGCTGCTGAGGCTGCCAAGAAGAAGGAAGCCGAGCAGGCCGCTGCGGCTGCCGCCGCCAAGGCACCGGCTCCCAGCAACGGTGTTACGCCGACCGCTGAGTCCGCTGCAGGCCTGCTGGCCATGGCGCAGCAGATGCACGACAAGCACGTTGCCGACGGTGCACAGCAGAAGGAAAAGATTATCGCTGAGGCGCAGATCGAGGCTTCCAGCCTGGTCAACGACGCCCAGGAGAAGTCCCGGAAGATCCTTGGCGCCCTTGAGCAGCAGCGTTCGGTCCTGGAGCGCAAGGTTGAGCAGCTCCGTGGTTTCGAACGTGACTACCGCTCACGCCTGAAGGCATACATCGAGGGCCAGCTGCGCGACCTCGACGCCCGTGGTTCCGTCGCTGCCCCTGAGGTCGGCGAAGCAACCGCTGACGTTTAGCAAGTATTCTGAAAGCCGGTGGCTGGGGTCTCCTCTGCCACCGGCTTTTGCTGTTAACACCCTGACAGCAGCCCCCAACGCTCCACGAACGAAAGCACTATGACCGACGACCTCACCGACGACGCATCCCGGCCGGAACTTCCCGTCCGGAAATGGCGTCCTGCAATGCTCTGGCTCTTTGCCGGCTTTGCGGTTTTTGCCTATGTCTTTGACCAGCTCACCAAGCTCTGGGTGACCAGCACCATGACAGAAGGTGAGCGCATTCCAGTGCTGCCACCACTGCTGCACTGGTACTACATCCGGAATTCAGGGGCAGCTTTTTCCATCGGTGAGAACGTCACTTGGATATTCACGATCGTCATGGCCGGGGTGTCTGTAGCCATCCTTTTGCAGTTGCGACGGCTCGGCTCCGCCTGGTGGGCATTGTCGCTTGGGCTGCTGCTTGGCGGTGCATTGGGAAACCTGACCGACCGCTTGTTCCGTGAACCGTCCTTCGCCATGGGCCATGTTGTGGATTTCATCCAGGTACCAAACTTTGCGATCTTCAACATCGCCGACTCCGCTGTGGTGTCGGGCGTTGTCATCATTTGCCTGCTGACCCTGCGCGGGGTGGGCATGGATGGCACCCGGCAAGTGGCCGCACCGAAGTCAGCGAAGCCAGCCAATCCGGCTCCGGGCTCCAGCGGGGAGACTGTCGGTGAGTGAGTCGGTTGTAGTACCTGAGGACCTTGCAGGAGCGCGGGCTGACGCCGGCCTTGCAAGGTTGCTGGACATTTCGCGTTCTGCTGCGGCGCTGCTTATCGCCGAAGGAAACGTCACCAGCGGCGGTGCGGCTCTCGGCAAGTCAGCAAAGCTCATTGCGGGCGCGGTGCTGGACGTCACGGTTCCCGAGCGGCCGGATCCCTTGGAAGTCGTGGAGGAAGTTGTGGAAGGCCTGAAGATCCTGCTGGATGACGAGGAATTCGTTGTCATCGACAAACCCGTGGGAGTGGCGGCGCATCCATCGCCTGGTTGGGTGGGGCCCACGGTGGTCGGAGGCCTGGCTGGAGCCGGCTACCGGATTTCGACGTCGGGAGCACCGGAGCGTGCGGGCATTGTCCACAGGCTCGACGTCGGCACTTCCGGCGTGATGGTTGTGGCCAAGACCGAGCATGCCTACACGGTCCTCAAAAGGGCTTTCAAGGAACGCACGGTGGACAAGGTCTACCACGCGGTTGTCCAAGGACTTCCGGATCCGCTTGAGGGCACAATTGATGCCCCGATCGGCCGCCACCCCGGCCACGACTGGCGCTTCGCGGTGATCGAAGACGGCCGGCCCTCAGTGACCCACTACGAGGTCCTGGAAGCCTTTGGTAAAGCTACGTTGGTGGAGGTGCACCTGGAAACGGGCCGCACGCACCAGATCAGGGTCCACTTCTCTGCGTTGCGGCACCCTTGCGCCGGCGATCTCACCTATGGTGCTGATCCCCGTCTCGCAGCAAACCTGGGACTGACCCGGCAGTGGCTTCATGCCCGGCAACTGGGTTTCACACACCCGCGGACCGGCGAGTGGGTGGAAGTCACCAGCGACTACCCGGCGGACCTTCAGTACGCCTTGGACCTGCTGGCCACGGGCTCAGCCTAGGCAACCGTTCCGGGCCTGCCCGGTCCAAGGGCTCCGCATTTTGTCGGGGGCGGGACGGTAGACTGTCGTGGTGACTTCCAGCAATGATTCGTTCGTCCACCTGCACACCCACACCGAATACTCCATGCTGGATGGAGCGGCCCGACTGGGTGAGCTGTTCGATGAAACCGAACGCCTGGGGATGCCCGCCCTGGCCACCACTGATCACGGCTACCTCTTTGGTGCCTTCGATTTTTGGCGCAAGGCCACCGACAAGGGCATCAAGCCGATCATCGGTGTAGAAGCCTACGTAACCCCTGGTACGGCCCGGGGGGACAAAGAACGTGTCCGGTGGGGGGATGAGAGCCAGCGCAAGGACGACGTCTCCGGTGGTGGTTCCTACACCCACATGACGCTTCTGAGCTACAACAACGTTGGCATGCGGAACCTGTTCCGGGCTTCGTCCATTGCTTCATTGGATTCCGTCTTTGGCAAGTGGCCCCGCCTGGACCGGGAATTGCTCAATACGTACTCCGAGGGGCTTATTGCCACTACCGGATGCCCGTCCGGCGAAGTCCAGACCCGCCTTCGGCTTGGCCAGTACCGCGAGGCGCTGGAGGCCGCGGCAGAGTTCAGGGACATCTTTGGCGCGGAGAACTATTTCTGCGAGCTGATGGACCATGGCCTGGACATTGAACGCCGCGTCACCGGGGACCTCCTGCGCCTGGCCAAGGACCTGAACCTTCCCCTGGTGGCCACGAACGACCTCCACTACACGCACGAGCACGATGCGAAGGCGCACGAGGCACTGCTGGCCATTCAGTCCGGTTCCACGCTTCTTGAGCCCACGTACGACAACGGCGGATCCAGGTTTGCCTTCTCCGGCAGCGGCTACTACCTGAAATCCCCGCAGGAAATGCGTGAGCTTTTCCGTGATCACCCGGATGCCTGCGATAACACGCTGCTCATTGCCGAACGTTGCGAGGTGTCCTTCAACACCGACGCCAACTACATGCCGCGCTTTCCTTGCCCGCCGGGCGAGGACGAAACCTCCTGGCTGGTCAAGGAAGTGGACAAGGGGCTGGCCTACCGCTATCCGCAGGGCGTGCCGGACAAGGTGCGCAAGCAGGCTGACTACGAACTCGGGGTCATCACCTCGATGGGCTTCCCCGGGTACTTCCTCGTGGTGGCCGACTTCATCAACTGGGCCAAGAACAACGGGATCCGCGTTGGTCCGGGGCGTGGTTCCGGTGCAGGCTCCATGGTGGCCTACGCCATGCGTATTACCGACCTTGATCCGCTCCAGCACGGCCTGATCTTCGAGCGCTTCCTCAACCCGGACCGTGTCTCGATGCCTGACTTCGACGTCGACTTCGATGATCGCCGCCGCTCCGAGGTGATCGACTACGTCACGAAGAAGTACGGCGACGAGCGCGTGGCGATGATCGTCACGTATGGAACCATCAAGACCAAGCAGGCGCTCAAGGACTCTTCCCGTGTGCTTGGCTACCCGTTCAGCATGGGCGAGCAGTTGACCAAGGCCCTGCCGCCTGCCGTCATGGCCAAGGACATCCCACTGGCCGACATCCAGAACCCGGAGTCCAAGCGCTACAGCGAAGCAGGTGATTTCCGCCAGCTGATCGCCACGGATCCCGAGGCTGCCAAGGTCTTTGAGACTGCGCTGGGCATTGAGGGCCTGAAACGCCAATGGGGTGTCCATGCCGCCGGCGTCATCATGTCCTCGGACCCAATCATCGATGTCATTCCGATCATGCGCCGCTTCCAGGACGGCCAGGTCATTACCCAGTTCGACTACCCAACGTCCGAGGGCCTCGGCCTGATCAAGATGGACTTCCTGGGCCTCCGGAACCTCACGATCATTTCCGACGCCCTGGAAAACATCAAGATGAACCGCGGTGTCGACCTGGACCTGGAAAACCTCGCACTGGATGACGCTGCCTCCTACGAGCTCCTGGCGCGCGGTGACACCTTGGGCGTGTTCCAGCTCGACGGCGGGCCCATGCGGTCCCTGCTCAAGCTCATGAAGCCTGACAACTTCGAAGACATCTCCGCTGTCCTTGCGCTGTACCGGCCTGGACCCATGGGCGCCAACGCCCACACCGACTACGCCCTGCGTAAAAACGGGATCCAGGAAGTAATTCCCATCCACCCGGAGTTGGAAGAACCGCTCAAGGAAATCCTGGGTGGGACATTCGGCCTGATCGTGTACCAGGAACAGGTTATGGCGGTGGCGCAGAAGCTTGCCGGCTACTCGCTGGGCCAAGCCGACATCCTGCGCCGTGCCATGGGCAAGAAGAAGAAGTCGGAGCTGGACAAGCAGTTCGCCGGCTTCTCCCAAGGTATGCAGGACAACGGCTACTCCATGGCCGCCGTCAAGACGCTCTGGGACATTCTGCTTCCGTTCTCCGACTACGCCTTCAATAAAGCGCACTCGGCCGCTTATGGGGTCATTTCTTACTGGACTGCCTACTTGAAGGCACATTATGCGCCCGAGTACATGGCTGCCCTGCTGACGTCCGTCGGTGATGACAAGGACAAGTCTGCGATCTATCTCAACGAGTGCCGCCGGATGGGCATTACCGTTCTTCCTCCGGACGTCAATGAATCCTCGTTGAACTTCACCCCTGTGGGAACGGACATCCGCTTCGGCATGGGGGCCATCCGAAACGTCGGCGTGAACGTGGTGGAAGCCATGGTCTCCGCACGGGCCACGGAAGGCAGCTACACATCGTTCAAGGACTTCCTGATGAAGGTGCCTGCCGTTGTCTGCAACAAGCGCACGATCGAATCCTTGATCAAGGCCGGTGCCTTCGACTCGCTTGGACACCATCGCCGTGCTTTGGCCATGATCCACGAAGAAGCCATCGACTCCGTCATCACCCTCAAGCGCAATGAGGCAATCGGCCAGTTCGATCTCTTCGCCGGCTTCGAGGACCAGGAACCTGAAGCTTCGCTGACTACGGAAATTCCGGACCTTCCCGAATGGGAGAAGAAGGACAAGCTGTCCTTCGAGCGCGACATGCTCGGTCTCTATGTTTCGGATCACCCCTTGCAGGGCTTGGAAGGCGTCCTCAGCCAGCATGCGGAGCAGTCCATTACCTCGATCATCGCCGAGGACGGACCGCACGACGGCGCGATAGTCACCATCGCGGGCATGATCACCTCGTTGAGCCGCAGGATCGCCAAAGCCAGTGGCAACGCCTACGCCCGTGCCGAGATTGAAGACCTGGGCGGCTCCATGGAGGTCATGTTCTTCGGCCAGGTGTACGGGCCGATCGCCTCCGTCCTGGCTGAAGACCTGATCGTGGTGGTCAAGGGGCGCCTGCAGCGCAGGGACGATGGCGCCGTGACGCTGAACTGCATGGAACTCTCCGTGCCGGACCTCAGTGAGAGCGTGAACGGACCGGTGGTGATCACGATTCCGACGTTCAAGGCCACCGAGGCGGTGGTTACTGACCTTCGGGATGTGCTGCGGACACATCGGGGCAACTCAGAGGTCCGGCTCAAGCTCATGGGGGACACCAAGGTTGAGGTCATGGGGCTTCCCGTGCACATGCGGGTCAACCCCAGCCCATCGCTCTTTGGCGACCTGAAAGTCCTGTTGGGTCCGGCCTGCCTGGACAATTAGCGCACCGGATGGCCGGAATCCTGGAGGAGGCTAGATTTCGTAGTCCAGCGGCCTCGGCTGGCTGTAGCCGCCACCGTGATAGAGCAGGGGAGCGCCGTCGTCGCCAACCTGGCCGTCCACGACCTCCACGACCACAACAGCGTTGTTCTCAAACGACAACCGCATTTGGATCTTTCCCACCAGCCAACCTGCGACGTCCTTGAGAATGGGGACTTCGTACGGACCTGGCTCCCAGTGGTCTCCCTCGAAGCGGTCCCGCGTCTTGGCGAAACGATCTGCCAGCGCCTGGTTCTCCAGTCCGAGCATGTGCACGCCAATGTAGCTGGCATTGGCGATGGCCGGCCAGGAGCTTGAGCTTCGGGCCATGTTGAAGGTGAAACGCGGCGGTTCGGCGGACAGGGACGCAACGGAGGTGGCGGTGAAGCCGAAGGGCTTGCCATTCAGGTTTGCTGTGATGATGGCCACCCCGGCGGCATGGCGGCGAAACATTTCCCTGAACGTCTTTTCGAAGCCGGATAGTTCGCTTGCCACGTTGATGAATCTCCTGGAACTTGGGTCGGGGGCGTCTTTCTCTCAGGGTATTCCTCCCTGTGCCCCACTTCCCCATTTTAATGAGCACACGTGAACCTTTGTTAATGTGAGTTCCATGACTCAGCCCACTGTGCACGTTCCCGCGGAAACCCAACCCGACGCCGCAACTCCCTGGCGTTCGCGGGACGCCCTGTGGCTTGTCCTACCTGCGGCGGCGGGGGTAGCCGTAGGCGTTCTCTGGTGGATCCTGGCGCCGGGCGGGGGAAACCTGGTATCGGGTAACCCCGAACTGGCAAATCCTGCCAGCCCTGATTCGTGGTTGCCGCGCGACCTGGTCCTTGCCGGGCTGATGCTGGTGGCAGGGTGTGTCATGGGCCTCATTCTCGACGGAAAGCTCCAGGGGAGCGGGGCCGGCCGGCGGTTGGCGCTGGCGCTGGCAGGGGGCGCTGCAGGCGCAGCGATTGCCTGGGTGGTCGGCTTGCTTGCGGCGCAACTATGGGGCCCGGCTCCGGACCCTTCCCTGGGCGCGGACTACGGTTTCACCCTTCGTTCCTACGCCGTCCTCTTCCTGTGGCCCGGTGCTGTCGCCTTCGTGACGTTCGTACTTGCGCTGTTCGGGGTTCTTTCCAGGAAGCCCGTAAAATAGCCGGGTGACCACTTCTTCGGATACTTCCGCCCCTGCCGCTGCCTCCTTGAATTTCCGCAGTATCGATTTCCGCGGCCGCCACCTCTCGCTGGCTGAGCTGCGCGCTGCGGTACCCAGGGCGAAGCATCAGACGATGGCGGACGCGGAGCAGAAGGTCCTGGACATTATGGGAGCCGTCCGCAGTCGCGGTTTTGCCGCTCTGGCGGAACTTGCAAGGAATTTCGACGGCGTTGAACAGTCCCACCCGCGTGTACCGGCGGAGGCACTTGCCAAGGCCCTGGCCGACATTGATCCCACTGTCCGTGCCGCGCTGGAAGAGTCGATCAGCCGGGCAAGGCAATTCGCCGACCAGCAGCGTCCAGCCAATGTTGACGTCGCTTTGGCCGATGGCGCGGTTGTCAGCCAGAACTGGATTCCCGTGGGGCGTGTTGGACTGTATGTCCCCGGTGGTCTGGCGCCCCTGGCCTCCTCGGTGATCATGAACGTTGTTCCCGCCGTTGCTGCAGGTGTCGAATCCATCGCCCTGGCGTCGCCGCCTCAAAAGGACTTCGGCGGACTCCCGCACCCCACCATCCTTGCCGCGGCAGCGCTGCTGGGAATCGATGAGGTCTATGCAATTGGCGGTGCCCAGGCAGTCATTTCGTTTGCCTACGGCATCCCCGGTTCGGAGGGAGTACCTCCCATCGAGCCCGTGGATCTCGTCACGGGGCCCGGCAATATCTTCGTCGCCACTGCCAAGAGGCTGGTGAAGGGAGTCGTTGGCATCGATTCCGAGGCAGGAACTACCGAGATCGCTATCCTGGCCGATTCCACTGCCCACCCCGCGCTGGTGGCTGCCGATCTCATCAGCCAGGCCGAGCACGATCCTAAAGCTGCTTCTGTCCTGGTGACGGACTCCGCAGACCTGGTGGACGCCGTCGTGGGTGAATTGGCACGGCAGGCAGCGGCCACGAAGCACAGCGCACGTGTCCTTGAGGCACTTTCCGGTCCACAATCGGGTGTAGTGCTGGTGGATGACCTGGAACAGGGGATTGCGGTGTGCAACGCCTATGCCGCTGAGCACCTTGAAATCATGACGGCGGATGCACCGGCCATGGCGGCGCGGATCCGCAACGCGGGCGCCATTTTCGTGGGGGACTACAGCCCGGTGAGCCTCGGCGACTATTGTGCCGGGTCCAATCACGTCCTGCCCACGAGCGGTACGGCTGCCTTCTCCTCGGGGCTGAACGTCACCACCTTCCTGCGCGCAGTGCAGGTCATCAACTACAGCCGTGCGGCTCTGGAGCAGGTCAGTGGCCACATCGTGAGTTTGGCCGGCGCGGAGGATCTTCCGGGCCATGGGGATGCGGTCAGGATCCGCTTCAGCGGTCGAAGCTGACGTCGAAGACCGCAGGTGCCCGAGGCGACCTGACCACAACATGTACGGGTCAACACCACTACATGTAGTAATTACAAGCTTGTCATTAGGGTGTCATCGAACGTAAACTGGTGCCGGAAGAGAATCTTCCGGCACCTTTGCGTTTCCGGCACCCTGCCGGTCGGACGTGGGCCGGAGCTGATCAGGGAGGCCCAGCGTGTACTGTCCGTTCTGCCGGAATCCTGACTCGCGCGTCGTCGACAGCCGCATGGCTGACGACGGAACTTCCATCCGGCGCCGCCGGCAATGCCCTGAATGCGGGCGACGCTTCACCACGGTGGAAACCACCAGCCTGTCCGTCATCAAGCGTTCAGGAGTCGGGGAGCCGTTCAGCCGCATCAAAGTCATCAGCGGCGTCCGCAAAGCGTGCCAGGGCCGCCCTGTCACCGAAGACGATCTCGCCATGCTGGCGCAGGAAGTCGAGGAGAACATCCGCTCCTCGGGTGCCGCCGAAATCGACGCCCACGAAGTAGGCCTGGCCATTCTCGGTCCACTGCGGAAACTGGATGAGGTGGCGTACCTGCGGTTCGCCAGCGTTTATCAGGCATTCGAGTCGCTCGAAGACTTCGAATCCGCCATATCCTTGCTCCGGCATGAGGCCGAGGCCCACGCGAAAGCCGGCGCCAAGGAAGCCAAAGGCTCCGGGAAAAGCCAGCTCTAGCGGCCGCCGGATACTGGGAGGACTGCTCCAGTAATGTAGCCGGCCTCGCCGGACATTAACCACATCACAGCCGCGGCCACCTCTTCAGGTTCAGCGCCCCGGCCCATGGGAATGGTTGGGTTGAGCCTCTCCACGCGGTCGGGCATTCCTGCAGCTGCGTGGAGTCCGGTGTTGGTGCTGCCGGGAGCGACGGCATTGACGCGAATGCCCTGCTTGGCCACTTCCGCTGCCAGGCCAACCGTCAGAACGTCCACGGCACCTTTCGACGCCGCGTAGTGAACCCAGGTGCCGGGGGAACCGGCCTTTGTTGCTGTCGATGAAATGTTGATGATGGAACCACCCGGACCGCCGTGGTCGGTAGAGAGTCTGCGGACAGCTTCCTGGCACATGAAGATCATGCCGGAGACGTTCACGTCCATGACGCGCTGCACGGTCGCGGCAGGGACCTCCGCCAGTGTTCCAATCAGGTTGCCCGTGATGGCCGCATTGTTGATGACTGCTGTAACGGGACCCCATGCGGCGGCTGTGTCGAACAAACGCCCGACGTCGGCGGGACGGCTGACGTCGGCCTGCACGGCCAGGGCCTGACCCCCTTCGGCGAGGATCTTCCCCACAACGTCATCGGCGCCGGGGGCGTCCGAGGAGTAGTTGACGACGACGCCGTACCCTTTCCGGGCGGCAGCAAGCGCTACGGCTGCTCCAATGCCCCGGCTGGCGCCGGTGACGATTGCGGTTTCACGTACGGCGTCGTTGTCGATCACGAGGTACCGGTTACTTTGCCAGCTTGTGGTGCAAGGCGACTTCAAGGGCGGCGCCGACAATGCCGGCGTCGTTCTTCAATTTGGCGGTGACAATGTTGGTGCGCAATTGCAGGTGCGGGAAGTATTCATCCGAACGCTTGGAGATGCCGCCGCCGATGATGAAAAGTTCGGGGGAGAACAGGAACTCGACGTGCTGCAGGTAGCGGTTAAGCAGGACGCCGTACTCGTCCCAGCTCAAGCCATCGCGTTCGCGCGCCACGGCTGATGCCTTGGTTTCGGCGTCGAATCCGTCCACCTCAAGGTGGCCGAGCTCGGCGTTGGGAACCAACTGACCGTTGAAGATGAAGGCGGAGCCGATTCCGGTGCCGAGCGTGATGACCAGGACGGTGCCGTCCACGCCCTCACCCGCGCCGTAGCGGGCCTCTGCGAGACCGGCGGCGTCGGCATCGTTGATGACTTCGACGGGTCGGCCCAGTCGCTCAGTAAACTTCTTGTCGATGTCGGTGCCAAGCCAGGACTTGTCCACATTTGCGGCAGAGTTGACCACACCGTGCTGGATGATGCCCGGGAAGGTGACACCCACAGGGGAATCCGCGGCAGGAGCGTCAGGGCGGCTGGAAAGTTCTTCGACGATTTCTGCCACGACTTCGGCAACTGCTTCGGGGGTGGCTGGCTGCGGCGTGGGAACCCGGAAGCGTTCGCCGATCAGCTTGCCCTTCTTGAGGTCGACGATGCCGCCTTTGATACCCGTGCCGCCGATGTCGATTCCGATCAGCGGAGCGTTCTTGTGGGTCTTCTCATCCTTCTTGGACAATGCAATTCCGATCATGGCAGGAGGGGTGGGCATGGCGCAGCCGCCCGGGGCTGCGATGGACCTTCCGGAAAGCTAGGGAAGGGTCAGGATTTCCGCGCCGGTCTCGGTGACCAGCAGGGTGTGCTCGAATTGGGCCGTGCGCTTGTGGTCCCTGGTAACGACGGTCCAGTCGTCGGACCACATATCCCATTCGATCGTGCCAAGGGTCAGCATGGGTTCGATGGTGAAGACCATGCCTGCCTCGATCACGGTGTTGTACGCCGGGGCTGCGTCGTAATGCGGAATGATGAGGCCCGTGTGGAACGCCTCACCAACACCGTGGCCAGTGAAATCCCGTACCACGCCATAGCCGAAGCGCTTGGCGTAGGACTGGATCGCGCGGCCGATTACGTTGATTTCGCGGCCGGGGGCCACGGCCTTGATGGCGCGGTTGAGCGACTCCTGCGTACGCTCAACCAGCAAACGGGATTCCTCGTCCACGTCGCCAACCAGGAAAGTGTAATTGGTATCTCCATGCACTCCACCGATGAATGCGGTGATGTCAATGTTCAGGATGTCCCCATCCTGAACCACCGTGGAATCGGGGATGCCGTGGCAGATAACTTCATTGAGGGAAGAGCAGAGAGACTTCGGGAAGCCCCGGTAGCCCAGCGTGGACGGGTAGGCATTGTGGTCCACAAGGAACTCGTGCCCAATCTTGTCCAACTGGTCCGTCGTCACGCCGGGCTGGATGTGCTTGCCAACTTCAACGATGGCCTGGGCAGCAATCCTGCTGGCGATACGGATCTTCTCGATGGTCTCCGCAGACTTCACTTCGGAGCCGGTGAACTTGCTGGGTGCCTTCTTGCCGACGTACTCGGGGCGGGGGATCGACGCCGGGACGGGCCGTTCGGGGCTGATGATTCCCGGAGTGAGCGTGCCGATGGGTGCGGTCGAAGCAAGAGAAGGCATAGATTGATCATATAAGGCACACAAGAGACGCAAGTAACAAAGCGCGGCTGGGCCCACGTGACTCCGCCAACGTTACGCGTTTGAGGGCAAACGGGACGAGGAGGAGACGTGACGGAGTACTGGTACAACGTCAAGACGCATGAGATCGAAGAGGACGCCATGTCCGATTGGACACAGCTGATTGGTCCTTACAAGACCCGGGAAGAAGCGGAGCACGCGCTGGAAAAGGTCAAGCAACGCAACGATGCCTGGGACGCCCAGGACGATGACTAGGGCGCCCGGGACATCTTAGAAGGCCCGGAACACTTTAGAAGGAATGCTCAGGTCCGGGGAATCCTCCGGACCTGACGTCCTCTCCAAAGGCTGCGGCGGCATCCGTGAGCGTCGTGCGAAGGTCTGCATACTGCTTGACGAACTTCGCCATCTTGCCCCCTCGCAGTCCGGCCATGTCCTGCCAGACGAGCACTTGGCCGGTGGTGCTCTTGCCGGCTCCGATGCCTACCGTCGGTACGCGCAACGCGGCATCGACGGCAGCAGCAGTATCCGCGGGCACCATTTCCATGAGGACGCTGAAGGCGCCTGCGTCCTGCAACGCCACTGCGTCCTCGATCAGCCGTTGGGCGTCATCGCCCCTGCCTTGGACCCGGTAGCCACCCAGGGAGTGTTCACTTTGGGGAGTGAATCCAATGTGGGCCATGACAGGAATACCTGCCTGGACCATGGCCTTCACAGTCTCCGCATAGTAGGCAGAGCCTTCGATTTTGACCGCGTGGGCCAATCCTTCCTTGAGGAAACGCACGCCGGTGGCGACTGCCTGCTCGGTTGAAACCTCGTAGCTGCCAAACGGCAGGTCAGCCAGGACCAGGGAGCGCTTGGCTGAACGGCTTACCGCCCGGCACAGCGGCAGCAGCTCGTCCACAGTGACGGGAAGGCTGGTCTCGTTGCCGAAGACGTTGTTTGAGGCGGAGTCACCCACCAGGAGGACTTCGATCCCGGCTTGGTCGAAGATCTCAGCGGTGTATTGCTCGTAGGCGGTGAGCATAGCGAAGTGCTCGCCGTTGTCCTTGGCCTGCTGAAGGTGATGGATGCGCACCCTGCTCAGTTGCTTCTTGGCGCCCGTTGACGGTGCCTGGACTGCAGCCGCGGGACCGTTGCCATAGGGCGCGGGGACTTCGGCGGGCGTGGTGGACTCAGGGAGGTTGCTTGGGGCCATGGATAGAGCCTAAGCCGTGCCGGCGACGCCTGCCAGCAGAGTGTCAAGGGTCACTGTTTGTAAACGCTGTGTTACGCGCAGCTACTGCGGCGGCATTCGCACCGAATGCTTAGTAGAGTGAAGTCTGAGCTGCCGTGGCTTCAATGATGGGAACTGCGGCATGGACACCGAACCGGAAAAGAGGCCCTATGGACCGCCAGCAAGAGTTCGTTCTGCGAACGATCGAAGAGCGTGACGTGCGCTTCGTACGCTTGTGGTTCACCGACGTCGTGGGTTCACTGAAGTCGGTGGCTCTTGCGCCGGCAGAAGTTGAAGGTGCCTTCGAAGAGGGCCTGGGATTCGATGGTTCAGCGATCGAAGGCCTTGCGCGGGTTTTTGAATCCGACATGCTGGCACAGCCTGACCCCTCAACCTTCCAGATCCTGCCTTGGCGCGGTGAGACCGAACAAACGTCCAGGATGTTCTGCGACGTCCTGACGCCGGACGGGGAACCCTCGGCAGCAGACCCCCGGAACGTCCTCAAGCGGACCCTTGCCAAGGCCGCGGACATGGGTTTCACCTGCTACACGCACCCTGAAATCGAGTTCTACCTGCTCAAGTCAAAGGAGCTTGGCCCCAACGGTGCGCCGGTCCCTGTTGACGAAGGCGGCTACTTCGACCACGTCCCGGGTGGTGTTGCGCAGGACTTCCGGCGTACCGCCGTGACCATGCTGGAATCCGTGGGTATCTCGGTGGAGTTCAGCCACCACGAGGGCGGTCCAGGCCAGAACGAGATTGACCTGCGCTACGCGGATGCCCTGCAGACCGCGGACAACATCATGACCTTCCGCACGGTCATCAAGGAAGTTGCCCTGCAGCAGGGTACCTACGCAACGTTCATGCCCAAGCCGTTTACGGACCACCCCGGCTCCGGAATGCACACACACTTCTCGCTCTTCGAGGGGGACACCAACGCATTCTTTGAAGCCGGTGCGGAGTTCCAGCTGTCCAAGACTGCCCGCCAGTTCATTGCCGGTATCCTCAAGCACGCACCCGAATTCACCGCGGTTACGAATCAGTTCGTGAACTCCTATAAGCGGCTCTGGGGCGGCGGTGAGGCACCGAGCTATCTGAGCTGGGGCCACAACAACCGCTCCGCGTTGGTGCGCGTGCCGTTGTACAAGCCCGGCAAGGGCCAGTCGGCGCGCATCGAGTACCGCGGCATCGACTCCGCAACCAACCCGTACCTGGCCTACGCCGTCCTTCTGGGAGCCGGTTTGAAGGGTATCGAGGAAGGCTACGAACTTCCGGCAGCTGCCGAAGATGACGTTTGGTCGCTGACCACCGCGGAGCGCAAAGCCATGGGCCACGCTCCGCTGCCGGCCAGCCTCCACGATGCCATCCGTGCCATGGAGGAATCGGAGCTGGTGGCCCAGATCCTGGGTGAGCAGGTCTTCGAACACTTCCTGCGCAACAAGCGCGCGGAATGGCAGGACTACCGCCTCCAGGTCACGCCGTACGAGCTGCAGCGCAACCTCGGCATTCTGTAGGCAGGGCCAATGAGCCTTGCACGTCGGCTCATCTCAGCCGGATTCAGCGACCTGGAAAAGGGCGAGCGCTTTCTTGCTGCCCCCGAACTGGAAGGCATCGAACAGGATGCCCTGTTCGCCGGGCTCTCCTTGGCGGCGAGCCCGGATACAGCGTTGCAGTCACTCGTCCGGCTGATTGAGAAGAACCCCGGCCTCAAGAAGTTGGCGGGCGCTGACCCCGACACGAGCGAATCCCTGTACCGGCTGTTGGGGGCATCCGAGGCGCTGGGTGAGTTCCTCATGCGCAGGCCGGAGCACCTGGACGTTTTCGACGCCCGGGTAAGCCCGGAGCCACTCCCGGCAGCAAGCGAACAACTCAGGTCCCTGCTGCTTCGTTCGGTCAAGGCCGAGCCAGGTGCGCAGCGCCCGGTGGCCGGGTTGACGGGGCTTCCGGCGTACGCGGCCTTGCGGACGGCGTACCGCCGCGGCCTCACGGAGCTTGCCATCAAGGACCTCTGCGCTGCGTCGCCGCAAGACTTCATGCCCGCCGTAGGTGCAGAGCTTGCAGACCTCGCTGGTGCGGCCATTGAAGCCGCCCTTGCCGTTTCCCGGGCCGAGGCGGCGGCCCAGTTCGACGCCTCGGAGGTCGCCGACGTCGGACTCGCTGTCATTGGCATGGGCAAATGTGGCGCCCGCGAGCTGAACTACATTTCCGACGTCGATGTCATTTACGTCATCGAGGCAGAGGAGCTTGACGACGCCCGCGCCGCGACTATCGGGACCGCCCTGGCATCGGGCATCTCGCGGGCGATTTCCTCCTCCGCACCCGAGCCGGGTTTGTGGGAAGTGGACCCGAACCTCCGCCCTGAAGGAAAATCCGGACCGTTGGTGCGGACCCTCCCTTCGCATCTGAGCTACTACGCCCGATGGGCTGAGAGCTGGGAATTCCAGGCGTTGCTGAAGGCCCGCACGATTGCCGGCGACAGGGAACTGGGCCAGCGCTATGAAAAGGCCGTTGAGCCGCTCGTGTGGGCTTCCGCCGGCCGTGATGGCTTCGTCGAGTCCGTCCAGGCCATGAGGCGCCGGGTCACGGACTACATTCCGGCCGCCGAGGAACAGCGGCAGATCAAACTTGGCCGCGGCGGACTGCGCGACGTCGAATTCACCGTGCAGTTGTTGCAGCTGGTTCACGGCAAATCGGACGAGTCTCTTCGCTGCCGCGACACCACTTCGGCCATCGCGGCATTGTCCGCCGGCGGCTACATCGGACGTGCCGACGCCGCCGGTTTCGATAACGCGTACCGCTATCTCCGGCTTCTGGAGCACAGGATTCAATTGTTCCAGTTGCGCCGGACGCACCTCATGCCAACGGCGGAAGATGCCCAGCGGGTGTTGGCAAAGGCTGTCCTGGGGCCCTTCTCGCTCGAACGCCCCCATCCTGACCAGCTGATGGCGACCTGGCAGAAGACCAAGCGGTCTGTTCGGGAACTGCACGAGCGTATTTTCTACCGGCCGCTGCTCAATACCGCCGCTAAACTCAGCAGCGAAGACGCCAAACTGAGCCCGGAAGCAGCCCAGGGCCGTCTTGCCGCCCTCGGTTACCTCGATCCCAAGGGCGCAATGCGTCACATTGAGGCGCTGACTGCCGGTGTCAGCCGTCGTGCGGCACTGCAGCGGCAACTGTTGCCCATTCTTCTTGGCTGGCTCGCCGAAGGCGTGGACCCCGACGCCGGGCTCCTTGCATTCCGAAGGGTCAGCGAAGCGTTGGGCACCACGCACTGGTATCTGGGGATGCTTCGTGATTCCCAGGCGGCAGCCGAACGTCTCTGCCAGGTACTTGCCAATTCCCGGCTCATTTCGGACCTCCTGGAAGTTTCACCGGAGTCCGTGGCATGGCTTGGCAGCGACAAGGACCTGGCTCCCATCTCCTTTGAGGCACAATGGCAGGAAATCCAGTCCAAATTGTCCCGGCATCCGGATCCGGAGAGTGCCATGCGCCTCATCCGGTTGATCCGTCGGCGGGAGATTCTGCGGACCGCGATTGCCGATAGTGCGGGTTTGCTTGACCAGGACGCAGTGGGACTGGCGTTGGCCGAAACAGACCGGGCGGCCGTGCTCGGAGCCCTGCATGTGGCAGAAGCCATAGCTACCCAGTCCGAGCCTCTGAAAACCGAGGTTCTGGTGGTAGCAATGGGCCGGCAGGGTGGCCGCGAAATCGGCTACGGCTCTGACGCTGACGTCATGTACGTTCACCGCGCCCGGCCTGGATTCAGTGACGAGGAAGCGCAGGAGCAGGCGACGGCGATCGTCGCCAAAGTCTCCAGCCTTCTTACCCAGCCGCTCAAGCCCGCAATCATGGCCGAGCGGGTGTTGATGGTGGATGCGGACCTGCGGCCCGAAGGCAAGAACGGCGCCATGGTCAGGTCCTTGGAGTCCTATGCCGAGTACTACCGCCGGTGGTCATTGATATGGGAAGCGCAGGCGTTGCTGCGGGCGCGTCCCATGGCCGGTTCAGACGATTTGGCAGTGGACTTCCTTCGGCTTATTGATCCCATACGCTACCCGGCTGAGCTCTCCGAACAGGATGTCAGGGAAATCCGGCGCATCAAGGCCCGCGTGGAATCGGAGCGGCTGCCTCGTGGGGCTGATCCGGCCCGCCACGTGAAGCTTGGCCGCGGTGGATTGAGCGATGTCGAATGGCTTGTCCAGCTCATCCAGTTGCAGCATGCGGGCAAGCAGCCTGCGTTGCGCACCACGTCTACGTTGGAGGCACTTGCCGCGGCCGAGAACCTTGGCCTTCTTGGCAAGGACGACGCCGGGCTCCTACGGGAGGCGTGGAAGCTCGCCAGCCGCATCCGCTCGGCAAACGTCATCGTGACAGGCCGGGCCTCGGATGTACTTCCATCGTCGCGGAGGGACCTTGAAGCTGTGGCGCGCTGGTGTGGTTACGCGCCTGGAGCCGCAGGACAGTTCGAGGAGGACTACCTGCGCCTGAGCCGGCGTGCCCGCGCTGTCTTCGAAAAAGAGTTCTACGGTAATTGAGGCCTGGAATGCCCGATGATGACCCGGAGCTGGACGTCTTCCCTCGGGATCGTCCTGCGTTGGCGAGCGTTTGGCTTATACCGCTCAAAATGCTGGACGATGACGCGCGCGCCATCCAATTGGGCACGGTGGCGGAAATGGCCTTGGCGGCTGATCAAACTGACTTCGTCGGCGACCCGCTCCGTATGATGCTGATCAGTCTTGAAGAAGAATCCCGCTCTCCCTATGTGATCGAGGCCAACGGAGAGGGTGTGGGCGTCCTGACACTCCAATGGGGAGCGGCGCGCCTTGCAGGATGGCCGGACGACGACTCCGCATGGCTTCTCAGGGGTTTCCTCATCGACTCGAAAAGCCAGGGCCGCGGCCTCGGTGTGCTGGCGGCCAAGGCTGCCGTGGAGGAGGCTCGCAAGTTGACGGCGAGGCAGGGTGGCGGCCAGGCCGGCGTCGTGCTTTCTGTTAACGAGCGCAACCCTGCGGGTCTTGCAGCTTATGCAAAGGCCGGCTTCGTTGACTGCGGACGGTACCTCGGCGGCAACTCGGGCCCGCAGCGCATCATGTATAAGGCTTTTTGAGGATGCCCACGTTTTGTCCCCGGGGCGCTGGCGTCAACGTACGTTGACGACGATCCTGGATGTCAACTATGGTTGACGTCATGGAGGTGGACAGAATGAAAACACTTGTTGGATCGATGGACGGCATGGGTCCTGCAGAAGCGCTGCATGCCGTAGCTGAACTTCACAAGGAGGTTGGCAGGGCCGAGGCTTCCCTTGTACGTGCAGCCAGGCAGGCCGGTTTGTCGTGGGAGGCAATCGCACTTTGCCTCGGGGTCACCAAGCAGGCGGTACATAAGAAGTACGGGAAGCATTAGCACTATTCCGGGCGACAGGAACCCGGCCTGGGTCTGTTCGTCCGGGCCTGCTGTCCCTTAGGATTCTCGCGTGACAGTCAAGCGGGATTCGGAGGGGGCGCCCTTCTCAGATGCGACGTGCTTCCGGTGTGAACAGGCGGGACCGCACTGGGCTTCCCGGCACGGCAGTGGCGACGTCTATGCGTGCCGGCGCTGTTTCGCCACTTTTGCTGACGCCGAATGGCGGCAGGATGACGGGGGAGCGCAGGGCCTTTCACTCATGTCTGCTGGCGCCCCTGCTTCTGGCTCTGCCGCCGGGGAGGTCGCTGCCCCGGAGGTGCTGGGCGTTTTCGAAACCAAGTAGTTTGCTGTGCCGGAAGGGTAAAAAACGAGTACACACTACTCGTGCGCTGACTTGCGGCCGGTAGGCACCATATCTGCTATGACAACCTATGTGATTGAACAAGCGGCATTGATTCACCGCTGTCAGTGCTGCGGTGAGGAAACTGATCGGGTGTTTTGTGCGCACTGCGCAGCCCCGCAGCAACCTGGGGAAGTCCCGAAAACCAGGCACTAGACCAAAGGCGAGATGCTGGTTCATCCGTTGAAGAGCCTTATAGACTCGGTTCCGTAACTACTCTCGATGCTTAGGAGAAGTACATGGAATACAACGGAAGTTCGTTTGAGAAGGCTATTCCCGCCGGAGAGTTGGATCGCCGCCACGTGGGTCAATCCATTAGCTTTCAGCCCAATGATTTCACGGTTGTCTTCGGGACGATCGCTGGCATCGCAAGAACTGAGGCGCTCGTATATTTGTCGCTCGATGGCGTTTCCGGCGGCACGCATCTGAAGGACGAGTACGACCTCCCGATCGATCAGCACGTCTACCTTCAACTCGATCCCCTGAGCACTGCGGAAAAGGGTCTTGCGGATGCCGCGAAGGCTGTCAGGGAGAAGCTGGACGAGTTCGGGAAAAACATCCGGGACCGTGATCAGGGCAAGGAATCCGAATAGGGCCCAGTTCGCCAGAGCCTGGGGATCTTGCCGACCCGGGCGGCAGCGGGAGCAAAAAGAAGGCCGGCAACAGGTACAAACCTGTTGCCGGCCTTTCTTAACCGGGAACCTCGATGGGTTCCGTGCGGACTAAACGTGGTTTAGCCGCCGGTGTTGCTAGACGCCGTAGTAGAGCTCGAACTCGTACGGGTTCGGGCGCAGCGACAGCGGGCGAATCTCATTCTCGTACTTGTATTCGATCCAAGTATCGATCAGGTCCTGGGTGAAGACACCGCCGGCCTGCAGGAACTCGTTGTCCTCGCGCAGGGCCTCGAGGGCTTCTTCCAGGGAACCCGGAGCCTTGGGGATGTCCTTGGCTTCCTCGGCCGGGAGCTCGTAGAGGTCCTTGTCGATGGGAGCCGGGGGCTCGATGCGGTTGCGGATGCCGTCAATGCCGGCCATCAGCTGGGCAGCGAAGGCCAGGTACGGGTTGGACGAAGGGTCCGGAGCGCGGAATTCGATGCGCTTGGCCTTCGGGTTGGAGCCAGTGATGGGGATGCGGATACCAGCAGAGCGGTTGCCCTGCGAGTAGACCATGTTGACCGGAGCTTCGAAGCCCTTGACCAGGCGGCGGTACGAGTTGACCGTCGGGTTGGTGAATGCGAGCACTGCCGAAGAGTGCTTCAGCAGGCCGCCGATGTACCAGCGGGCGGTGTCGGAGAGGCCAGCGTAGCCCTTTTCGTCGTAGAACAGCGGGTCGCCGTTGCTCCACAGCGACTGGTGGCAGTGCATGCCCGAGCCGTTGTCACCGAAGACAGGCTTCGGCATGAAGGTTACGGACTTGCCCCATGCGTCTGCAGTGTTCTTGATGACGTACTTGAACTTCTGGAGGTCGTCAGCAGCTGCAGTCAGCGTGGTGAACTTGTAGTTGATCTCTGCCTGGCCGGCGGAGCCAACTTCGTGGTGGGAGCGCTCGACCTCGAGGCCGGCCTTGTCCAGTTCAACGCACATGGCGTCGCGGAGGTCAGCCTGCTTGTCGGTGGGGGAAACCGGGAAGTAACCGCCCTTGACGGGGGTCTTGTAGCCGAGGTTTCCGCCTTCTTCCTTGCGGCCGGTGTTCCAGTGGGCTTCTTCGGAGTCGATCTTGTAGAAGCTGCCCTGCGGGGAGGACTGGTACTGGATGTTGTCGAAGACGAAGAACTCGGCCTCGGGAGCAAAGAATGCCGTGTCCGCGATACCGGTGGAGGCCAGGTACGCTTCAGCCTTCTCAGCTACGCCACGGGGGTCGCGGTGGTAGGGGTCGCCAGTGCGGGGGTTCACGATGGAGAAGTTCAGCGCAAGCGTCTTCTCAATGCGGAATGTGTCGATGAAAGCCGAGGTCACATCCGGGATGAGCTGCATGTCGGACTCAGCGATGCCCTGGAAGCCGCGGATGGAAGATCCGTCGAAGAGCTGACCGTTCACGAAGAAGTCGAGGTCTACGCTCTTCGCCGGCACGTTGAAGTGCTGCTGGACGCCCGGAAGGTCGGTGAAGCGGATATCGACGAATTTGACGTCTTCGTCTTTGATGAACTTGAGGACTTCGTCCGCAGTCTTGAACATCTATGCTCCTTATGCATATCAAGTAACAGGCCCGGAAGGCCGCGTGAGCCAGCCCATGCCGGAGGCCCGGAGACACAAAAAATTCCCCTTGCCGCGGTGGCTGGCAACTCATACCACCATAGGGAGATGGGATTTCCCGGGAGTGTCAGTATTGTTTCGGGCAGGTTACAGAATGATCTGTTGTGTAAACGGTAGTCGGCTTTCCGGTGTCAGGTCCATGCGGGTCCAGTGGGCGAACACTTTGGCGCCATACAGGCGCACAGGCGGGCACGAAAGGCGGCCGTCGTCGTCGGACTGTCAGTCCGCCAGCCGTTAGGCTTGGAGAGTGGTTGATCGAAAAGACATAGGCTCCTGGTTGAGCGGGCCGGACACCTCCGGCATTTCCAAATATCCGGGCGAGAGACTCGGACTTCCTGAATCCGGACCAGGCTCCATGGCACGGGCCGGGCGACGAATTCTGGGCATCGTGATCGACTGGACGATTGCACTCGTCATTAGCAACTTCGCATTTGGGGGCAACCAGTGGGCAACGCTCGCAGTTTTTGCGGCTGAGCAGATTCTCCTGATCGGCACCCTCGGCTACAGCATCGGCCACAGGATAGCGGGCATTCATGTGGTCCGCTTAGGGGGAGGTCCCGCAGGCCCTCTGGCCGCTGTTGTGCGCACCTTGCTCCTATGCCTGGTTATCCCGGCAGTCATCTTTGATCCGGACCAGCGTGGACTTCACGATAAAGCCATGAACACCATCCTCATTCGGATGTAGCGTCTTCAGTCCTCACCGGTTGGAACCAAGTCCAGAGCAAGCAAGCACCAATAAAAACCGCCCCTGTCTCCTTTGAGACAGGGGCGGTTTTTATAGGGCCAAACAAGCACCTACGGACAATCAGCGTCCGCGTGCAGCCTTGCGGTCCGGGCGGGCCTTGTAGGGATCGATGCCCTTGGGGATCGGCAGGCGGGTACCAAGGGAGTTGATGCGCTTGGACACAGCGTTGACCTCAACCTTGGTGAGTTCGTTCTTCATCTTGCCCATGGTCTTGGCGAGTTTGTTCAGAGGCACCTGGCCCTCGCCGCGACCGGATTCCAGCACGTGGATGGTGACGTTGGGCAGGATGCGCGTGAGGCGCTTGCGCTCCGCTTCCACCAACGGCTTGACGCGATGCGTGGGTCCTTCGGTAACCAAAACGACGCCGGGACGACCAATTGCCATGAACACGGCGTCCTGAGTGCGGGGGTTAACCGCGACAGGCTGGTCCTGGGTGACCCAGCCGCGACGTAGAGTACCCAAGGCCGCTCCGGACGCACCGGGCTGGTTCTCGATCTGCGCGAAGGCAGCCTTCTCTGCGCGACGGGAGAGGATGAAAACGGCGGCCAGGAGACCCAACGGAATACCGATGATGAGACCGGTAACCCAGTTTTCCAGGAGGTAGCCGATGAGGAAGGCCACGGCAACTACCGCCAGGAATGCCAGCAGCATGATCCACACGACTTGGGGATCATTGCGCCGCGTCATCTTGAAGACTTCAGCGATCTGCTTCAGCTGGCTCGGCTTCTTGGCCTTGGCTTCCTTGGGCTTGCGCTGGAACAGCCCACGCTTGGGGGCGTCGGCCGAGGGGGTCGATTTGCTGGAATCAGAGGAATTCGCCATAGTGCCTTAATTCTACGTGATGGACGTCGAAGGACCGGACGCCATTACGCTTGGCATCCGGCCCTTCGATACTGCTTCATGGTGTTGCTGGTGAAGTGTTTGCCGACCCGGGCTTAGGCGTGGGCGGCGAGGATGGTGGAGGCTTCCTGGCGGGTGGTGCCGGAGGACTCGATGTGGGCCAGGGCGGCGGGGATTTCCCAGCCCTTCTTGCGCATCGCGGTGGCCCACAAACGCCCGGCCCGGTAGGAGGAGCGGACCAGCGGCCCGGACATGACACCGAGGAACCCGATTTCCTCGGCCTCGTGCTGGAGGTCCACGAACTCCTGCGGCTTGACCCAGCGGTCCACGGGCAGGTGCCGTTCGGACGGGCGCAGGTACTGGGTGATCGTGATCAGGTCACACCCGGCGGCGTGCAGGTCCCGGAGCGCTTCGGAGATTTCCTCGCGGGTTTCGCCCATGCCCAGGATCAGGTTGGACTTGGTCACCATGCCAAGGTCCCGGCCCTGGGTGATGACATCCAGGGAGCGTTCGTACCGGAACGCCGGGCGGATCCGCTTGAAGATCCGGGGCACGGTTTCGACGTTGTGCGCGAACACCTCGGGCTTGGAATCGCAGATCGCCTTGATGTGTTCGGGTTTGCCGGAGAAGTCCGGGATGAGCAGCTCCACCCCGGTGCCGGGGTTCAGTTCGTGGATCTTGCGGACCGTTTCGGCGTACAGCCAGACGCCTTCGTCGGCGAGGTCGTCACGGGCCACCCCGGTGACGGTGGCGTAGCGCAGCTGCATGGCCTGCACGGACCGGGCCACCTTGGTGGGTTCGAACATATCCACCGGGGAGGGTTTGCCGGTATCGATCTGGCAGAAATCACAGCGCCGGGTGCATTCGGACCCGCCGATCAGGAACGTCGCTTCCTTGTCTTCCCAGCACTCGAAAATGTTCGGGCAGCCGGCCTCCTCACACACGGTGTGCAGGCCTTCCTTCTTCACCAGGTTCTTCAGACCGACGAACTCGGGCCCCATCTGGACCTTGGCCTTGATCCACTCGGGCTTGCGTTCAACCGGGACAGCCGAATTGCGCTGCTCAACGCGCAGCAACTTACGGCCTTCAGGTGCCAGGGTCACTGGAGTGCTCCTTCTGGGGTGGAAACGAGTGCTTCTTCATGCTTGCGGAACTCTTCCACGAAGCGGTCAACGATGTCTGCCGGGTTGATGGTCCGGCCAGTCTCCAGCGACATGGTGGTGACGCTGGCGTCGGTGATTCCGCACGCGATAATCTGCGCATACGGCGCGAGGTCGTTGCTGCAGTTGATGGCGACACCATGCATGGTGACGCCGTCAAGGACGCGGATGCCGATCGCGGCAATCTTGCGGTCCGGGCCCTTGTCATCCGCGAGGATCCATACGCCCGCCCGGCCCTTCACGGTGACTGCCGGGATTCCGTAGTCCGTCATGACGGCGATCATGGTGGCTTCGAGCCGCTCGACATAGTCCCGGATTCCCGCGCGGTTCTTGAGTTTGAGGATCGGATAGGCGATAAGTTGGCCCGGCCCGTGCCACGTTAACTTGCCACCACGATCCACGGGGACCACGGGGGTGCCGTCAAAGGGGCGTTCATGGTCTTCAGTGAGCTTGCCCGCCGTGTAGACGGCGGAGTGCTCAAGGAGCAGGACGGTGCTGTTTTTCTCGCCGGCAACAACTTTGTTGTGGATCTCGCGCTGTAGGTCCCAGCCCTGCACGTAATCAACGAAATCCGGGGCAAGACCCAGTTGTGAAAACTCAAGAGTCATGGGTTCAAGCTTAGACCCAGCAAGTCACTCACCATGATTTTGTGGTGAACCTCTCAGTCGCATCCGTCGGCGTAGCCCTTTGCCCCGGAACCTGGACCTGCCTGTGGATAACTTCTGCGGGAAATCGGATCATCCGGTAGACCTTGGATATGGAAACTACGGATGTTCCCGCCCCCTTGATCCCGCACATACCGGGATACACGCCATTACGCCCACTGGGCAGCGGTTGCTCTTCGACAGTCTGGCTTGCCAGCAGGGACAAGGACGGCGCTCGATTCGCCATCAAATGCGTCACTGGCGGTCCCGGCAAGGGTTCCGGTGGTTCGACGGGACCAGATTCCGAACATGGCTTCCGTGAGGGCCGGATCCTGTCCAAGCTCCAGCATGAGCACCTTATCCGCCTTCACGACGTCGTGAAGCTGCCCGGCGTGGGTACGGGCAGCGTTGGCCTGGTCATGGACTTTGCGGCAGGAGGTTCCCTTGCGAATCTGGTGGGCGGCCGGCGCAAGCTTGAGCTCGGAGAAGTGGTGACGATTCTGACCCCTGTTGCCCAGGTCCTGGCTTACCTGCATGCCCAGGGAACGGCCCACGGGGATATTTCCCCTGGCAACGTGCTGTTTACGGCACAAGGGAAGCCCCTTGTGGCAGACCTTGGCGTGGCCGGCGTCGTGGGTGAGGAAAATCAAAGCCTCGACGTCGGCACGGACGGCTTCGTTGATACGTCTGTCAGCGCCCGGGGCGCCCCTGGTAATGGTGCCAGAGAAGCCTTGCAGCCGGAACGGGATGTGTATTCGCTGGCGGCACTTGGGTGGTATTGCTTGACCGGCAGGGCGCCGGAAATCGCCAAGCACCGCCCACCACTGCCTCTCTTGGTCCCCGAGGTCCCCAAAGGGCTCGCCGCTGCCCTTGAAGCGGGACTGGACCCCGATCCCCGGGCGCGTCCCACCGCCCGGGAACTGGGAACAGCTATATATCGCAGCGCTGCGGCGCAGCCCGTGGACCTGGCTGGTTCCGTCCATTCCTCCGTGATTCCGGAGCTGCTCACGCGGCGGCAGGCCGGGGGCCGACCCCAGCGGAGGAATCCACTGAGCAGGATTTCACTGGGCAGGATTCCACAGACGGACGCTGTGTCGCGGCTTTGGCCCGTGCGGACAGCAATGACACCGCGCCCTGAACGCCGAAAGCGAAAAGGGCAACCGCAGCGGAGAAGGCAACCGCAGCGAGGGCCACGTTTAACTATCCGGGTCGGCTTGCTGGTGGCTGGCGTGGTGTCGGTTGGTGCGGTGGGGTGGGCCTTCTGGCTGGGGATCCAGGAGCCCGCGTCGGGTTCGACGTCCTTGGTAAATCCAGGGACAACGACCCAGGCCACGCAAACCACCCAAACCAACCAGCCCATTCCGGCAGCGCGTTTGGATGCGCTCCGCTCCGAGGATCCGACAATCGCCGTGCACGCGTTATCGGCCGTGCGCGACATGGCGCTGGGACTGGATCGTCTTGAATTGCTCGCAAGCGTTAACGCAGCAGGCTCACCTGCCCAAGCGGCAGATGAGACGTTGGGGGAGCAGCTAAGGGCTGACGGTATCCACTTTGCCGGACTCACCACCAGCTTGAGCAATGTATCGGTGCTGGGCCCACAGGAGGTTGATCGCGCCGTCGTTGCCCTGACCGCCACGACCTCCGGCTACGAGGAGCGCGACCGGTCGGATCGCCTGGTGAAGTCCCGGCCCGCCAGGGAGCCCCAGCAGTTACGCCTGGTCCTTGTCAGATTGGCTGGGCAGTGGAGCATCTCGGAGATTCTCGGTCCTGCTTAGCGGCATTGCCAAGGATGTTCGTTGACGTGGGTGTTGCCGTCCTGGGTTCGGAATGGTTTAGCTGGAAGGGTTACCCGTCAGCCACTCCATGGCTTCATCGAGCCCGGGGTGTTTCCAGTGAAAACCGGCGGCGGCAAGCTTTGCCGGCTCCATTCTTTGGTTCGCCAGGACGAGTTCGTCAGCAAGCCGGCCAAGGACGAGCCGGAGGGCGGGCCGGGGGACGCGCACGAAGGCCGGGCGGTGGAAGGCTTTCGCAAGCCGCCCGACGATGGTGTTGACGTCTGCGCTTTCCGGGGCGCACACATTAACCGCACTTTCCAGATCGGACTTGAGGAGGAAGGCCAGTGCAGCGGCTTCGTCGGCAAGGGTGATCCACGGCCAGAATTGTCGCCCATTTCCGAAGGGTCCACCAAGCCCAAGCCTGAGCAGGGGAAGCATCGGTCCGAGCGCGCCGCCGGAAGTGCTCAACACCACTCCGGTCCGGGGTGTCACTACCCTCACGCTGGAGGGAGCGGTTCTGGCGGTTTGCTCCCATTCGACACATAGCGCGCCCAGCACTCCTTGACCTGGACCCGAGTCCTCACGGAGCAGGCCTTGCCGGGAGGCGCCGTAGTAGCCGGACGCTGACTGGCTGACGAAGGACAACTCCGGCTGGCCAAGGCGACGCATGGCCGCCGTCAGTGTCCGGGTGGCCTGAAGGCGCGAGTCACGAATGACAGCAATCCGGTGCCTGGTCCAGGGTCGGTCCCCTATTCCGGCGCCCGACAAGTTGATCACAGCATCCGCGCCTTCCAGGACGGCCTCGTCCAAGTCTCCCGTGGCTGGATCCCATGTCCTTTCGTCCTCAGTCTTTGCAGGCCGGCGCACCAGCCGGATGACGTCGTCACCTGTACTTTTCAGATGCTCGGACACTGCCGTCCCGATCATCCCCGAGGCTCCGGACATTACGATTCGCATGACTCATCTCATCACGACCCAAGCATGAGGCAGAAACGGCGTGCGAAGCGCGGGGCGGGTGCCTCTTGCCACGGCGCCTCTTGACTATGATCGAACAATGACCTCCTCCAGCTACCTCCGTTTCCCGCATGTGCATGGCGAATTGGTCACGTTCGTGGCCGAAGACGACATCTGGATCGCCCCCGTCTCAGGTGGCCGCGCCTGGCGTGTCTCGTCCCAGCAAATGCCGGCAAGGAACCCCCGCTTCACTCCTGATGGCAAGCGGCTGGTGTGGACTGCTGTTGTTGGTACCTCACCGGAGGTTGTCACCGCGGACGTCGACGGTGGCGGGTACAAGCAGCTGAGCTACTTTGGACACGCCACAACCCGGGTCAAGGGTTTCACGCCTGCCGGGAACGTCCTGGTGACCAGCGCGTTCCAGCAGTCCGAGAGCCGCCACACGTACGCCTATAGCCTCCCCCTGGAGGGAGGTGCCGCCGTCGAACTTCCCTTCGGACCGGTGGAGGGCGTTGCCTTTGGACCCGAAATCGGTGATGAGAAGCCCGTCGTCCTGGCGAGCGTCCTTTCCCGGGAGCCGGCTTGGTGGAAGCGTTACCGGGGTGGCACTGGCGGCAAGTTGTGGATCGACTCAGACGGCAACGGTGAGTTCGAGCGCTTGATTCCCGACATTGAGGGCAACCTGACGGACCCGTTGTGGATCCAGGGGCGCATCGCCTTCCTTTCAGACCACGAAGGCTACGGAAACCTCTACTCCGTTCTTCCTGACGGGTCAGGACTGCGCCGCCACACGGACCATGAGGATTTCTATGTTCGGCACGCCAGCACGGACGGACAGCGGATAATCTTCGAATCCGCCGGTGAACTCTGGATTCTGCCCTCGCTTGATGCCGATGCTGAAGCGGTGAAGCTGGAGATCACGCTCGGCTCCGCATCACCGGCGCGGCGTCCCGCCCCGCTGAAAGCATCCGCGCATTTGGGCGATGTATTTCCGAACGTTGCAGGAACAGCCAGCGCCGTGGAGTCACACGGCACTATCCATTGGCTCCGGCATAAGGACGGGCCATCGCGGGTGGTCGAAGCGACGCCGGGCGTCCGGGCCCGCCTTCCGCGTCCTTTGACGGATGGCCGGATCGCCTATGTGGCCGACCATGGGGGAGTGGAGGCTCTGTACGTCAAGCGCATCGCCGCACGCTTGTCCGGAGTTGTGGAAGTGCCGAAGGCCACCGAACCCGCTGTTGTTTCCGGTGAAGCCGACGGACTCCCCAAGCCGGTCTCTGCATCCAACGTCGTGGGGGAAAGTTCCCCGGCAAACCAGCCAGCCACCCAATCCGTTGAAACGGGCAAGGCGGCCGGACCCTCCGACGAAGCCGCCCACGCAGATCCCTCACCCGACACTGTGGGGGGAACGGCGGTAGCTGGCGCACCGGGCGGAGATGATCAAGCGGGCGATCTCCGGCTGGACTTCCCCGCACCTACAAGGACGAGCGCACTGGAGGCCAGCCCCGATGGCCGTTGGCTGGCCATCGGCACGGCTTTCGGCGACGTTTTCGTAGCCGACACCGCTTCCGGGGCATTGACTCGTTTGGTCAGTATTGGCGAAGGAAGCGTCGATCAATTCTCGTGGTCTGCTGATTCGCAGTGGCTTGCCTGGTCTGAGCCTGTGACGTCCTTCGGTTCCCGCAGCAAACTTCGCCTGGCAAGGCCCTCGGCATCCGACGCCGGAATCATCGATGCCACCGACGGGCGCTTCTGCGATGAATCACCCCGGTTCACCCCCGACGGGAAGTTCCTTGCGTTCCTGTCCAACAGGAGCTTCGACCCCGTCTATGACGGCCATTCGTTCGACCTTTCCTTCCCGAGCCCGATCAAGCCGTACCTGCTGGCTCTGGCCGCTGATACACCGTCTCCTTTCGGGCCGTCCGTGGACACCCTTGAGGACGCGCAGGCTACAACAGCAAAGCACGACGGCGACGACGCGCCAGTTGTGCGGGTCGACGCGGAAGGCCTTGCACACCGGGTCATTACGGTTCCAGTGCCGCAGGGAAACTACTCCGGGCTCGCTGCCGCCGACGGAGCGTTGCTGTGGCTTGATACTGAGCTATCCGGTGTCACCGGTGAAGGAAAGGGCAGTCTGCAGGATAAGAAGACAGCCCCGTCGCTGGTGCGTTTTGACCTTGCCAAGCGCAAGGAGACCACCCTCGTCCCTGCTGTGGACAGCTACCGCTTGTCGGGTGATCGCAAGAGGGTTGTCTACGTCCTTGATAAGCAAATCATGTCAGTTCCCTCAGACAGCAAGGTGGACGAGGAATCCGGGGAACTGGTCAAAGTGGACCTGAACAGGATCCGCGTGATCCTGGATCCCGTGGCTGCCTGGGGCCAGGCCTTTGATGAAGCATGGCGCCTGCAGCGGGACTTTTTCTGGGCTCCGGACATGGCTGGCCAGGATTGGGATTCCGTCTACAAACGCTACCGTCCGATCGTGGACCGCCTGGGTTCCCACGACGACCTCGTGGACCTGTTGTGGGAGATCCACGGCGAACTGGGAACCTCGCATGCTTATGTGCGGCCCGCCGCTGTGACTGAACCTGGCCGCAATGGTCAAGGCAGGCTGGGCGCTGAGTTGCAGCTCGGCAGCAAAGGCTGGGAGATAACCCGGATCCTGGCTGGAGAGTCTTCCGATCCCCTCGCAACCTCGCCCTTGACGCGTCCCGGCGCGGATGCGAAGGTGGGCGACGTCCTCCTGGCGATTGACGGCGTCGAGCTTTCCGCGGCGCTGACGCCTGCCATGCAATTGGTGGGGGCAGCAGGGCGAACTGTTGAATTGACACTCTTGAATGGGCCAGGACATGGCGGAGCTGCGGGTGCCCAGCGCCGCGTTGCCGTTATCCCCATCCCGGACGAGGAGCGGTTGCGCTACCAGGACTGGGTCCGGGCCAACCGGCGCACGGTGCGTGAGGCATCCGGCGACAAGTTCGGCTACCTGCATATCCCGGACATGATGGCCAATGGTTGGGCACAGTTGCATCGTGACCTCGACACCGAAACGGCCTTGGACGGGTTGATCGTCGACGTACGGCGTAACCGTGGGGGCCACACCTCGCAGCTCGTGGCTGAGCTCATTGGCCGGAAGGTCACTGGGTGGAGTATGCCGCGTGGCGAGAAGCCACGGACTTATCCCCACCATGCTCCGCGGGGTCCAGTGATTATCCTGGCAGACGAATTTGCCGGATCAGATGGCGACATCATCACCCAAGTGTCCAAACTGAGGGGCATCGGTCCCGTCATTGGGGTACGGACATGGGGTGGCGTGGTGGGCATTGACAACCGTTTTGCGCTGGCCGACGGCACCGGGGTGACGCAGCCCCGCTACGCTACGTGGTTTGGCGGTGGGATCGGCTGGGATGTTGAAAACCGCGGTGTGGAGCCGGACATCGAGGTGCTCTTCCCGCCGCACGCCTATGCCGCAGGCAGCGATCCGCAACTCGAGTATGGCATTGGCGCCCTTAAGGAGATGATCCAGGAGCTGCCTACTGACCGCCCGCCGCTGCGTGAAGGCTATCGTCAGGTGCGGCCCGCGCCGTTGCCCGCCCGTCCGCAGGAGGGCTAGCAGCGCGCCGCTACATCCGGTTGGCTTTGCACCAGGCCGGCAACAGCAAAGGCCTCGCAGCCTTCCCTGAAGGGAGGCCGCGGGGCCTTTGCTTGTAATGGGGTCTCTGTGCCGTGAAGCGAAGCCCGAGGCTATGCTTCGAGCGTTGCGTCCAGCGTGATGTCGATGCTGGCCAGCGCACCGGAAACCGGGCAACCGGTCTTTGCCGCTTCGGAGATACGGCGGAAATCCTCTTCGGAAATGCCGGGGATCCTGGCGGTCATCGTCAGGTGGCTGCCGGTGATACCGGTGCCGGGGACGAAAGTCACGTCGGCCTTGGTCTGGATTTCCTCAGGGGTAAAGCCCGCCTGTGCAAGCTCGTTGCTGAAGGCCATGGAGAAGCACGCGGAGTGCGCTGCAGCGATCAGTTCTTCCGGGCTGGTCTTGCCGCCGGACTGCTCGGTACGTGCCTTCCAGGTGACATCGAACGTGCCCAGGCCTGAGCTATCCAGCGTCGTGTTTCCAGCACCCTCGATCAGGTTGCCGTTCCAAACCGTGTGTGCGGTGCGTGTTGCTGCCATGTCCACTCCTTGGGGTCGTTTGTGCGTCGGCAACCAGCCATCGCCGGGTGCCACCGGGATCAATCCTATGGATTTGCCGGCTGCGCTGCACTGTCATTCCGCTGAGAGTGGATTGTGACCCCTGGCTTGCCTTGAAGAAAGCAGCCTACCCGCCCGACAAAGGGGGGAGGCTGCTTCTGCGTAGGTTCAGTTCCAGAGCGTTGCGATGGCGATGTTCACCAGGGCCAGTCCGCCAACACCGTGAGCCAAGCCGGTGGAGACGGGTTCGCCGTTCTTGACCTTGCGGGAGCCGATCACGGCAAGAACAGCAACAGCCACGCCGATGGCGAACTTGATGCCGAGCTTGAAGTAGTTGGGATCCGCATCCGGCATCAGTGGCAGGAGGCCCATCATGGCAATGCCTGTGAGCAGCTGAAGGAATGCGCCATCCCGCTGGCGGGGGTGGACGGTAGGTGTCTTGATGGTGGCGATCCAGTAGCCCACAATCATGGCTGCGCCGACGATGTGCAGGAACACCAGGATGCTGAAGAGAATACTCATGGCCCCAGCTTATCCAGTTGGTTCTACGTCCCGTAGCAAAGCCACGCTTAGGTGGGCAAACAGCGCGACTGACACAACGGACAACGAAGCGGGGCAGGCCGCCGGGTTTCCCCGGAGCCTGCCCCGCTTGGTTGATGGGGCGCCCTCCGTACGGAGGGCGCCTGCTAACGCTTTGGCCTAGAGGCCAAGATCGGCTTCGAAGGCACCTTCCTCAAGGCGGGCCTTGAGCGTCTGCAGGAAACGGCCGGCGTCCGCGCCGTCCACCAGGCGGTGGTCGTACGTGAGGGACAGGTACATCATGGAGCGGATGGCAATCGAGTCGTCGCCGTTTTCATCGGCCACCACTACTGCGCGCTTGACGATTGCGCCCGTACCCAGGATGCCTACCTGCGGCTGGTTGATGATCGGGGTGTCGAACAGTGCGCCAACAGAACCGATGTTGGTGATGCTGAACGTACCGCCGGACAGCTCATCCGGGCCGATCTTGCCGTCGCGGGTGCGTCCTGCGACGTCGGCGATCTTACCGGCGAGGCCTGCGAGGTTGAGGTTGCCGGCGTCGGAGATGACCGGAACCAGCAGGCCCTTGTCGGTGTCTACCGCAATGGCCAGGTGTTCGGCGTTGTGGTAGGTGATTTCCTGCTTGGACTCGTCGTAGGCAGCGTTCAGCTTGGGGTGCTGCTTCAGTGCTTCAGCCACAGCCTTGGCGATGAACGGCAGGAACGTCAGCTTCACGCCGTTCTGGGCCTGGAACGAGTTCTTGGCCTTGAGGCGGAGCTTGGCGATCTTGGTCATGTCGACCTCGTGCACCTGGGTCAGCTGGGTGGAGACTTCCAGCGACTCGCGCATGCGGCGTGCGATGACCTGACGGATACGCGGAGCCTTTTCGGTGGTGCCTCGCAGGGAGGAAGCAACAACGGGTGCAGCGGACTTGGCGGCAGGAGCTGCGGCAGGAGCCGCGGCCGGCGCTGCTGCGGCGGCCTGCTTGGCTTCGGCAGCGGCCAGGACATCCTGCTTGCGGATGCGGCCACCGACGCCGGTGCCGGACACGGACGCGATGTCCACGCCCTGCTGGTTTGCCAGCTTGCGCACCAGGGGAGTGACGTAACCGGACTCGGAGGACGAGCCTGCTTCTGCCGGTGCAGCAGCAGGTGCCGGTGCGGCGGCGGGAGCGGGTGCGGCAGCTGGTGCCGGGGCAGCAGCCGGAGCGGGTGCAGCAGCCGGAGCGGGTGCAGCGGCAGGTGCCGGTGCGGCGGCAGGTGCGGCCGGAGCTTCAGCGGCAGGAGCCGGAGCCGCAGCGGGGGCTGCCGCGCCGGAACCGATAACTGCCAGAACCGATCCCACTTCGGCGGTTTCGTCTTCGTTGACGCGGATCTCCTGCAGGGTGCCTGCAACCGGGGAAGGAATCTCGGTATCGACCTTGTCAGTGGAAACCTCAAGAAGCGGCTCATCCACCTCCACGGTGTCGCCAACAGCCTTGAGCCAGCGCGTGACGGTGCCTTCGGTAACGCTCTCGCCCAGGGCAGGGAGGGTTACTTCGTGGCCTTCGCCACCGGAGGCGGCAGGAGCTTCAGCAGGGGCCTCCTCAGCAGCCGGCGCAGCCGGAGCCTCTTCGGCGGGGGCAGCCTGCTCGGCAGCAGCGGGTGCTTCCTGAGCGGCGGGTGCTTCCCCAGCAGCCGGTGCGGCGGAGCCGGAGCCGTCGCCGATGCGTACCAGTGGGGCACCAACCTCTGCAGTCTCGTCTTCAGCGACGAGGATTTCTTCGATGACGCCTGCGATCGGAGAAGGGATTTCGGTGTCTACTTTGTCGGTGGAAACCTCGAGCAACGGCTCGTCGATCTCTACCCGGTCACCAACCTGCTTGAGCCAGCGGGTGACGGTTCCTTCGGTGACACTCTCACCGAGGGCGGGCAAGTTAACGGATTCAGACATGTCGTCCCCGTTCTCCTTATTGATCTTTTGTGCGGATGAATTCTGCTGGTCCGGGCAGGGTGCATGCGGCAGATTCCGCCGCATGCACCCTATCCGTTTGTCTTGGGTAAAGACTTAGCCGTGGAGCGGCTTGCCCGCGAGGGCGAGGTGGGCTTCGCCCAGGCTTTCGTTCTGGGTGGGGTGGGCGTGAACCAGCTGGGCCACGTCCTCCGGGTAGGCTTCCCAGTTCACGATGAGCTGGGCTTCACCGATCTGCTCACCCATGCGGGAACCGATCATGTGGATGCCGACGACGGGGCCATCCTTCTGGCGGACGAGCTTGACGATGCCACCGGTACCGAGGATGGAGCTCTTGCCGTTGCCGGCCAGGTTGTATTCCTGCGTCTCCACTTGGTCGTCCCCGAACTTTTCCTTGGCGCCCTTTTCGGTGTAGCCGACCGTTGCGATTTCAGGCTCGCAGTAGGTGACCTTGGGGATGTTGATGTCTTCGACGATCGCGGGGTTCAGGCCGGCGATTTCCTCTGCAACGAAGATGCCCTGCTGGTAGCCGCGGTGTGCGAGCTGGACGCCGGGTACGATGTCGCCGACTGCATAGATGTTGCCTACGCCTGTGTGGAGGCGCTCGTTGGTAATGACAAAGCCGCGGTCGATGGTCAGACCTGCTTCTTCATAACCAAGGTTCGCGGTGACGGGACCACGGCCGACTGCAACGAGCAGGAGTTCGGCTTCGAACGTCTGGCCGTCCACAAGGGTGACCTTGACGCCGTCGTCGTTCTGTTCCACGCCCTGGAAGAAGATGCCGGTGGTGAACTTGATGCCGCGCTTCTTGAAGGCGCGTTCGAGGTTCTTGACGATCGAGGCGTCCTCGTTGGGAACCAGGGAGGGCAGGCCTTCGATGATGGTGACGTCCACGCCGAAGGACTTCCAAACGGAAGCGAATTCGACGCCGATTACTCCGCCGCCCAGGACGATCGCACTCTTGGGGATGTAGTCCATGGTGAGGGCCTGGTCAGACGTAATGACCCTGCCGCCGATTTCCAGGCCCGGGAGGGAGCGTGAGTACGAACCGGTTGCCAGGACAATGTTCTTGCCCGTGTACGCGGTGCCGTTCACGACGATGGTGTTGTTGCCCTGGAGCTTGCCTTCACCCTCGATGACGGTGATGCCCTTGGACTTGATGAGTCCCTGGAGGCCCTTGAACTTGCCGGCAATAATGCCGTCCTTGTACGCGTTCACGGCCGACATGTCGATGCCGTCGAGCGTGACGTTCACGCCATACTTGGCGGAATCGCGTGCGTGATCGGCCAGTTCAGCCGAGTGCAGGAGTGCCTTGGTGGGGATACAGCCGTTGTGCAGGCAGGTTCCGCCGAGTTTTGCCTTTTCCACAAGGCCAACGGTGAACCCAAGCTGTACGGCCCGCAAAGCCGTGGCGTAGCCGCCGCTGCCGCCACCGAGTACCAGGATGTCGAATTCTTGCGCAGTTGCCTGATCGGCCACTAAAACGCTCCCTCGCGTGAATGATGACACGGGACTGCGTGTCATCGGGTCTTTGGAACTTGTTCTGCCGTGATTATGCCAGCACCTAAGTTCTCTTGCATTTGTGACTATCGTGTTCACCTTAGCGAACCACCTACCCATGCTCCACCCTCCACGGGCGTTTGTGGAGCGCTTGTGTCCAGACTCACGTTCACTTGTGACACAGCGCTACACACCGCATAATTCCGGGGTTGTGCGGGTTGCGCGGACCGATCCGCCCCACCCGCACTGCCCGTCTTAACCGCAGTGGAGTGGGTTGCTTACGCGGAGGCTGCCAACAGATCCTCTGCGTAGGCCACCAAGGTACGGACTGTGCATCCGGTTCCTTGCTTCGGGGTGTACCCGTAGGGGCTGCCGTTGTTGAACGACGGGCCGGCAATATCGACGTGGGCCCAGGGGATCTGCTGGCCGTCGCCGTTCTTACCCACGAATTCACGCAGGAAGACGGCGGCCGTCATCATTCCGCCGTTACGCTCGCCGATGTTGGCAAGGTCCGCGACCTGGGAGTCCAGGCTGGGGCGCAGTTCCTCGGGCAGCGGCATCGGCCAGACAAGCTCGCCTGCCCTGTCAGCGGCGGACTTCAACGCTGATGTCACGGAATCGGAACCCATCACTCCTGCCGTGCGCAATCCGAGCGCGATGAGCTGGGCACCTGTGAGTGTTGCGACGTCGATGATTGCGTCCGGCATTTCCAGGCTCGCGGCCACCAGGCCATCGGCCATGACCAAGCGGCCCTCGGCATCGGTGTTCAGGACTTCGACTGTCTTTCCGCCATAAACGGTGAGGACATCGGCGGGCCGCTGGGCAGCGCCGGAGGGCATGTTCTCCGCAATGCAAAGCCACGCGGTCGCCTTGATGGGCAGGCCGAGCGAGGCGATCGCAAGGACCGTATTAAGAACGACGGCGGCGCCCGCCATATCGCTCTTCATGTCACCCATGCCGAGGGCGGGCTTAATGGAGATACCGCCGGTGTCGAAGGTAATGCCCTTGCCAACGAGCGCGATCTTCCGGGTGGCCTTCGCCGGAGCATATTCGACCTTGACCAGGCGTGGCTGGCGGGTTGAACCCTTTCCAACGCCGAGGATGCCGCCGAAGCCTTCCTTTTCCAGGCGCTTTTCGTCCCAGACGGTCACCTTTACGGGAAGACCCTTTGCGAGTTCCTTGGCAGATTCGGCGAACGACTCGGGGTACAGATGGCTGGGCGGCTGGTTCACGAGCGTACGCGTTGCGTTGACGGCCCTGCCCAGTACTGATGCCCGGTCAAGTGCAGGTTGGGCAGCTTTGGCGTCAACGCCGGTGAAGATCAGAACCTTGGCGACCGGGTCCTTGAGCCCGTCCTTGCTGGAACGGTGTTCGGTGTAGGAATAGGCGCCCATGGCCGCACCTTCGGCGACTGCAGCGACGTCCGTGACGGACGCCGTCGGAAACGCCAAGGTAGCTGAGGGGACTCCGGCAAGTTGCCTGACCGCGGACCCTGCCGCCCGGCGCAGCGCTTCTTCCGGGATAGTGCCGTCCTCTGACAGTTTGCCCACCCCTGCCAGGACCAGGATCCCCGAGCCCGTTTCCGGCAGACCCGGAAGGCGGTGCGATTGGTCGGGGGCACCCGAAACTCCAAGGAGTTTCAGTGATCCCTGCACGGATTCGGCGGCCTTGGCACTCAGCGGGTTCTCCAGCAGCACTGGCCCGTCCGAGCCCTGGGCAACTCCGATCACAAGTGCGTCGCTGGGTGACTTTTTCAGGTCCTTGGCGATGACGCCGAGGATGATGTCATTAGTCTTGACCACGAGGATGTTTCCTCACTTCTCTCTGCATTGCATGGCGGGGCCGCATGTTTGGCGGGCCTGCCCCGGTACGCGCCCGACGTCCTGTACCGACGGCGGCCTTGGTCTTCAGGTCCAGCGTCGCAAAGGACGTCGGCCCGTTTCGATCGTAGTCTCTCGCAGGCTGCTGACAGCAATTAAATGAGAGCTGCGGCACACCAAGGGCAGGAATGCCTACTGGAGGTGCAGCGTTGTACAAAGAGACACAGAGTCCCCACACCACATTCATGGAGTCAGCGACGCCATGACCAGTGGCGCATGGGGGCACCGAACTTTGCCACTGCGAAAGGAACATGCCGTGTTTGAACGGATATCCGGCTCCCTCCTGGACCCCGAGGCGCTCTACGCGAGCAACATCGAGATATTCCACAGGCCGGAACTGCGGGGGCTGAATATGGTCATGGGTTTCACGGGCTTTGCCGATGCCGGTCATGTGGTCAGGCAGATCAACGCGGAACTCCTGGACCAGCTCGACGCTGAAGTGGTAGCCATGTTCGACGCCGACCAGCTCATCGACTACCGCTCGCGGCGTCCCCACATCAGCTTCGTCGAAGACCATTTGCAGGACTATCAGGCACCCAAGCTGGCGCTCTACAAGCTCACGGACGGGCTGGGCCAACCGTTCCTCCTGCTCGCCGGTTTCGAACCCGACTTGCAGTGGGAGCGGTTCTCCCGTGCCGTCGTCGGAATCGTGGAGAAGCTCGACGTCAACCTGGTCACGTGGATTCATTCCATTCCCATGCCCGTACCGCATACGCGGCCAGTGGGAGTCACCGTCCACGGCAACCGGCCCGAACTTATCGAAGGCATTTCGAGTTGGAAGCCAACGGTCGAAGTTCCGGCCGCCATTGGCCATATCCTCGAACTCCGGCTCACCGAGGCCGAACGCCATGTGGCTGGTTACGTCATTCACGTGCCCCACTACCTCGCCGAGGCCGAATATCCTCCAGCGGCGGTGGCGGGGCTGGAGTACCTGGGGGCGGCAACCTCCCTGATGCTTCCCACTGACCGGCTCCGGGAGGCCGGCAGGGAAGTAGGCCGCCAGATTGCGGAACAGATTGAAGCCTCGGAGGAAGTGCAGGCTGTCGTCGCCAACCTGGAGGCCCGGTACGACGAGAAATCCGAGGGCATCGTCCGGCGTTCGCTGCTCGCCGATGAGAACGACGAACTGCCCAACGCGGAGGACATCGGGGCGGCAGTGGAGGCATACCTGGCGCGTAAAGACTCGCCTCAATAAATCAGCTTTGAACCGTTGGCGGGCATAATTGAGGAGTGACTGCTCCCCGCGCCTGGCTCATCTGGACGATCGGCGTCTTTGCCTATCTGGTGGCCGTAGCACAGCGAACCTCATTTGGTGTCGCGGGTTTGGAAGCAACAGAACGCTTCCATGCCAGTGCTTCGGCCATCTCCTTTTTCACCGTATTGCAGTTGCTTGTCTACGCCGGCTTGCAAATTCCGGTGGGCGTCCTGGTGGACAGGTTTGGATCACGGGTCATGATTGCCGGCGGTGCCATCCTGATGGGGCTGGGGCAATTGCAGCTCGCTTTCGCCGACAGCATCCCTGGAGGTGTTTTGGGGCGTGTCCTGGTGGGAGCCGGGGACGCTATGACATTCATCTCCGTCATCCGTCTGGTTCCCTTGTGGTTCAGTCCGGCCAGGGTCCCCGTGGTTACCCAGCTGACCGGAATGTGCGGGCAGTTGGGCCAGCTCTTCAGCGTGGTGCCTTTCGCCTTGCTTCTACACTCTGCCGGCTGGACGCCGGCATTCATGTCACTCGCGGCGATGTCCGTGCTGGCTGTCATCCTGGTCCTCGTGCTGTTGCGGGACCAGCCTCCCGGTCATCCGCCGCGGGAAACCGGGCAGGGTCTTCGGGCTACCGGAGTTTCCCTTTCCCGCGCTTGGAAACAGCCAGGCACCCGGCTTGGCTTGTGGAGCCATTTCACCGTCCAGTTCAGTGGCAACCTCTTTGCGATGACATGGGGTTATCCGTTCCTTCTCTCCGCCCAGGGACTTGATGCGGGAACGGTCTCAGCTTTGATGGCTTTGTTCGTGGCAACCGCTATCGTCTCGGGGCCCGGATTTGGGCGGTTTGTCTCCAAACACCCAATGCGCCGCTCAGCCATGGTCCTGCTGATCACTGCGTCCACTGCGCTGGCTTGGGCGGCAGTCCTCATCCTTCCTGACCGGGCGCCGCTGTGGCTCCTCGTGATCCTGGTGGTGGTGTTGGCAGTTGGCGGCCCGGGCTCCATGATTGGCTTCGACTTCGCGCGGACCTTCAATCCTTCCCACCGTATTGGTACCGCGACAGGGATCGTCAACGTGGGCGGGTTCATCGCTGCCTTGGTGGCGATCTACCTTATTGGCCTGGTCCTGGACGTCCTGAACGCGAGCGGATTCTCAGGCGGGGATTTGTACGGCCTTGATCCATTTCGTGTAGCCCTCAGCGTCCAGTTTGTCCTGCTGGGCATCGGGACGGTCCTCATTATGCTGACCCGCCGGAAGGTGCGGTTGCAGATGGCCGAGCAGGGCGTCCATGTGCCCCCGTTGGCTGCAACCCTGGCCCGGCAGCGCCGCGAAAGGATTGAGCGCCGGCGTGCCGCCCGTGCACAGCCGGATGAAGGAAACAAGGGATAACGGCAAGGACCAAACTTCGGTACGGGGCAGCTTTGTGTTTGCCCGGATGTGGCCACCTTTATCCACATAAGCGTGATGGTCCCTGTTTTCAACCATTGGCGTTGCCCAAGCTTGAACCATGACCACCAAAGAGACGCTGAGCATCCATCAACCAGAGGACATCCTGGGTTACATCCCGCATTTGTTGGGCTATTGGCCCGAGGACAGCCTTGTGGCTATCACGATGCAGGGGAATACGCTCGGAGCCGCTCTCCGCGTCGACCTGCCGGCCCGGGCTTCGGGCCGCGTGCTTGCTGCCTTTGCGGAGCATGTACGTCGTTACCTGACGTCGGACACCCTTGCCGACGGCGTGGTGCTTGCCCTTTACACCGACGACGGTTGGGACGACGGCATGGTTGTCCACAGAACACTCCCGCTGCTGGCTGAACTTCACGAAACACTTGACCACGCTTATTTGCCTGTCCGGGATGCGTGGTTGGTTGGTCCTGAGTATTGGCGCGGCGCATTCTGCGCCGACCAGGAGTGCTGCCCGGTGCCGGGCCTGCCGATAGAACGCATCAGGAGCAGCCGGCTCAGTGCAGAGATGGTCTATCGAGGCAGCACCATCGGGGCTTCTCCGAGGAGCAGGCAAAATCCACCCGTTCCCGGACGTCCCGGTGCCCTGGACCCCGCAGTGTCGGAAGCCGAATCGGATTTTGCCAAGCGGATGAGGACGTCCTGGCGAAGTGGGAAATGCCTTGATGCCGTACTGGAGGTGTGGAGCCAGGTGCTGGATGACGCCCGGATCCATCCCGACAGTGAACCGGCAGATTTGCCAACCCCGCAACTCGCGGGTTTCCTCAGGTCGACCCTCGGCGTCCCCGGATGGCGGGACGCCGTCATGATCATGGCGGCTGCTGGCATCGGTTCCGCGAAGGCCGGGGCAGCAGCGTTCGGATTGTGCAGCAGGAACGATGATTCCGACCCACTTCCTTTCGACGCCGGAGAGCTGGCATTGCCGCCGACGGACACCCGGGAAGGGGCTGGCAAGGCCTATGAAGCAAAAGGGGTGCTCAGCATCTTTGCCTACGCAGACGTCCTACTAGGTGTTGAACCAGCTGTTCCCGACTGGGGGCAGCTTGATGCCCTGCAGCGCGTCCTGTCGTACTTGTGTGTCCAGGGAGAAATGGGGGACGTAGCTGCTGCTGCCTTGACCCTGCAAGGCTGGATTGCCTGGTGCAAGGGCAGTGGATCCGTTGCACACGCCTGCCTGACGCGCGCCAATTCGGCCAGCCCTGGCTACAGGCTCGCCGAATTGCTGGACGAGGTTCTCGGGCAAGGAAGCATCTGCGCCTGGGCAAGCCGTCCCGAGTCCGCATGGGGAACCTACAAAGGATCCCTTCGGTAGCCATTCCGCTTCATCAAGCGTGGGATTCATAAAACCGTGAGACAATGGATGCCGAGACCCGGTTGGGTCCGCGTTTGAATGCCTGTAATGAGCCCGGAATCCGGGAACATTACGGTGTCGTTGGCAGTTGTACATAGTGACTCTGCAGACGGCGATCGCATTTGAAATTGATCGCGGACTTGACAGGGTCATAGTGGTGTTGCCCGCATGGTGATTCCACAGACCGCCGCTAGAAAGGTTTTCTGTGACCCCGTCTTCCGTCGAGAAGGAACCCGCCGCCCAGGCCGAACTGTCCGCTGAGGAAAACAAGGCGGCCACTTCGGCAAAGCGTGCGGCGACACGTGTTGCCACCAAGGCCTCAGAGGACACCTCTGACAAGCCGGCACCAAAGAAGCGTGGACCCAAGCCCGGCGCCAAGGCCGCGGCCGAAGCCGCGAACCAGTCTTCGGACCCCGAGGCCGACGCCGAAGAAGTGGTTGTCGAGGACGAAGATTTCGATCCCGCAGCAGCTGAGGAAGTTGAAGTCGGAGACGACGATGTCGAGGACGGCGCCGGAACCGGCAAGGACAAGGCAGCGCCCTCCGGATCCGGATTCGTCTACTCGGACGCCGATGACGACGACGCCCCTGTCCAGCAGGTCATGTCGGCCGGTGCCACGGCTGACCCCGTGAAGGACTACCTGAAGCAAATCGGTAAGGTCGCCCTGCTGAATGCTGAACAGGAAGTCGATCTGGCGCTTCGCATCGAAGCCGGCCTGTTTGCCGAAGAAAAGATCAACGCCGACGACGGTTCCATGGACCCGAAGCTCAAGCGTGAACTTGAATTCGTTATCCACGATGGCAAGCGGGCCAAGAACCACCTGCTCGAAGCCAACCTTCGCCTCGTTGTTTCCTTGGCCAAGCGCTACACCGGCCGTGGCATGCTCTTCCTGGACCTCATTCAGGAAGGCAACCTGGGCCTCATCCGCGCCGTGGAGAAGTTTGACTACACCAAGGGCTTCAAATTCTCCACGTACGCAACGTGGTGGATCCGCCAGGCCATTACCCGCGCCATGGCTGACCAGGCCCGCACCATCCGCATCCCGGTGCACATGGTGGAAGTCATCAACAAGCTCGCCCGTGTCCAGCGCCAGATGCTCCAGGACCTGGGCCGTGAACCTACGCCGGAAGAATTGGCGCTGGAACTGGACATGACGCCTGAGAAGGTCGTGGAGGTCCAGAAGTACGGCCGTGAACCGATTTCGCTCCACACGCCGCTGGGGGAGGATGGCGACTCCGAGTTCGGTGACCTCATCGAGGACTCTGAAGCTGTTGTTCCGGCTGATGCCGTGAGCTTTACGCTCCTCCAGGAGCAGTTGCACTCGGTTCTGGACACCCTGTCCGAGCGTGAGGCCGGGGTCGTAGCAATGCGCTTTGGCTTGACCGATGGCCAGCCTAAGACTTTAGACGAAATCGGCAAGGTCTACGGCGTTACCCGTGAGCGCATCCGCCAGATCGAATCCAAGACCATGTCCAAGCTGCGGCACCCGTCCCGCTCGCAGGTCCTGCGGGACTACCTGGACTAAAAAGAGGTCCTGGTGGACTAAAGAGGTCCACTGACAACGGTATTGGCCCGGTCGGAGTATCCGACCGGGCCAATGCTGTTTCGGGTACTTTGTCACTCAAAGCGGATCAATGGCTTTCAAACTAGACAGGGCCCCTCCCGGATGGGAGGAGCCCTGTTCTTGCTCGAAGTGATGTGGCTGGATAGTGTCCGGCCTTACCGCCAGTCCTGTCTAATCGACCGGGACAGGTGCCTTCTCGTTGAGGCGCTCGGTCTCGTCGTGCCAGTCGGAGGTCAGGGGCCGGAGCGTGGCCTCAACTGCGCGTGCGTGGTGGCCGCAAAACAGCAGCTCACCGCCGGAGGACTCGAGTACAACGCGGACATATGCTTGAGCCCCGCAACGATCGCATCGGTCAGCTGCGTTCAGTGTGCGGTCTGCAACTGCTGTTGTCATGTCGGCCTCCTTAGTAGTTCTGTACATCCATATAACCAGTATTCGGAGCAGAACCATGGCAAGGATGGATCACTTTCGCTGTCCGCGTATCACATGTGCGTAACGTAACGAAGTAGAATGCCGGTTTCCGGGAGTGGCAACCGGTGCCGATAGGGGACCGCGACTAGCCTAAGATGGGCAGTGTTTGCCTTGAGATATACCCCGAAGGAGCACACCGCGAGTGGCACCGAGTTCTGAATACAACGCCCGGCATCTATCTGTCCTGGAGGGCCTGGAGGCCGTTCGCAAGCGCCCGGGCATGTACATCGGTTCCACCGACTCCCGTGGCCTTATGCACTGCCTGTGGGAGATCATCGACAACGCTGTTGATGAGGCCCTTGCGGGCTTCGGCCATGACATCAAAGTCATCCTGCATGCGGATAATTCGGTCGAAATCCATGACGACGGCAGGGGCATCCCTGTAGACGTCGAACCGAAGACGGGACTTTCCGGCGTCGAGGTTGTCTTCACGAAGCTGCACGCAGGCGGCAAGTTCGGCGGCGGTTCTTACACCGCCTCCGGTGGCCTCCATGGTGTGGGCGCCTCCGTGGTCAACGCTTTGTCCAGCCGGCTGGATGTCCAGGTCGACCGCGGCAGCAAGACGTACCAGATGTCCTTCCGCCGTGGTGAGCCGGGACGTTTCATTGATGCCGGCGCCAAGCCCAGCCCCAACGCGCCCTTCGAGCCTTTCGTCGAAGACTCTGTATTGGACGTGGTTGGCAAGGCCAAACGCGGGGTCACCGGCACCAGGGTGCGTTACTGGGCCGACCGCCAGATCTTCACGCCAGACGCCAGATTCTCGTACGATGACCTCGCCTCGCGTGCACGCCAGACGTCGTTCCTGGTCCCCGGGTTGAAGATCACTGTCCGCGACGAGCGCAAGCTCGCGGGCACCCCTGGCGAGAACGGTGTGCACGAGGAAGTCTTCCACCACGACGGCGGTATTTCGGAATTCGTGGAGTTCCTCGCAGCCGACTCCGGAGTCACTGACGTGTGGCGTCTCCACGGTTCTGGGAAGTTCAAGGAAACCGTCCCGGTCCTGGACGAAAACGGGCACAGCAAGATCGCCGAAGTTGAACGCGATTGCGAAGTCGATATCGCCTTGCGCTGGGGGATCGGTTACGAGACCACGATGCGCAGCTTCGTCAACATCATCGCCACGCCCAAGGGTGGCACGCACCAGGCGGGCTTCGAGGCAGCCCTGCTGAAAACCTTCCGCAAGGCCGTTGAAACGAATGCCAGGAAGCTGAAGGCAGGCAACGACAAAATCGAGAAAGACGACGTCCTGGCCGGCCTCACCGCTGTGCTCACCGTCCGCTTGGCCGAGCCACAGTTCGAAGGCCAGACCAAGGAAATCCTTGGCACGTCCGCTGTTCGCGCCATCGTCGCAAAGGTGGTCGAGCAGGAAATTTCCAGCAGGTTGTCCTCGGCCAACCGCAATGACAAAGCGCAGTCGGCGTTGTTGCTGGAAAAGATCGTTGCGGAGATGAAGTCGCGCATTTCGGCCAGGGTGCACAAGGAGACCCAGCGCCGGAAGAACGCACTGGAAACCTCCTCGATGCCCACCAAGCTTGCCGACTGCCGTACTGATGATGTGGCGCGATCCGAGCTCTTCATCGTTGAGGGTGATTCCGCCCTCGGTACCGCCAAGCTCGCCCGGTCTTCGGATTTCCAGGCCCTGCTTCCTATCCGGGGCAAGATCCTTAATGTCCAGAAGGCGTCGGTAGGGGACATGCTCTCCAACGCAGAATGTGCTGCACTCATCCAGGTTGTCGGCGCAGGCTCAGGCCGGAGTTTCGACCTTGATGCGGCGCGTTACGGCAAGGTCATCCTGATGACGGATGCCGACGTCGACGGCGCGCACATCCGCACGCTGCTGCTGACGCTCTTCTTCCGCTACATGCGGCCCATGGTCGAGGCGGGCCGGGTGTTCGCCGCAGTTCCGCCCCTGCACCGCGTGGAGGTCATCAATCCGGGGCAGAAGGCCAACGAGATGATCTATACGTACTCCGAGGCAGAATTGCATGTTCTCCTGGCCAACCTGGCCAAGGAAGGCAAGCGCTACAAGGAGCCCATCCAGCGTTACAAGGGCCTGGGCGAAATGGATGCACAGCAGCTCGCCGAGACCACCATGGACCCGCGTCACCGTACCCTTCGGAAGGTCGGCATCGACAGCGCCCAGCGTGCCGAAGAGGTTTTCGATCTCCTCATGGGCTCGGACGTCGCGCCCCGTAAGGAATTCATCATCGCAGGGGCAGCGACCCTGGACCGGGAACGCATCGACGCCTAGGAGACTGCGTAATAGCGTTCAGACCCGCGGTTTCCGGCCTGGCTTCGTAACGGAGCCGGAAGCCGCGGAAGCTGGTGCAGCAAAGGCCGCTGCTCCTACGGCGAGGGCCAGCGCGCCCAGGCCCCACGGGAGACCCGCCGCTACGGCAACCCCGCCCACCAACAATGGGCCGCCGGCGTCGCCAAGCTCCCGGCCAAGTTCAGCTGATCCCATCGTGCGGCCGAGGCGTTCGGCGGGAGTCGCATCGGCCAAGTGCGCGAAGGCCAGTGGGGTGGCAACGCCAATTCCCAAGCCGACAAAAATGGCAGCACAGTAGATCGGCACGGCGCCATAGATGGAAACGGCGCCGTCCATGGCCAATGCTGCGGGAAGAAGGCCCGCGATGAGTACGCCAAGGACTATGGCCAGCAAACCGGCCACCATGCCGGGCCGGTCTGCCAGGACTCCGCGATCCCGCAATCGTCCGATCCTTGGCTGGACGAGGGAAGACGCCACGGCCAATACCGTTACGACGGCGACACTGCCGGCGGTGCCCAGCCCTTCCCTTGCCGCCAGCGCAGGGAGGAAGCCCACTGCCGCGCCCAAGGCGCCGGTCGACGCAGCCAGCACCACGGTAGGTCCAAGGAATGATCGCTCGGTACTTTGCTTCCAGACATCAACGATGGTGTACCTGGGCCGGGGCAGGGGAGCCAGTCGCGGCACCGAGATGGCCGCCCAGACGGCTACTGCCAAGCCCAACAAGGAGAGGATGAGGAAGAGCAGGCTGAATCCGCCTGCGATGATCGCGACAGCTCCCAAAAGGGGACCGATCGCGTAGCCAAGACCTTTCCATGAGCCGTAACGGCCAAAGTAGCGCCCGGTATGTTTGCCTGCCAGTCTGGCAACGCCGGCAGAAGATGCCGGCGAGAATGCCGAGGCAGCCATGCCTTGGCCAAGACGCGCTGCGGCCAGCATGAAGGGTTCATCGGCCCACAGTCCGATCAGGGACGCACCGGAGAAGGCAAGGAGCCCTCCGATGATCACCGGTTTGGGCCCGATGCGGTCGCTGACAGCCCCAAACACCGGCTTGAGGAAGACTTCCGCGATGTCGTACAGGGCCAACAGGATGCCCAGGCCAAGCAGGCTCAGGCCGATGTCCGCGCTTTCGGCGCCAAGTCCGGCGGCTACTGCGTGGGCTCCAAATGCGGTGGTGAAGCCGGCCGCATAGAGGGGCCATCGGCGGCTGGGGGAGATGTCTGCACTCAAGCGTGACTTGTGGTCGTTCACGCTTCTCAATGTAACAGCTGCTACATTCAATCTTGTGACTGATGACGAATTGGGATGGTTGCTGATCCTGGTCCACGTGCCATCGCAACCCTCCAAGCACCGTGTTGCCGTGTGGCGGGAGCTTCGGCGGACCGGAGCGGTTCCGTTGTCCCCCGGGACATGGCTGGTTCCGGCCCACCCCGCTTTTGACGCCGGCCTGGCCAAAGCCCGTTCCCTTGTTGCCAAAAGCGAGGGCAAGTGGACCTTGATAGATGCTTCGCCTCGAGATGGCGCGGACACCTTCCGCGCGGCGTTCGAGACGGCCCGCGCCGAGGAGTGGGCGGAATTCATGGCGGATTGCGCAAAGTTTGAGCAGGAGATAGCCAAGGAGATTTCGCGGAAGAAGTTCACGTTCGCAGAGCTGGAGGAGGAAGAACAAAGCCTGGAGCGCTTGCGACGTTGGTATCGCGGGTTGAAATCCAGGGATGTACTCCGACTCCCGCAAGCCAGTGAAGCTTCAGAGCGCCTGGCCCGCTGCGTGACCGCTTTGGAGGAGTATTCGTCCTTGGTCTATGACGCCACTCTTCCCTAAAGGATCAGCACGTTCCCCGGGCAACTTTCGGCCTTAGCCAAGCCAAGGGACTCTAGCCGAGCAACCCGGGGACAATGAGTAGCCCTGTGGGTACGGCGAGGAGCAAGGCTGAGGTGGCCAGGACCAGGGCGCGAAGAGCGGTGGCGAGTGGGGGCTGTGGTGAGAGCAGGCGGCTGACGCGTGACGCCGTCGTGCGCGGTGAATCTGCCCCGCCGGTGGCGCTTATGCTGCCGCCCTCGACGACGGCGCCCCCGCCGCTGAGGGCCCGTGGGCTGAGTGAATGGCCGCCAGGCTCTGGCGTTGAGGACCCGCTGGAGACTATGGCGATGGCCTTGATCAGCGTGCCTTTGCTTTCGGTCCTGAGCGCGACGTCGTCCGCCAGCATTTCGATCAGGGAGTTCACGGCTGTCTGGGCAAGTCGTGTGGTGGGGAACCAGGGGAGTGCCTGCCGCCATGCAGCGAACGCCCAGAGCAGGAGATCGTGACGCTGCGACAGGTGGGCATTTTCATGGATGAGCACCGCCCGCAGTTCTGCAGGTTCCAGTGCAGCCATGAGGCCGTCGGACAAGACTGTTACCGAACGTGCGCCGCCGGGCAGGCAGTAAGCCACAGGGGAGTCGTGGTTGATCACTACGGTGCCCGGGCCGTCGTCGGAGGGTGATGCCAGAAGCGTGAGCAGTTCGCGGTGTCGCCTGCGTTGCCGTTCAATCTTGTAGTAAGTCAAAAGCAGCGTGAACACCAAGTGCGCCGTCAGGAGTGCGGCCGCGGAGAGGGCAAAAAGGTGCCAGAAGCCAAGCGCGGTGGTTGGCTCGTTGTTGAAAACCATTCCCGCCAGGCTCCTGAGCCCCGCGATCAGGTTGTCGCCGATCGGTTCCAGTCCGTAGACGAGCATGGCGCCGATCATGGACAAACCACCCGCGAGGGCAATCGCCTGCCACAGGACCATGGCCGTGAAGGGGGACCGGGCAGGCCATTGCGCACGCGAGAGAAGAACGGGTACCGGCCACGCCAGTATCAATGCCAGGACCGCCAGGAAGTATGAGGTCCAGAACATACTGGCTAATTGTAGCCGAGCAGTTTGCGCAGGGTAGCGGCTTCACTTTCGGAGACGGAGCCAATGAAGCGGGCCAGGACCGCTTCGCGGTCGGGAGCCGAGCCAAGGACTTCGTGCATCAGTTCCGCAGTGTGGTCAGCGCGGCTCGAAACAGCCTGGTAGCGGTGCGGCCGGGTTCCGCGTTCGCGTTCCACCAGGCCCTTCTTCTCCAGCCTGGAGAGCACGGTCAGGACTGTGGTCACTGCCAGGTCTTTGCCCTGGTGTCCTGCTGTGCCGTCGCCGGCTTCGGAGTCCTGCGCGAGAAGATCACGCAGAGTGTTGGCAGTTGCAGCCTCTTGGCCCGCCCAGAGCAGGTCCATCACTGCCCGTTCCAGTTCCCCAAGACTCGCCATCAATACGTCCCTACCTTCCGCGTCCCGGTGGCATAAGCCGCAACCCGGGAGCGATGATCCAACATTCCACAATAAATCTACCGCTTTTCAGCCCTTCATTCTACGTGAGGTAGAACTATCGGCGCGCCGCGGATGCCGATTCACCCTTGCAGGTGCGTAACGCCACTTGAAGAATGGGCATGTGGCTGGGCTATTTGTTCTACACTGTGTAGAAGAATAGATTTCTACACAACGTAGAAGTAAGTACACCGCACTTCGGGCCGCCGGACAAAGGACAGCCATGGACGCCTTGGAAATCGCACGCTGGCAATTCGGGATCACCACCGTCTATCACTTCATGATGGTGCCCCTTACTATCGGCCTCGGCCTGGTGGTGGCGGTGATCCAGACCCTGTGGTACCGCACGGGAAAGCCGGAGTATCTCCGGATGACCAAGTTCTGGGGCAAGCTCTTCCTCATCAACTTCATCATGGGTGTGGCAACCGGCATCGTTCAGGAATTCCAATTCGGCATGGCCTGGAGCGAATACAGCCGGTTCGTTGGCGATGTCTTTGGTGCACCGCTGGCCCTCGAAGCCCTTCTCGCCTTCTTCGTCGAGTCCACCTTCCTTGGGCTCTGGATCTTTGGCTGGAAGCAACTGAAGCGCGGTGTCCACCTGGCATGCCTATGGATTGCCGTGATTGGTTCCGTCTTCTCCGCCTACTTCATCATCGTGGCCAATTCGTGGATGCAGCACCCGGTGGGCGTTGAGATGGTGGACGGCCGGCCCGTCATGACGGACGCCTGGGCGGTCTTCACCAACAACACTGCACTGGTTGCCGTACCACACACCCTCTTCGGCGCCCTTGGTGTTGCCGGTGCCTTCCTGCTCGGCATCGCCTGGTATCACCTGTGGCGCCGCCGCCATGACGGCATTGACGTGGTTGGCGCGGACGGCCGGCTGGTCGCAGGCGAGGCCGACATCCCGGGCCGCGACAAGGGCGACTACACCGTATGGATGCGTTCCCTCCGGATCGGCGCTGTGGTGGCGATGATCTCCTTTGCCGGCACCGCCCTCACGGGAGACCTGCAAGGCAAGCTCATGTTCGAACAGCAGCCCATGAAAATGGCTGCAGCGGAGGCAGCGTGCCACGATGGCACCGGGTTTTCCGTACTGAGCGTCGGCAACCTGGGTGCCAAGAACTGCGACGACATCGTGGCGGTCATCGAAGTGCCCGGGATCCTTTCCTTCCTCGCCAAGGGCGACTTCACCACCGAGGTGAAGGGCGTGAACAGCCTGCTTGGGGAGTACAAGGAGAAGTACGGCACGCACTTGCCGGACAACCCGCTGTACGGCGACCGCGCCGGCCAGGAAATCCAGTACGTGCCCGTCATGGAGGTCACCTACTGGGGCTTCCGGATGATGATCGGCTTCGGGGGCGTCGCCGCCTTGGCCGCGTTGATAGCCCTGTGGGTCACCCGCAAGGGCGTCGTCCCTGGGTCAAAGTGGCTCATGCGCCTTGCCGTCTTCGGAATCCTGGCACCGTTCGGGGCCAACGCCGCCGGCTGGATCTTCACGGAGATGGGCAGGCAACCCTTCGTCGTAGCCCCAAACCCTGACATGAACGGCATTGACCAGGTCTTCATGTTCACCGCCGCTGCCGTTTCACCCGGTGTCAGTGCCGGCGAGCTCATGACCTCCCTGGTTGTCCTGACCGCAATCTACGCCGTCCTGCTGGTGGTGGAAGTCAAGCTCCTGGTCAAGTACGTCCGTGGTGGCGTTGCCTCCGCCATGCCCGAACTTGCGCACGGCCAGGAGAAGCAGCCCCGCGACAAGAACGACGACGGCGCACCCGGCCCCGACAAAGCCGACGACGTCCTGGCGTTCGCCTACTAGAAACAGAGGAATAGACAATGGATTTGTTGCCAACCATCTGGTTCGTGGCCATCGCAGTGCTGTGGACCGGCTATCTCTTCCTTGAGGGCTTTGACCTCGGGGTTGGCATGCTCATGAAGCTGTTTGCGCGTAACAACACGGACAGGCGCGTACTGCTCAATACCATCGGCCCTGTCTGGGACGGCAACGAGGTTTGGCTTCTCACCGCAGCCGGAGCCACGTTCGCAGCTTTCCCCCTCTGGTACGCCTCCTTGTTCTCGGCGCTCTACCTACCGCTCCTGTGCGTCCTGGTGGCGTTGATCTTCAGGGCAGTTGCCTTCGAATACCGGGGCAAGGTGGACACTGAACGCTGGCGCACCACGTGGGACTGGGCAATCGCTGTTGGATCCTTCGTGGCCGCCTTTGGCATCGGCGCAGCGCTGGCGCTCACCACCACGGGGTTGCCGCTGGACGCCAACGGGGACCGAAGCGGTGGACCGTTCGCCTGGTTCAGCGGTTACGCTCTCCTGGGCGGTTTCGGTGTTGTCGCCTTCGCCTTGGTTCATGCCCTGGCCTTCCTTGCGTTGAAGACCGACGGCGAGGTGCGGCTGCGTGCCCGCCGCTGGTTTGTGCGGCTGGTGCCGGTTGCCGTCCTGCCCATGCTCGCCTGGATGGTTGCAGTGCAGTTCCTGAGCGGCAAAGCCTGGACCTGGGTCATTGTGGTGGCTGGAGTCGCGGCAGTTGTTTTGGCCTGGCAGTGGGCCCGCAACGGTTCCGAGGGCCGGGCTTTCGCTGCGATCGGAGCTTTCGTGCTGTGCGCCACGGCATCGATCTTCGGGGCCGCGTTCCCGGTAGTTATCCCCTCAACCATGGATCCCGCGTTCAGCCTGACTATTTCCAATGCTTCCTCCTCCGACTACACGCTGGGCCTGATGAGCATCGTGGCGGCGGTCGGCCTTCCCTTGGTTATCGCCTACCAGGCCTGGACATACTGGGTGTTCCGGCGCCGTGTCAGCGCAGCGCACATTCCCCAAGCCCACGGTTTCCTTCCGGCCATCGCCGCCAAGGTGCTGGTTGCCAAGGAAAACACCGGCCCTTCCAACCCGGGAGCATAGCCGCGCCATGAAGCCCGTGTTCCCCTCCGGCCCGGCCACTCGATCCGCCCTCTACGGAATAGGCCTGCTCTCAGCCCTCAAGGCACTTTCGCTGGTTCTCATGGCGCAGGCGGTGGCGGGTGCGCTGGCCGGGTTGGCCGGAAGTCCGTCCGATTGGACCAGCGGGCTAGTGTGGGGCGCCGTCGGCGCGGTGCTGCGGTCCCTGGCTGTCTGGGGCCAGGGCGTTGCGTCGCGGCGTGCCGCGCTGGGGGTCAAGGAGGAACTGCGGGCGCAGCTCCTCAAACGCTCACTGGCCGAGGGCGGAACAACGGCGGTTGAGGGCACGAACGACGGCGGGCTGGCTATCCTCGCCACACGGGGCCTGGACGCACTGGATGACTACTACACCCAATACCTGCCGGCCCTGGTGAACTGCGCCACCGTTCCGCTGCTCATCGGTGCCCGGATACTGATTGCCGACTGGGTGAGCGCCGTGGTCATCGTATTGACCGTTCCCTTGGTGCCGCTGTTCATGATCCTGATAGGCCGCCACACGGAAGATAGCGTCAGGGACGCCCAAACCATGCTGCGCAGATTGTCCGGGCACATCCTTGAACTTGCCAAAGGCCTGCCTGTGCTGGTGGGTTTGGGACGGGCCAGCGAGCAACGCGCAGCACTTGAGGACATTTCCGAGCAATACCGCAGCCGAACCATGGTCACGCTCCGGACGGCATTCCTCTCCGCCCTTGCCCTGGAACTCATAGCAACCATCTCAGTGGCTGTCGTAGCGGTCTTCATCGGCGTGCGGCTGGTTGCCGGAGACATGGCCCTGGAAGCCGGGCTTTTGGCACTGATCCTTGCTCCTGACTGCTACTTGCCACTGCGTGAACTCGGTACCGCCCACCATGCCAGCGATGACGGCAGGGCAGCCTTGGAAACTGCCAACACCGTATTGAAGGCGCCCACGCACCAGCGTCTTATCGATACCGAGCTACTTAGCGAGAACCAGGCCTACCGGGCCGGGCTGGCTGACATTGTGGTCGCAGGCCTCACGGTGACCTACACCGGACGGTCCGCACCCGCCGTCGAACGTTTGGGCTTTACCGCGCCGGCAGGCTCCGTTACGGCGCTGGACGGAGAGAGCGGCGCCGGAAAAAGCACAATCCTGGGTGTCCTCGCGGGCCTTATCGGGCCTGGCCCCGGCGCATCCGTGACCGGCACCGTAACTGGCGTATCAACGGGTACCGTGGCGTGGGTACCGCAACACCCCGTGATGGTGGCCGACACCGTGCAGGAGGAGATGGAGCTGTACCTTGGCGGGGAAGGGACAGCGGATACTGTAGTCAACATCCTGCGGAGAGTCTCGGCTGACCACCTCGCCGCCAAGCACCCTGCCGAGCTCAGCCCGGGGGAGTTGCGCCGTGTGGCTCTTGCGCGGGGTCTGGCCCGGCTCGAGTCCGGTGCCACCGTGCTGCTCCTGGACGAGCCCACCGCACATTTGGACCACTACTCAGCCAGCGTTGTCCGCTCGACCATCACGTCCCTTCGAGGCTCTGCCACCGTAATCCTGATAGCACACGACTCCGGCACCAGGGCGCTCGCCGACCATGTAGTCCGGGTGGAGCACTTACCTGCAGCGAAGCAGCCCGCCGCCGTGGCGGAACCAAGTGCTGCCTCTACCGCCACCGTCGTTTCAACCCCCGCCTACCAGTCCGCCTCTGCTGTCAAAGCCGGGGCGAACGCACCCAATCCGGAAGCGCAGAACGCGGCCCTCCACACATCCTTGAACCAGGGATGGCTTCCCAACGTGCAACGCCTCGCGCTCGTCCTCCGACCGGTCCAGGCCAAGTTCGCCGCGGCAGGCGTGGTCGGAGTCCTCGCCGCACTCTTCGCAGTCGCCCTTTCCGGCCTGTCAGGCTGGCTCATCATCCGGGCCAGCGAACAGCCACCCATCCTCTACCTCCTGGGAGCGATCGTTGGTGTGCGCTTCTTCGGCATCGGCAGGGCCGTCCTTCGCTACTGCGAGCGGCTCCTGACCCACGACGCCATCTTTGCTGCGATGACATGCCTGCGCGGGGCGCTCTGGGCCACGCTGAGCCGCCGTGCACTCTCACTTCGCCGGCTTTTGCAGGGCGGCAACGTCCTGGGCTCGATCGTGGACGACGTTGACACACTCAGGGACCTCCTCCCGAGGGTCGCCCTCCCTCCGTTTACTGCCTTGGGCGTTGGCGCTGCGGCCATCACTGCAACTGCCATGGTGTTGCCCGTTGCCGTGCCCGCCGTTGCCTTTGCGACCTTGGTGGGACTCATTGTTGCGCCGGTCCTTGCCGTACTTGCTGACCGGAACGCCGCCAAGGCTGAGCACCAGCTGCGCTCGGTGGTGCTCCGCGGTGTTGCGGCCGCCCTCGATGCCCGCGCCGAACTAACCGCCAACGGCGTGGCCGGACGCATCCTGACCGCACTCAGCGACAAGGATCGTGCCGCTACTGTTTCGGCGCAACGTTCTGCCTGGGCCGAAGGTCTCGGCCAGGCCGTCACCGTCCTCGCCTGCTCGCTCGCCGCCCTGTGGGCGGCGCTCCTGGGCGCTGAATCTGTTCAGGATGGTTCCGCCGCTCCTGCCTTGGTTGCCGTGATCGTGCTCATGCAACTGGCCCTCGTGGAGCCTTTTTCGGCAACCGTTTCCGCCGTCCGCCAAGGCCCTGCGCTCGCAGACATCCTGGGTCGCGTGGCAGCTACCGGGGCGTTGTCCGCCTCCGCCGATGCGGTCAACGCAGATCACGACGCCGGTACGCACCCTTTGCCTGACCGCGATGGCAAGGCGGGGCTGGAGTTGAACGGAATTGCGGCTGCATGGCCCGGTGGCCCCACGGTGTTCTCAAGGGTTACCGCTGAGGCAGCGCCAGGCCGATGGCTGGCAGTCACCGGCCCGTCGGGAGCCGGCAAATCAACGCTGCTTTCCGTCCTCCTTGGCTTCCTTCCCGTGAAGGAAGGCAGGGCCCTGCTCACGGGGACAGCGGCGTGGTGCCCGCAGGAAGCCCACCTCTTCGACTCCACCATCCGGGGCAATCTCCTCCTGGCGAGGCCCGCGGGGAAGAAGCCCAACGAACAGGAAATGCATGAGGCCTTGCGGGACGTGGGGCTTGACGTGCTGGTGGAGACTTTGCCGGAGGGGCTCGACACGCGTATTGGATCAGCCGGGGCATTCCTCAGCGGTGGTGAGCGGCAGCGCCTCGCCATGGCCAGGACACTCCTGACGGGCGCGCGGGTACTGTTGCTGGATGAGCCCACGGCGCACCTGGACGCTGCTGCCGCACGCGAAATGATGGCCACCCTTCGCCGGGGTTTGCGGAACGTCACGGTGGTCTTGGTGACGCACAACCCGGAGGACATCGATCCAGCAGATGCCAGGCTGGAGCTCCCCAGCGCGGCTGGGCTGGTGAGAGTGCCTACTCCCCAGTAGCCTGTTGGCATGCCTTCTGAGGTTCCACCCCTGTTCCAACCCGATGCCAGCCAAACGGGCCTGCAGTGGCGGCCTGCCACAACTGCGGACCTTGACAACTGGGCGGAACTGATCGCCCGGACTGCCGCCGTCGAGCATCCCGTCTGGTTCGAAAAGCGTGGCGACCTTGTCCACGTCCTGGAGTCAACCAAAAATGATCCCGGGACCAACACGCTTCTGGGATTCGATGCGGATGGAGTTGCCCGCGCGTACGGAAGAATCACAAAAAACCCCGAAGGGGACAAGGCCACAGGCATGGGCTGCGTAGACCCGGACTGGCAACGCCGCGGCGTGGGGTCGGCTGTGCTCGCGTGGCAGGAAGCGCAGACCCGGAGAAGGTTTCACGCCGACAACGCAGCAGGGCGCAGTACTGCGCCGCCCCGCCTCCGCATCCAAACGGAAGAACAACACCCGCACCAGGCGGCGCTGCTCCGGGCCAGGGGCTATGACATTGTGCGCTGGTTCAACGAAATGCATCGGCCGTTGTCAGGGCCTGCTTCAATGCCTGCTCCAGCAGCACCGCTTGAGCCCGGACTGGAACTATCCACGTTTGACCCATCCCTGCACGAGGCTGTTCGCCTGGCCCACAACGATGCCTTCAGGGACCACTGGGGAAGCGAGCCACGCGACGAAGAGACCTGGCGGTTCACCGTTGAGGAACCCACGGCAAGGCCTGATTGGAGCGCCGTGGTGGTTGACGCCGCCACGGGTGAAGTGGCTGGATACCAGCTGGCCAGCCATGATCCCGACTCAGCAGCCGTCCGCGGCTACAAGGAGGGCTACACCGAGCTGCTTGGAGTCCGGCGGGCCTATCGCAGCCGGGGAATAGCGCAAGCACTGCTGGCAGACGCCCTTCGGCGATTCACCGCCGCCGGGATGGACATTGCATCCCTGGACGTCGATTCTGCAAATCCGACAGGGGCCCTGGCACTCTACCTCGGCATGGGATACAGCCCCGTGAACCGGAGCATGACGTGGGAAAAGACGCTATAGCCAGGCGCGCCTAGCCGTCAACGTCGTGGAGGTGATGGACAACATCGTGCAGGAAGTACTGCGAGAACGTGAGCACGGTGAATTCAGAACCGTTGCTTCGCCGCCCTGTACGCTGCCATTCATCCTGCACCACCCGTGCGAAGGACTCAGCGATCTGTTCCCCTTCCGCGATCAACTCGTCAGCGACGGTGCGGGGGTCCGAACGTCCATATTCGCCATCGATGGCCGCTTGGTCCTGGTCCCAATTGGCAAATTCGGCGTTGTCATCACTCAGCATCAGGTTCAGCCTCTTGTCGAAAAGGCTGAAGACATCGCGCACGTGGCATGCATATTCCAAGGGCGACCACGTGTGATCATTCGGGCGTACCGCGACGTCCTCGCGGCGCAGAACGGCGCGCCACCTCGGAAGCATGTTGAGCACAGTGCCCGGGACCGTGGACGGCGTCACGGTGGAGGCGTCAAAGCCGCATTCGGGGCAGGGCTTTGAAAGCACCCACGTCCAGTCTTTTTCGTCAGGGATGATCGGCATGCCGCCAGTCTAAGGGGTCTCCGCCGGCAATCTCAGGCAAGGGCTAAAACCTGCGTCTGTTTGCCACTGACTTCGTTGCCGCCCAGGAGTAAAGTTCGCTCCGGGGAGAGAGTCGGAAAGAGAAAAACATGCTCAAGGATCAGCAAGTGGGTGCCGTTCTTCCGGCATCGGATATTGCCCGGGCCCGCGCGTACTACAGCGAGAAACTCGGACTCGAACCAGAAAATCCAGACGCCGACGACAACCTTCAGTACAGGTGCGGAGACGGGACCGGATTCTTCATCTACCAAACATCCAATGCAGGGACCGCCAAGAATACCCAGATGGGCTGGATGGTCAGTGACGTCGCCGCCACGATGGAGGAACTCCGCGGGAAGGGTGTCAAGTTCGAGGACTACGATTTCCCAGGCCTGAAGACTGAAAACGGCATTGCAACGATGCCGGACGGAACCGCAGCAGCCTGGTTCCTGGACTCAGAGGGAAACATTCTGAGCATCAACCAAAACGGCTAATCCAGCCGGACATGGCCTGACAGGGGCAGCCTGCCAAGCCAGGGCAACAGGCAGGGCCGGCGGTCTGCAACCGCCGGCCCTGCCTGTTGTTCCTTGTGCTATTTTCGGCGGTGGCCTACTCGGTGGACACAGCCATTTCGTCCCAGGCCATGCTCGGCCCGATCGCCTCAACCGGCTGGGACAGCGGCACGCCGGAGCCGTCCCTGCGGCCGTGCTCGTGGGGCAGTGCCCTGGCTACACCGGCAGCCGATGACGCCTTTGCTGGACCGTGCCCGGCCCATGCAAGGAGCAGTGTGTCTTCACCCTTGAGGAATCGGTGGACGCGGACGCCGCCGGTGGCCCGGCCCTTCGCGGGATACTCGTCGAAAGCCGTCACCTTCGCGGTTCCGGGCGCGGTGCCTGGCAGGGCGCCGTTGGTACCGGCAATGGTCACCACGACGGCGGCAGGATCGTCGGCGCGCACGGTGCCGAAGTGAATCACCTCGTCGTCAGCGGCGAGCTTGATCCCCGCCATACCGCCCGCCGTTCGTCCCTGCGGACGCACGTTGGACGCACTGAACCGCAGCAATTGGGCCTGCTTTGTCACGAAGACGAGTTCGACGTCGTCCTCCTGTGCGGGTTCCACGGCCAGAACGGTGTCCTTGTCCTTGAGCGAAATGATTTCCCAGTCCTCACGGTTCAGCGGATACTCCGGCTGAACACGCTTCACTACGCCCTGCACGGTACCAACGGCAAGAATGGCATCCAGCGGAACCAACGCAACCAACGTCTCGCCCTTGACCAGAGTGATGAAGTCCTTGGCCGGCACTCCACCGGCCAGGTTTGGAAGGCCGCCGACAGGGGGCAGGGCGGGCATATCCATGACCTGCAGGCGCAACATCCGGCCCAGGGAAGTGACGGCGCCGATCTCACCACGGGCCGTGGTCTTCACCACTGAACGGAAGACGTCGTGCTTCGCCCGCGGACCAGCCTCGGCCAGCGGTTCCTGGTTGGTTGTCCGTGCGATCTGTCCCGACACGCTGAGGAGGGCCCAGCAGGGGTCGTCCGGGATTTCCAGGGGAAGGGCCGCGGCCTTGCCCTTGGGTCCAGGTACCGCAGCGGCAAGGGCTGCGGCGACAGTGGGGGAGACTGCCTCGGACTCCAGGAGCACGGTGCGCCGGGGAGTACCGTACTTCGTGGCGATTTCGGCCAGCTCACCGGAAACGAGGTCGCGGAGCAGCTCGTCGGAGCCAAGGATGGCCTCCAGGGCTTCGATCTCGCGGCGCAGCTCGTCCTGCTCCTTCTCCAATTCAAGGCGGGAGTACTTGGTCAGCTGCCGCAGGCGCAGTTCCAGGATGTAGTTGGCCTGGATCTCGGTGAGGTCATAGATGGACATCAGCCGCTCACGGGCTGCGGAAGCTTCATCGGAGGAACGAATGATCTGGATGACTTCGTCGATATCGACGATCGCGATCAGCAGGCCTTCCACCAGGTGCAGGCGGTCCTTCTTCTTGCCCAGCCGGAAAGCCGTCCGACGTCGGACCACATTGAGGCGGTGGTCCACGTAAACCTGCAGGAGCTGCAGCAGGCCAAGAGTCTGCGGCTGGCCGTCAACCAAGGTGACATTGTTGATGCCGAACGAATCTTCCATGGGCGAATAGCGGTACAGCTGCTGAAGGACGGCGTTGGGGTTGAACCCGTTCTTCAGCTCAATGACCAGGCGCAGGCCATGGTTGCGGTCCGTGAGGTCCACGACGTCGCTGATGCCGGTCAACTTCTTGGCGTTGACGGCGTCCTTGATCTTTTCGATGACCTTTTCCGGGCCAACCATGTAAGGCAGCTCGGTCACCACCAGGCCGGTCCGGCGGGCAGACAGCTGCTCCACTTCCACCTTGGCGCGCGTCTTGAAGGAACCGCGGCCCGTGGCATAGGCATCGCGGATGCCGTCCAGGCCCACGATGCGGCCACCCGTGGGAAGGTCCGGGCCCGGGACATACTTCATGATGTCATCCAGAGTGGCGTCCGGATTCGCGATCAGATGGCGTGCGGCGGCAATGACCTCAACGAGGTTGTGCGGAGCCATGTTCGTTGCCATGCCGACTGCAATGCCCGTAGTGCCGTTGACCAACAGGTTGGGAAACGCTGCCGGAAGGACGTCAGGCTGGGTCAACTGGTTGTCGTAGTTGGGAACGAAATCCACAACGTCTTCGTCGAGGTGGTCCGTCATGGTCAGCGCAGCCGCTGCCAGGCGCGCCTCGGTGTAACGCGGGGCGGCAGGACCGTCGTCGAGCGATCCAAAGTTACCGTGGCCATCGATCAACGGCAGGCGCAGGGAAAAGTCCTGGGCCATGCGGACCATGGCGTCATAGATCGCGGCATCGCCATGCGGATGGAGTTTTCCCATGACTTCGCCCACGACGCGCGCACTCTTGACGTGCCCCCGGTCCGGGCGCAAGCCCATGTCCGCCATCATGTAGAGGATGCGGCGCTGAACCGGTTTGAGGCCATCACGTGCGTCAGGAAGGGCTCGCGAATAGATCACCGAGTAGGCGTACTCCAGGAAGGAGCCCTCCATCTCGGAAGTGACGTCGATGTCGACGATGTTCTCGGTGAAATCGCCGAGAGGCTCGCCTTTGCGTGCGGGAGTTTGGCTGCGGGCCATGGGGTCGGTGGATCCTTAAAGATGTACTGCGGATGTTTTAGCTAGGCTAAGCCTATGGTGGATCAGCCCGGCGTCGGCATTTATCCGGAATATTGGGAGGCCGATGTCGTCCTGCGTGACGGCGGGACAGCCCATCTCCGCCCCATCCGCCCCCAGGACGCAGATGCGCTGCAGGCCTTCCACGCCGGTCAATCCCAGGCTTCCATCTACATGCGGTTTTTCTCCTTCAAGCCCAAACTGTCCGGAAAAGAAGTGCGGCGCTTCACTGAAGTCGACCATGTGAACCGGGTGGCGTTCGTCATCACTATCGGTGGCGAAATCATGGGAGTGGGCCGCTACGACCGGCTGGAGGACCCCGACGAAGCCGAGGTGGCCTTCAACATTTCAGACGCCCATCAAGGCCGCGGCATTGGCTCAATCCTCCTGGAGCATCTCGCCGCAGCCGCCCGCGAGAACGGTATTCGTCGGTTCATCGCCGAGGTCCTCCCCGAAAACCGCAAGATGCTCATGGTGTTCGCCGATGCCGGCTATGACCTCAAGCGCGGGTTTGACGACGGCGTTGTGAGCGTCGAGTTCAATATCGACCCCACCGAAAAATCGCGGGCGGTGATGGAGTCCCGCGAACACCGCGCAGAGGCCCGCAGTGTGCGCGACCTGCTGGCGCCGGCGTCGGTGGCGGTGATCGGTGCCAGCCGCAAATGGGGGACAGTAGGCTACCAACTCCTGGAACACATTATTGAGGGTGGCTTTGAGGGCCCGGTCTATGCGGTGAACCCTGAGGCCTTCGAGCTCGCCGGCATGATCTCCTTTGCCCGCTTATCGGAAATCCCCGGGCCCGTTCAACTGGCGATCATCGCAGTGCCTTACGAGGAAGTGCCCAAAGTAGTGGATGACTGCGCAGCAGCAGGCGTCAAGGGCATCGTGGTGGCAACCGCCGGATTTGCCGACGACGGCGAAAGGGGCCTCGCGCGCCAACACGAGTTGGTGCGGCGCGCCCGGGCCAATGGCATGCGGGTTATCGGGCCAGAGTCACTGGGAATACTGAACACCCATCCAGCCGTATCCCTCAACGCCTCCATGGCGCCGAGCATGCCGCCCCGAGGAGGCCTGGGCCTTTTCAGCCAGTCAGCGGCCGTGGGCGTGGCCGTCTATGCCGCGGCCAGGCGGCGCCGGTTGGGCCTGTCCACATTTCTCTCCGCCGGGAACCGCGCAGATGTCTCGGGCAACGACGCCATGCAGTACTGGGAGGACGACGCCGATACTTCCGCCGTAGGGCTCTACCTGGAGTCAATCGGGAATCCCCGTAAATTCTCCCGGCTTGCCCGCAGGTTGTCCCGGAGCAAACCGGTGATCGTCGCCAAATCCGACGTCACGGGCCTCCGCCTTCCGCCCGGACATGAAGTCCGGACCACCCAAGCACCCGCCGCAGCAGTGGACGCAATGATGAGGCAGGCAGGGGTCATCAGGGTGGGAACCATTGAGCAATTGATGGACATCGCCCAGATCGTCTCCTCCCAGGCATTGCCCGCAGGCCCCGGCCTGGCTGTCTACTCCAACTCAGTCGCCTTGGCGAAAGTCGTCGCGGACAGTGCCGGGCCCCTTGGGCTGGATGTCAACCGGTTGGTAACGGACGTCGACCTCGACGCCGGCATGTCAATCGCCCTTCCAGCGCTTCGGGCCAGCCTGCAGGCAAGCCTCGCGGACGAATCCGTCAACGCCATCGTGGCCGCACTCCTGCCTGCACGCGGACTCACGGTAGAAGCGCTCGCCGGTGTCCTGGCCGAGTGTGCGGCGGAGGCCGGCAAGCCCGTGGTAGCTGTATTCACAGGCATTCTGGACCCCTCCATCCCCGTGGAAGGAATGGTAGGCGGCTCCGATGGTCCGTTACTGCCCTGCTATTCCAATGCAGGTGCCGCAGTCAGCGCCCTGGCCGCGATCGTCCGCTACGCCCAATGGCTGGATCGCGACCAAGGTCTTTTCGTCGAGCCCGGTGGCTGCGACGTCGAAGGGACCAAGGCAACACTGGCCAGGATGCTGACCGGCGTGACGGGCGAGAAACTCCGCAAGCTCGACGCCGGTGCTGCCGCGGAACTACTCGCCGGCTACGGTATCGCCGTGGTGCCGACAATCGGCTTCGGGACACCGGAGGAAGCTGTTGAAGCAGCCGAACGCGTGGGCTGGCCAGTGGTTCTGAAGACCACTGACCCCACCCTGAGGCACCGCCTGGACCTTGGCGGCGTCCGGCTGGACATCCAGGATGCGGAGTCCTTGCTGCAGAACATCGCGCAAATGAAGCGGGCACTGGAACCCTACGGTTCGCCGTCCCTCGAAGTCCAGGCAATGGCCCCGGTAGGCCAGGCGTGCACCTTCCGCGCAATGGAGGACCCCTTGCTGGGTCCAGTGGTGTCCTTCGGCTTGGCAGGGGACGCAGTGAATCTGCTGGACGATTGGGCACACCGGGTCCCCCCGTTGTCCGCGGCAGACCTGCACGACCTCATCCGCTCACCGCGGGCTTCGAGGAAACTGTTCGGCTATCAGGGGCTCCCCGCCGTGGATGTTCCTGCCCTTGAGGACATCGCCGCCAGGCTGGCCAAACTCAAGGATGACCACCCCGGAATTGCCCTGGTGGAGTTCAACCCTGTGCTCGGAGGCCCTGAAGGTGCAACGATTCTGGGTGCCGATGTGTGGATCGGTAACGCGGCCAGGCGCACCGACAGCGCTCGCAGGGCAATGCGCGGTTAGGCGCTTCGTGCACGCCGGCGACAGGCCCAGTGGCCGGGCACGCAGTTAGGAAGTCCCCAGTGGATCTGTGAAAATGGGGGAATGAGCACCCAGTCTCCGACGCCTCAGTCCCGTCCGTCCAACGCCGGGCACCACAGCGCCCATAACCACAGCTTGCAGGGACAGAGCCTGGACCAGGCGCTGCAACAGGCTGGTTTCTACCCCCGGCTGGTGGCCGACGTCGTGGATGACGCCTTGGATGGCCGCGACTGCCTGTCACACCTGGTGCACCTTGAGACGCACTTCGATCGCGCCGAGGTTCGCCGCCACATCACAGTGCTGGTGCTCACCGAAGACATGCTGGTGATCACCCACGTTGACGATCAGCAACTGGATGAAGCCGGGGAGCAGATCGTCGCCCAGATTTCCACGGAGTCCGTACCCGTGGCACAGATCCGTTCCGTGGTCCTTAGTTACATGTATTCGCAGCCGCAGGACTACAAGCCGTCGGATCCCGTTCGGGAAATGACGGTGTCCATTGCCTGGTCCGGCGGACAGCGCCTGGATATGGGCCCGGCAAGCTGCGGTGATCCGCAGTGCGAAGCGGACCACGGCTACAGCGGAACCATTGCCCAGGAGGACATCGTCCTGCGCATCAGTGCCGAAGCGGACGGCCTCCAAGCGGTCCAGGATGCCAAGGTCTTCGCACGCGCCCTTCGTGCCGTGAACACGGCAAATCCCACACCCGTCCCACACACCGGCATCCCCGCGCCGCGGCCACGTTCGGGGGTCTTCAGCAACCGCTTGAGCCGCGGACACCAGCGTTGAGGGTGACTGCACAGGAGCACACGCAGCCAACGTCCGGTACGGCCCCGGCCCTGGACCTCCCTTCGCCCCCGCTCTTTGGGAGCAGATCGATCGCCGAAGTCTTCACCAGTGCGGCCGCGAGCATGGGCATCCCCGGATTTGCCAACCAGCTTCACCTGCCTGCCGCGCAGCGTGTCTGTGTGGTCCTCGCCGATGGGCTGGGCCGCAGTCTGCTCAAACAAAAGGCCTCGCACACGCCGTTCCTGCGGTCCATCCTGTCCAGCGGACAGGGCAGCGTCCCCAACTGGATTGATTCCGCTTTTCCCAGCACCACAGCGGCTTCCCTCGCCAGCCTGGGCACCGGGCTGCCTGCCGGGCAGCACGGCATGGTGGGCTATGACGTCCTGGATCCTTCCCAGGACAAAGTAGTGAACCTGCTTGGCAACTGGGACGCCCACGTGGACCCTGCGCTTTGGCAGCCGCACGCTACCGTGTTCGAACGCATTGGTGCCGAAGCCGACGTCGTTACCGTGAGCCTCCCGCAGTTCGGCAATTCCCCCATGACCCAAGCAGCCCTCCGGGGCAGCCGTTTCGTGGGCGGCACAAGCCTGCATGCGCGCACAGCCGCCGCAGCAGAGGCAATGTCCGGCGGCGGCCCATCCCTGATGTACTTCTACGTCAACGAGTTGGACAAAGCCGGTCACCGCTACGGCTGCCAGTCCGACCGCTGGGAACACCAACTTGAAGAGCTCGACGCCACCGTCAAGAGGCTGTCCGCAACGCTGCCCCCGGGAACCACTATCGTGCTGACCGGGGATCACGGAATGCTGGACGTCCCCGAGTCCCAGCGCATTGACTTCTCAGCTGATGCCTCACTCGTCGCCGGGGTCCGCCACACTGCAGGCGAGCCCCGCATGGTGCATCTCTACCTTGAGCCCGGCCTTCCTGAAACCCAGCGCGAGCTACTGATCTCTGCCTGGCGGGCAAGGTTTGGCGAACGCATCTGGGCTTTCACCCGTGAGCAGGCGATAGGCGCCGGGTTGTTCGGTGACGTCCAGCCGGAGGTGGCGCCGCGCATCGGCGATGTCATGATCGCCGCCCGGGATACCCTTGCCCTTTACGACACCCGCAGGGTCCGTCCGGCATCGTTGGAAGTAGTCGGCCAACATGGGTCCTTGACGAAGGCGGAGCGCGAAGTGCCATTCCTTTACTTCCCGGCGGCCGGCAAAAAGGGCAAACGTGGCTGAACTCGTCTTCTTCCCGGGCACCATGGACTGCGGTAAGTCCACCTTGGCTTTGCAAATGGACTACAACCACCGCGCGCGGGGCAGGGGCGGGGTACGTTTCAGCTGCAACGACCGCGCAGGTGATTCGACGATTTCCAGCAGGTTGGGCCTCCGGACAGACGCCGTTGAAGTCCGTACGGACACGGACTTCTGGGACGAAGTGGTTGTACGCCGGACCAGTGGGCTCCGTGTGGACTATCTGATCTGCGATGAAGCCCAGTTCTATTCCGCTGCCCAGGTGGAGCAACTGGCACGCCTGGTGGATGAGATGGAGGTGGACGTCTTCGCGTTCGGGATCACCTCGGACTTTCGAACCACCCTGTTTCCCGGCTCCCAACGTCTGATCGAACTCGCTGACAAAGTACAGGTGCTACAGGTCGAGGCATTGTGCTGGTGCGGGCGCCGGGCAACTCAAAATGCCCGAACCGTGGACGGCATCATGGTGGTGGAAGGGGACCAGGTCATGGTTGGCGATGTCGCTCCCCAGACCGCCGGCGACGCCCAGGCCATGAGCAATGAAGTTCGGACAGGGGAAGCTGCCGGCCATGAACCGGTGGTTGGCTATGAGACGTTGTGCCGACGCCATTACATGCGCCGCGTGACAGCCCACGGGGCCAACCTGATGGCCGGCGGAGACCAAACTTTGCCGTTCGACGTCGATGCCTGCCTGTGGCCCGGAGCGGGCTCCGGCACTGGCTCCGGCCTGAAGCCAAGCTAAGTGCTGGTCGCCGCGCTGGATGCTGGTCGCCGCGCTGGGTGCTAGTTGCCGCGCTGGATGCTAGTCGCCGCGGGCGCCGAAGACGATCTCGTCCCAACTGGGGATGCTTGACCGTTTTGGACGGGAGGGCTGGCGCTCTACGGGTGCCTCAGCATCCTTGTGGGTGTTATGGTCCCCGGCCTCAACGCTTGCCTTGTCCTGCGCGGCTGTCTCTGGGCGCGAGGCAGCACGATCGGACTGTGTTTGGGGGGTCGTGGCGCCGCCAAGCAGTTCGTCCAGCCCCGCCCGTTGCGTTTGGTTGGCCCCGGAATCAATTCGATCCGCATCCTTGGGATCATGAGCGCCGGCCGCCCCCGGCTTGCGGTCGGTTAAGGACGTCACGGGCCTCAGTGGGCTGGCGACAACGGTTATTTCCCGCGTCTCCGTGCTGACGCCATCGTGGAGCTTCAGTGAGTCGTCGTCGTTTGAGTCATGGTTCCGGGGCGCGAGGCTAAGCCGGGACAGCATGGACGGGCGTCCGTCCTTGCGCGCAGGCTCGGCAACGGGGGAAGCTTCCGGTTCCGGTTGATCTGCGGCGGGTTCCTCGGCCGGGTGTTGATCTTCACCGGCTGAACGCGGGTGGGCTGCGGGGACGTTGCTGAGCAGGACGGCCAGGGCGTCATCGCCGTCTTCGTCCACGCCCAGGCGCTGCCCGCGGCGTGAGCGGAGCATTTCCAGGAGGCTGTCGGACTCTTTCGCAGACGCGCGTGCCGCGGTTTCGGCGTCCGTCTCAAAGTCGAAAGGACGATCCGAGACGGCGGCAAGCCGGCGCGTAGGAACGGGCCCGTCCAGGGGCTCCAGTTCACTGAGCTGCTGGGCCCAGCGGTTGGCGTTCTGCAGGGATTTCCGCTGCGGACTGAACGTCCACATCGCGGGCGGCTCCTCGCCGATGCTGCCGTGCGTACCGGGGACCGCCTCAAAGCGCGCGACGACGGTCCAGGAACCATCCGAACGGCGCCACGAGTCCCATTCAACCGTTGAAGAATCGATGCCGTGCGCGGACAGGCGGTGGGCTACCATTTCGCCGAGTGTCGCCGGATTGTCGCCAAAGGCGGAACGATAGATGTCCTGGCCCGGGGCCGGGGAAGCTACTTCAATGTTCCTGGCCTGCTGCGCAACGTACTCACGCTCGGCCAGGACCGGGCCCTCGTAGCGTTGCACGTTGGCAAGGGGCAGCCCGGACAGCTCCGCTACCTCGGCCGCCGTCGCTCCACTGCGGATTCTGGACTGAATATCCCTGGGGGACATGGCAATCGGGGTGTTTGACGCCCGCGCAGCAACCTGGGCGGGGGTCCTGCTCGTCGCGGCACGAAGTGCCTCGTCGATCGGAAGCTGGAACATCGCACCGCCGGGTCCGCTCAGGAGCAGATGCCCGCCGTCGTCGTGGACGCCTACCAGCCGTAGATCCTGCATAACACCCTCCACCACATGGCATAACTGACATTCGAAACTCTGCCACCCCCGTTGCCCTTTTCCTACTAGGACAAAGGGCGTGCCGTGATATTCCGGCGAAAATGGCAGAATGCCGGCCGGTTCCGTCCCTGCAATCCGAGCTCAAATTGCTGCCTCTGGACAATCGCTGGACAGGGGAGGACAATCTGGCCGATATCGGGCACAAATCCGGGGCGTCCGGCGTTACACCCTTAGACCGGCGGCGGGCAGGAAATCCGCCAGGCCGGAATCCTACCCGGAGCAAGTACGACAGGACGAAGAAGGACCATGGCCACGGATTACGATGCCCCTCGAAAGACCGAGGAAGACGTCAGTGAGGACTCGATTGAGGAACTCAAGACGCGCCAGTCGGGGAAGCAATCCTCTGCGGTGGATGTCGATGAGACCGATCTTGCCGATGGCTTCGAGCTCCCCGGAGCGGACCTCTCCGGAGAAGAGCTCCTTATTCAAGTCATGCCACCACAGCCTGACGAATTCACGTGCTACAACTGCTTCCTTGTGAAGCACCGCTCCCAGATTGCAGCTGAGAGGAACGGGCACCTGTACTGCACGGAATGCGAGAGCTAGCAGCTAGCGCGCGCCCAGCGCAGCGACGAGTTCGTCCGGGCGGCGCGAAGACACCAGCCAGTAGGGTGTTCGATCGGCGGGATCGGTGATCTCGATTTTCACGACGGCATCGATCCACCCGCGGAAGCACATGTAGGCGAGGCCATTGAGGCGGGTTCCACGTTCGGCGGTGGCCGCCTCTTTTTTGAAGGCCTCGACGCTGCCGACAAATTTACGGTCGATAGTTGCCCGTCCCACCCTAAGGCTGTCCCGCGTAACGGTGATGGTGGGTGTTGAAACCACCAGCAGGGTGGTCATGACGGCCAGAAGCACCAGGGCGGCGGTGATGCCCGCGGCGGCACTGATGGGTGCGAACATCAGGATTCCGGCGCTCGAGAGGCCCACGACGACAACCCAGATCCAGATGGTCGGCCATAATTTCTCGGTGAAAAGCACCTCGGAGGCGGAGGGACTGTTCCGGGCAGGCATGGGGACGGACTGGTCAGGCGTAGGCATGGGTCCAGCTTATCGGCCCTTGGGCCGGCTAACTGCCCGGAGTGCCCGCAGGGATGTGCCCCACGTAGAATGGTCCACTGTGAGCAACGAGACCGCAGTATTCAGTAATGACACCACCGCAGCGTATGGCGCGCCCACTTTGGACGTTCAGCTGAAAATGCTCGACGCCGGGCTGGAAGCACCGTCCTACGCGCACCCGGGCGATGCCGGCGCGGACCTGCGGGCCCGCGAGGACGTGAAACTTGCCCCGGGTGAACGGAAATTGGTTCCTACGGGCGTTTCGATTGCCCTCCCGGATGGCTTTGTGGCACTGATCCACCCGCGGTCCGGGCTCGCCACCAAACATGGCCTCACCGTTGTCAATGCACCCGGGACTGTGGACGCAGGTTACCGCGGCGAAATCGCGGTCACCTTGTTGAACACTGACCTGAACCACGCCATTGAGCTCAAGCGCGGCGATAGAATTGCCCAAATGGTGATTCAGCGCGTCGAGTACGCGCGCTTCGTGATGGTTGATGATCTATCCGACTCCGCCCGCGGTACGGGCGGCTTTGGTTCCACTGGCGGATTCAACGCACCGGTGGCCTGATAACCCACGGGGTTGCGGTTTACTTGGGGATAGACCACTACTAAGGAGACAACCCAATGCTTTTTGGGCGCGGCAAAAAGTCCAAGGCCGAGCGGCTGGAAACCGCTGGCACCGTCGAGGAAAACGACGCCGTTGAGGCAACAGCCCCTGCAACCGGCGCGTCCGGTACCAAGGGTGATTTCCGGCTTGGCAAAGGTCCCTGGGACATCGATGAGATCGAGGACCGCGACGGATATGTGGATCTCGGCGCACTGCTGATCGCACCTGCCCACGGACTCCAGCTGCGGCTGGAAGTGGAAGAAGCTACCCAGCGCGTGGTGGCAGTGACCATGGACCTGGCTGGCTCAAGCCTTCAGCTCCAGGCGTTCGCCGCTCCGCGTTCGGAGGGCCTGTGGGACGAGATCCGCGAGCAGATCGGCCAATCGGTAGCCAGCCAGGGTGGCGAGACAGAAGAAGTATCCGGAACATTTGGCACAGAGCTCATCGCCAAGCTTCCCGCGGAAGCTACCGACGGCAGCCGGGGTTTCCGCGCCGCCCGCTTCATGGGTGTGGACGGCCCCCGCTGGTTCCTGCGGGGAGTCCTCGGTGGCGAAGCCGCACTGGACCGGGAGGCCGCCGCCGCCCTGGAGGAGCTCTTCCGGCGCGTAGTTGTTGTCCGCGGCGACAACCCGATGCCGCCGCGGGAACTGTTGCAGCTGCGCCTGCCCAAGGACGCTGCCGCCCAAGCCCCAGCCCAAGCCCAGGTTCCCGATCCCGATGCGCAGCAGGCCGGTCCTGCCATGCAGCAGCCGGAGCGGGGACCGGAGATCACCCAGATTGGCTGATACGCCCGGCTCTACAGGACCGTCCAGCCAGCAGTCCCAGCAAGTCGCTATCCGTGATCTCCCTTCCCGCGGCAGGGCCACCTGCACTGGGTTCATCGAGTCCGTCACGCATCAGCCGCCAAGTGAGCAACCTTTCTTTTCAGCAGTGGTGGTGGACGCGTTGGAGCACAGTTTCCAGCCGTCGGTTGGTGGCGGGGGAGTGAAAAGGCCCTATGCGCGGTTGCGCGTCATCTGGTTGGGCAGGAACCGTGTACCTGGGATTGAAGCAGGAGTTGAGCTGCGCCTGAACGGCATGGTGACGCAACTGGACGGCTTGCCTGCGATGTTCAATCCACGCTACGAAATACTTTCCCGTCAGGAGCACCTATGACCGTGGCCAACGGATCAGAGCCGAAGGATTCCGCACAGCCGAAGCCAGGCGGGACTGAAACCCCGGCCACTGGGTCAGCCAAGACCCCGGCAGCCGAAACCCCGGGGGTGGCGGAGTTGGCTGCGGGCTATGCAGAAAAGGCAGGGCTTCAGCGCAACAGTGCCGGCCATGTAGACATGTTGAAGTCTGCCGGGGGAGTGCAAGGCATCGCGGAGAGTATCCTGCCGGGCCTCGTTTTCCTCGTGGCCTTCACCATAAGCCGGGACTTGACGGTTTCCCTGGTCGCGGCGTTGGCGACGGCAGCAATCTTCACTGTTGTCCGCCTGATCCAACGACGCCCGTTGACGCAGGCACTTGCCGGTGTGGTCGGCGTCGGGATTTCTGCTTGGTTGGCCAACACCACAGGGAAGGCCGAGGACTTCTACGTTCTCGGCTTCTTCACCAACATTGCCTACATCGCGGGCATGGTACTTTCCATCGTCCTCAAATGGCCCATTGCAGGGTTGCTGTTCGGATTCGTCCGCAACGAGGGTCTCGAATGGCGCAAGGATCCCGAACGCCTGCGGGCGTACCAGCTTGGTACTTGGATTGTTGTGGCCGTGCTTGCGCTGCGGCTGGTGGTGCAGGTGCCCCTGTACTTCCTGGGTGAACCAGGCTTGACGGCGTTGGCGACTACCCGGCTCCTCATGGGTGCACCGCTGTACATCCTTGGCCTTTGGGTGGCCTGGCTTGTGACCAAGCCGGCACCTCAGCCGTCGAAGCCGTCGTCCTCGGCCTGATCCGCAACGCCGGCATCGCCGTCGCGGGGTCCCTGGCCTGCCATCGACGCCGGCGACAACAGTGCCCGCAGGCCGTCCTCTGCCTGGATGGTGGTGACGAAGAACAGTTCGTCGCCACCATCGAGGACATCGTCCCGGCTTGGGGTGATGGGTGCCTGGTCGCGCAGGATGGCTACCAAGGTGGCGTCTTCCGGCCACTCAATGGCGCCCACTGTGCTCCCAATGACGTGGGAGTCGTGCGGAACGGTAAATTCCACGATCGAGGCGACGCCGGTCTGCAAGGTCAACAGCCGGACGATGTCGCCGATTTCTACGGCTTCCTCAACCAGCGCAGTCATGAGTTGGGGAGTGTTGACGGCGACGTCCACACCCCACGAGTCGTTGAACATCCAGTCGTTCTTGGGGTTGTTGACGCGCCCAACAGTGCGGCCCACGGCGAATTCCGTCTTGGCCAGCAGGGAAACCACCAGGTTCACTTTGTCATCACCCGTCGCTGAAACCACGACGTCGGCATCCTCAAGTTTGGCGTCCTGCAGCGTGCTGAGTTCGCAGGCATCGCCCACCAGCCAGCGCGCACCCCGAAGGCCGCTGCGGCCAATGACTTCAGGCTTGAGGTCGATGAGCAGGATTTGATGGTTGTGGGCCAGGAGCTCACGGGCAATGGACGAGCCGACGCTGCCTGCGCCAACGATGACAACTTTCACTAAGACTCCTTGGCCGGTGCTTTGGCGAGGACCCGGCTGATCTCCGAGGTCCTGTCCAGGCTCAACATTGCGTGGACGGTATCGCCTTCCTGGTACGCCGTTCCCGGCAGGGGCAGGAGGCCTTCACCAAAACGCGTCAGGAAGGCTATGCGAATGCCCGCGGCAGCTTCAATGGACGTCAGGCTGTGGCCAATCCATCCTTCATGCAGGTCCACTTCTGCCAGGACGAGCCGCCCTGATGGCTCCCGGTAATCGCCGGCGAGATGCTGTTCGGGGAGAATGCGCCTGAGGACCTGGTCGGCGCTCCAGCGCACGGCGGCCACGGTGGGAATGCCGAGGCGTTGGTAAATTTCGGCGCGTCCGGGATCGTAAATACGGGCCACGACGTGTGCCACATGGAATGTCTCACGTGCTACCCGGGTGGCCAGGATATTGGAATTGTCACCACTGGAAACTGCGGCGAAGGCGTAAGCCTCTTCCACTCCGGCCTGCTTGAGCGTGTCCCTGTCGAAACCTACGCCGGTGACCTTGCGGCCGGTAAACGTGTTGCGAAGCCGACGGAACGCCCGCTCGTCCTGGTCGATGATGGCCACCGAATGGCCGGCGTCTTCCAAAGTGTGTGCCAGGGTTGCGCCAACACGGCCGCAACCCATGATCACGAAGTGAGCCACCGTGTCTCCTTATGTGTGTTTACCGTGCCGCTGCGTATGACTTTACCGGTGCGGCGGACGTAAGGCGGCGACCGCCGTCATGACATCGCCGGGGATTCAGAGTAGTTTTGCGAAAGTGTTGACAATACTGAATGCTGCGAAGCGTGTGGTTGTGGGCCGGCCAGTCCGGAATGACCGCTTATCCCACACCCTCTTGCCCAAACGCATCGCTTTGCCGATCTTCGCCTCGGACGCCCTGTCTTCAGTGGCCTACGCGCCGGATGAAATCCTGCTGACCCTGGCTCTCGCCGGTGTCAGCGCCGTGGCCTTCTCCCCGTTCGTCGGCTTGGCCGTGATGGTGGTTTTGCTCACAGTGGTTGCCTCCTATCGGCAGAATGTGCACGCCTACCCATCGGGCGGGGGCGACTATGAGATCGCCAACGTCAACCTGGGCAAATATGCCGGGCTCACCGTTGCTTCCGCGCTCTTGGTGGACTACGTCCTGACCGTTGCGGTATCGATGTCTTCCGCAGCCGCCTACCTCACCACGGCGATCCCTTCATTGCACGGCCAACAGGCGATGATCGCGACTGTGGGCGTGATCATTCTCGCCCTGGTCAACCTGCGGGGCATCAAGGAGGCCGGCACGGTCTTCGCCGTTCCCACCTATATCTTCATGGCGTCCATCCTGGGCATGACCCTCGTGGGCATCTTCCAGGCGCTGACGGGACAACTTGGCCAGGCGCCATCCGCCAACTTCACCATCGTGCCCGAAGCCGGCTTCGATGAAGGCCTCGTTGGACTTGCCGGTGCATTCCTGTTGCTGCGTGCCTTTTCCTCGGGCGCCGCGGCATTGACGGGTGTGGAGGCGATCAGCAACGGGGTGCCCAATTTCCAGAAGCCCAAGAGCAAGAACGCTGCCACAACACTGCTGTTGCTGGGCGCGATCGCGGCGGCCATGCTGGCCGGCATCCTTTACCTCGCCAACGCCACCAAGGTCCACATTGTTCTGGATCCCGCCAAGGAATTCCTACTTGACGGCAAGCCGTTGCCCGAGGGCTATATCCAGAACCCGGCCATCAGCCAGATCGCAGACACCATTTTTGGGGCCGGTTCCATTCCCTTTTACGTGGTGGTGGCCGCCACTGGCGTCATCCTTGTCTTCGCTTCCAACACCGCCTTCAACGGCTTCCCCGTGCTGGGATCCATCCTTGCGCAGGACGGCTACCTGCCCCGCCAGCTCCGAACCCGCGGCGACAGGTTGGCCTTCAGCAACGGCGTGCTGGCCCTGGCCGCCGGAGCGCTGGTCCTCATCCTTTCGTTCAACGCCGACGTCACCAAGCTCATCCAGCTGTACATCGTGGGTGTCTTCATTTCCTTCACCGCCAGCCAACTCGGCATGGTCCGCCACTGGGGCCGGGAACTGAAACTGGCCAGGGACAAGTCGGTACGCCGCAGGATCATCAAGTCCCGGACCATCAACATGGTGGGCTTCGGCATGACGGGGTTGGTCTTGGTCATCGTCCTCATCACCAAGTTCGAGCAAGGTGCCTGGATCGCACTCCTGGCAATGTTCGTGCTGTTCCTCATCATGTGGAGTATCCGGGCGCACTATGACAATGTTGCCAAGGAGTTGGCAGTTGACGAGGATTCATCGCCGCGCGCATTGCCCACCCGGGTCCACGCCGTTTTGCTTGTGTCCCACGTCCGCAAGCCTGTATTGCGTGCCCTGGCCTACGCCCGGGCGTCGCGGCCTTCGCGACTCGACGCGGTCACCGTGGATATCAACTCCGAAGAGACAGAACATACCGTCCGGGATTGGGAGAAGCTGGAAATTCCAGTACCCCTCACCGTACTGGCCAGCCCCTACCGTGAGACCGTGACTCCCATCATGGAGTACATCAAGAACATGAGACGCGACTCTCCCCGCGACTTGATCGTGGTGTACATCCCCGAGTACGTCGTGGGCAAATGGTGGGAGCAGTTGGTCCACAACCAGACGGCCCTCAGAATCAAGACGCGGCTCCACTTTGAACCTGGAGTCATGGTTGCCAGCGTTCCGTGGCAGCTGAAGTCCTCCGAAGAAGCAAAGGCACTGCAGGATACCCAATGACCTCCCACAGCATTTCACCCCTTACTGACAACAGCGGAGGCCAAGGTACAGCCGGCACCGAACTGACCGTTGACGTTGGCCCCGTCGCGCATGGCGGGCATTTCGTCGCACGCCATGAGGGCCGCGTCATCTTCGTACGCCACGGCATTCCGGGGGAGAAGGTCGGGATCCGGTTGACCGACTCCGGCGACTCGTCGCGCTTCTGGCGTGCCGACGTCGTGGAGGTCCTGGAAGCCTCGCCGGACCGCGTGCCGCACTTCTGGAAGCCGGCAGATTCGCTGGCGGCCTGGCAGCACGGAAATCCGCCCGTGGGAGGTGCCGAGCTCGGCCACATTTCCCTGCAGCGGCAGCGCGCCCTGAAGGCTGAAGTGTTGTCGGAGCAGCTCAAGAGACTCGCCGGCCTGGACCTTGCGGTCGAGGTTGAGGGCGTAGGTGCCAACGACGACGGCGGACTCGGCTGGCGTACGCGCGCCAGCTTTGCCGTGACCTCCAAGGGGCGGCTGGGTATGCATGCCCACCGTTCCGACGTCGTGGTGCCGATCCGGGAGATGCCCTTGGCACTTCCCGGAATCAACGACCTCAGGTTGTGGGACCTCGATCTCAGCGGGATAGCGCGTGTGGAAGTGGCGACACCTGCCAATGGCTCCAGGCCGCTGGTGTTGCTGGCGCCGGAGGAAACGACCAGTCCCAAGCGGCTACACAGCGTCCTTTCGCAGTTGCCGCATGATGTCTCCGTAGCCAGCTTCGATCCCGGCAAGGGCCAGGTGCTGCAGCTTCGGGGGAGGACCTGGGTGCAGGAATCGGCGGCAGGGCATGAATACCGTGTGACGGGCGAAGGGTTCTGGCAGATTCATAAGGACGCGCCCGATACCCTTGTGGACGCGGTGACCGGCTACCTCGCAGGCGGAGGGTATCTCCAACCCGGTGCGGCGGTGGCCGACCTCTATGCCGGTGCCGGACTTTTTACTGCTCCTTTGGCTGATGCGGTGGGCGTTACTGGTTCGGTTTTGTCCGTTGAAGGATCACCTGGCACCAGCCGTGATGCGCGCAAGAACCTGCATGGAGAATCCCATGTCGAGATCGTCCAGGGACGAGTGGAGCGGGTATTGCACCAGCGACCACGGAACTTCGATTCCCTGGTCCTGGACCCACCGCGCGTGGGTGCTGGAAAAGCAGTGGTAAACCAACTCATGGCCTCACATCCCAGGGCAATTGCCTATGTGTCCTGTGATCCGGCTTCTTTTGCACGTGATCTGGGTTACTTCCAGCAAGGGGGTTGGCGCTTGGAGTCATTGAGGGCCTTTGACCTGTACCCCCACACCCATCACCTGGAAACCGTCAGCCTCATCGTTCCCGCCGGTTAGGCCGGTTATCGCCCGTCACGCCACCGATGGCGGGCGATGCGTGGGTTGCCGCGTTTGATGGAGCTGCCTGACAGCGGTGCTTGAACGTGATCGATGCCACTACGATGGGCATAGTAGTCCCACATAGCAGCCCCGCTCCGCATAGTTCCGCGCGGGGGCAGGGGTTGACCAACTGAGAGTGCCGCCCGGCTAAGTAAGGTGCGCCTAACTGGCTAGCGGCCAACCACGCGACAAAGATGAAACTGTTGCGAGAGGAGTCCTGCCATGAGCACTGTGGACAGCTTCGGTTCCAAAGGCGTACTGAATGTAGCCGGCACCGATTATGAAATTTTCCGGTTGAACTCCGTAGAGGGCGCAGACAGCCTTCCGTTCAGCCTCAAGGTATTGCTTGAAAACCTCCTGCGGACTGAGGATGGCGCCAATATAACGGCTGACCACGTCCGCGCCCTGGCCGGTTGGGACCCCAATGCGGAGCCCGACACGGAAATCCAGTTCACCCCTGCCCGGGTCATCATGCAGGACTTCACCGGCGTACCCTGCGTTGTAGACCTCGCCACCATGCGCGAGGCCGTGAAAGAACTTGGCGGCGACCCCAAGCGCGTCAACCCCCTGGCACCCGCCGAAATGGTCATCGACCACTCCGTCCAGATCGACGCCTTCGGTAACTCCGGCGCACTGGAGCGCAACATGGAGATCGAATACCAGCGCAATGGTGAGCGCTACCAATTCCTGCGGTGGGGCCAGACGGCCTTCGATGACTTCAAGGTTGTTCCTCCGGGAACCGGCATTGTCCACCAGGTCAACATCGAGTACTTGGCCCGCACAGTCATGACCCGTGAGGTCGACGGCGTGCTTCGTGCCTACCCGGACACCTGCGTCGGAACCGACTCCCACACCACCATGGTCAACGGTCTGGGCATCCTGGGCTGGGGCGTCGGCGGCATCGAAGCCGAGGCTGCCATGCTTGGCCAGCCCGTCTCCATGCTGATTCCCCGCGTGGTGGGCTTCAAGCTCAACGGCAGCATCCCGGCCGGTGCCACCGCAACGGACGTTGTGCTGACCATCACCGAGATGCTGCGCAAGCACGGTGTTGTTGGCAAGTTCGTCGAATTCTACGGTGAAGGCGTTGCCGCTGTGCCGCTGGCAAACCGTGCAACCATCGGAAACATGAGCCCGGAGTTCGGTTCCACGGCTGCCATGTTCCCGATTGACGATGTCACCTTGGACTACCTGCGCCTGACCGGCCGTTCCGAAGAGAATGTCGCCCTGGTGGAGGCATACACCAAGGAACAGGGCCTCTGGCACGATCCTTCCCGCGAGCTGCGCTTCTCCGAGTTCCTCGAGCTGGACCTTTCAACGGTTGTTCCCTCCATCTCCGGCCCGAAGCGTCCCCAGGACCGCATCGAGCTGACCGATGCCAAGGAGCAGTTCCGCAAGGACATCCACAACTACGTCGCCATTGAAGACGGCAGCGTTGACGAGGCATTGGACGAATCGTTCCCGGCTTCGGATGCTCCTTCCTTCACGCACGCGGATTCGCACACCACGGAGACCGCACGCGTTGCTTCCGCCGCCAACGGCGCGCAGGGCCGCCCGTCCGCTCCGGTGCACATCAAGACCGCTGACGGCCGTGAGTTTGAGTTGGACCACGGTGCAGTATCGATCGCCTCGATCACTTCCTGCACCAACACCTCCAACCCGTCCGTCATGTTGGCTGCAGCCCTCCTTGCACGCAACGCCGTTGACAAGGGCCTGACGTCCAAGCCGTGGGTCAAGACTTCCGTGGCTCCGGGTTCGAAGGTCGTTACGGACTACTACGAGAAGTCCGGCCTGACCCCGTACCTGGAAAAGCTGGGGTTCTACATCGTTGGCTACGGCTGCGCGACGTGCATCGGCAACTCCGGCCCTCTGGAGCCGGAAATCTCGGAAGCCATCCAGGCCAACGACCTCTCCGTGACGGCTGTCCTCTCGGGCAACCGCAACTTCGAAGGCCGTATCAACCCGGACGTCAAGATGAACTACCTGGCCTCCCCGCCGTTGGTCATCGCTTACGCCCTGGCCGGTTCCATGGACTTCGATTTCGATACCGATGCCCTGGGCACGGACTCCGAGGGCAACGAAGTCTTCCTGAAGGACATCTGGCCCAACCCCATCGAGGTGCAGGAAGTCATTGACTCCTCCATCGACAAGGCCATGTTCGCCAAGGGTTACGAGGGCGTCTTCGACGGCGACGAGCGCTGGAAGGCACTGGACACTCCTGCAGGCGACACCTTCGCCTGGGCCGAGGACTCCACGTATGTCCGCAAGCCCCCATACTTCGAGGGCATGAAGGCACAGCCGGACCCCGTCAAGGACATCCAGGGTGCCCGCGTGTTGCTCAAGCTCGGCGATTCCGTCACCACCGACCACATCTCGCCAGCCGGCTCCTTCAAGTCCGACACGCCGGCAGGGCAGTACCTCCTGTCCAATGGCGTGGAGCGCAAGGACTTCAACTCCTACGGCTCGCGCCGTGGCAACCACGAAGTCATGATCCGCGGTACGTTTGCCAACATCCGCATCAAGAACCAGCTCCTGGACGGCGTCGAAGGTGGCTTCACCCGCGACTTCAGCCAGGAAGGTGCACCCCAGGCGTACGTTTACGATGCTGCGCAGAACTACCAGGCTGCGGGAACGCCGCTGGTTGTCCTTGCAGGCAAGGAATACGGTTCCGGATCATCCCGTGACTGGGCAGCCAAGGGCACGGCCCTCCTGGGTGTCAAGGCCGTCATTGCCGAGAGCTACGAGCGCATCCACCGCTCCAACCTCATCGGCATGGGCGTTCTTCCCCTGCAGTTCCCCGCTGGCGAGTCTGCGGCAACCCTGGGCCTGACCGGTACGGAGACGTTCTCGGTTGAAGGCGTCACGGCGCTGAACAACGGCACCACGCCCAAGACGCTCAAGGTCACGGCAAAGGCCGAGGACGGCACGTCCAAGTCCTTCGACGCTGTCCTGCGCATCGATACCCCGGGTGAAGCGGACTACTACCGCAACGGCGGCATCCTGCAGTACGTCCTGCGTCAGATCTCCGCAGCATAGTGAACCTGCTGGTTTCCAGCTGATTCTCCAATGCAGGCAGCCCCGGCTGGTCGCCCGACCAGCCGGGGCTGCTGCGTCTGTGGATGACTATTCATCCTCCACAGGCGCGAAAACGCCTGCCCCGGGCACGCGCTAGAGTTAACAAGCACGTCATTCACCCTAAGGAGGGCCGTTGGGACTCTTGGAAACCATCAAGGATCCACAGGACCTGGCAAAACTGTCCGGCCAAGAGCTGGAACAGCTGGCCGGCGAGATCAGGAATTTCCTGATTACCAACGTCGCCGCTACGGGTGGACACCTGGGTCCCAACCTCGGCGTCGTCGAGCTCACGCTTGCCGTGCATCGCATCTTCGAGTCTCCCCGGGACAGCATTGTCTTTGACACCGGGCACCAGTCCTATGTCCACAAGCTCCTCACGGGCAGGCAGGACTTCAGTACGCTCCGGCAGCAGGGTGGCCTCTCCGGTTACCCTGACCGCGCCGAATCCGAGCATGACATCGTCGAAAGCTCCCATGCATCGTCGTCTTTGTCCTGGGCGGACGGCATTTCCCGCGCCCGGCAGCTGACCGGCGAAGGCGACCGGTTCGTCGTCGCGGTTGTAGGGGACGGTGCCCTCACGGGTGGCATGACCTGGGAAGCAATCAATAATATTGCCGCTGATAAGCGGCGCCGCGTGGTGATTGTTGTCAACGACAACGGCCGCTCCTATGCACCTACTGTGGGCGGTTTTGCCGACTATCTGGCATCGCTGCGTCCCACCATCGACACTTTGCGGACGACGCCGGCCTATGAGCGGATGCTTGACTGGTGGAAGAAGAAGCTCCAGAACGGTGGTCCCGTAGGCCAGTTCACCTACAAGAGCCTGCACGCCATGAAGAAGGGCATCAAGGACTGGTGGGCGCCCCAGGGAATGTTTGAAGACCTGGGCATGAAGTACATCGGTCCGGTGGACGGCCACAACCTCCAGGCCATGGAGCACGCCCTCACAACGGCCAAGGCCTACGGTGGCCCCGTGATCGTGCATGCGATGACCGAAAAGGGCCACGGCTATGCCCCCGCCCTTGCCAACGAGGCCGATCAATTCCACGCTGTGGGAATCATTGATCCAGAGACGGGTGAGCCGACCGAAAGGCCCGGTGCCAGATCCTGGACCTCGGTCTTCGCCGAGGAAATCGCCGACATCGCTGACGAGCGTCCTGACATTGTCGGTATCACCGGGGCAATGCTGATACCGGTCGGTCTGCATAAATTCGCGGAGCGCCATCCTGAACGCGTTATCGACGTCGGTATCGCCGAACAGCATGCACTCACGTCTGCTGCGGGGATGGCCTACGGTGGCCTGCACCCGGTGGTGGCGGTTTACGCAACCTTCCTGAACCGTGCCTTCGATCAGCTCCTGATGGATGTGGCACTCCACAAGGCAGGGGTCACGATCGTCCTGGACCGTGCAGGCGTTACAGGGCCGGACGGTCCCAGCCATCACGGTATGTGGGACATGGCAATGGTCCAGATTGTCCCCGGACTCCATTTGGCCGCACCGCGCGACGCCACCCGGCTCAGGGAAGAACTGCGCGAGGCGGTCGCCATCAATGACGCCCCCACGGTGGTGCGTTTCTCCAAGGGCAGCGTCGGTTCTGAAGTGGAGGCTATTGAGCGGCTCCACGATGGCGTGGATATCCTCGCACGACGTCCCGAGGGTTCCAGCGAAAACGACGTCCTCATCATCAGCGTTGGCGCCATGTCCGAACTCGCCCTGGATGTCGCCGGCCGGCTTGGCGCCCAGGGAATCAGCTCAACGGTGGTTGATCCCCGTTGGCTCCTGCCTGTCCGCAGGTCAATCATCGCCCTTGCCGCCAGGCATCGTCTGGTCATCTGCATCGAAGACGGCGTCCGGGCCGGCGGCGTGGGTTCGCGCATCCGCCAGGAAATGCGCGCAGCCGGTGTTGATACGGCTTTGAACGAGGTGGGCTTGCCTGTTGAGTTCCTGGTGCACGGATCCAGGAGCCAGGTCCTGGAACGCGTCGGACTGACGGCCCAGAAAATAGCCCACGACGTCGTAGCCCAGGTCCTGGGTACAAAGGTCCCCTTTGCGCGACCCCTGCCAGGTCAGGAACACCCCACCACCGGCAGTCTGCCCAAGCTGTGAGTCCCGATCGCGAGCCGGGCTCCCTGCAGCCCGGTGACCTCGTGGTGGCGAGAAACAGGAAATGGAACGGCAAGGCCCACTGGGTTGTGCCCGGCCGCTACCTGGGTGAGGACATCCACGGGTGGTGGATTTTCCAGGGCGCGGGCGAGTTCTGTTCGCGTCCCGGTGCTGCCTTCTACACAGCTTCGGATGCCGTCCTGCTGGTACCGCGGACCGGCGAATTCGTAGCCACGTTCTATGACGACACCTACCCGGGTGACTTCCGGATCTACGTAGACCTGGCAACCGGCCATGGGTGGAACACGATCAGGCCAGGCGTCACCGAGTTCCACATGATCGATATGGACCTGGACGTCATCCGATCCACCCTTCACGGTGTGTTCGTCGATGACGAGGATGAGTTTGAGGACCACAGGGTAAGCATGGGATATCCCGCAGAAACCGTGGAAACCATGCGTGCGGAGTGCGCAGCCCTTCGTGAAGCAGTGGACGCCATGAAGGCTCCATTCGACGTCGAGGGCACCAGCAACACCAGTGCAGAGTGGTTCAGGAAAGGACGAACATGAGCGGCATTATCCGCGCATACAAGCGCGACGACGAGGGAGTACTTCACTTCCGTGAAGCCTGGTACGACGACGACGACCACCAGTTCGTGATCAATCACGGGGTGGTGGGCCATCAAAGCAAGACTGATGAAACAGGGGTCGACGACGACTCTTCCGTAGACGGCTTGATGGCGGCTTTCGCTGCCCAGTGTGAAGAGGACGGATTCGCTGAGATCCCCGAGTCCGAGCAGTTTTGGGTAGTGGCACAATTCGCTCTGAAGACCAAGGACGGCACAGAACGTGACCGTCACTTCGAGCGCAAGGCCAAGGCGGCCCTGACCGGTGAACTGGCTTGGCGGGGACTGGGAATCGTGGACCGCACGGAGATTGGGAACTCGCGCCTGAACGTCTTTTGCCTTTGCCCGGATGTCAACAAGGCCGTCAATGCCATCAAGATCTGCGTTCGCAATGAGGACCTGGATTTCACCAAGCTCTCCATCGCAGCGGCTCCGCACAGCGACCCCACGGCATTCCGCCTGAAGCACTCGCCCAAGCAAGGTGTGGGCTTTACCCTCTAAGTAGGACCTAACGCACTCAGGAGGGATGTTCCATGTCGTCCAAGAGCAACTGGCCCGGACATACGCCGCTGCCCAAGGGTCTTGCGGCGCCGGCAAAACGCGCCCTGGCCCACGAAGGCATCGAAACTTTGGAACAGCTGGCCGAGTTCGGCGAACAGAAAGCCTCCAAGCTCCACGGCATGGGACCGGTGGCCATAGCCCAGCTCGAGGAGGCAATGGAGGAATCCGGCATCACTTTCGGCTTGCGCTAAACGTCGGCCATGGGCCCCGGAGTGGCGTTATAGGCTGGGTTCCATGACTGAATATCGACGCCTTGGCCATTCCGGACTGACCGTCTCAGCTGTAGGGCTGGGTTGTAACAATCTGGGGCGCGCCAACACTCCCACGGAGTCGCAGGAAGGCACGGATGCCGTTGTCCACGCCGCGATCGATGCCGGGGTGACGTTCTTCGACGTCGCGGATGTCTACGGCCGGGAACCTGGCCTCAGCGAGACCATGCTTGGCAAAGCGCTGAAGGGGCATCGCGACGACGTCGTCATCGGTACCAAGTTTGGTATGGATATGCGCGGGGCCAATGGCAATGACTTTGGCGCGCGCGGTTCCAGGCGCTACATCCTCAACGCGGTGGAAGCCTCGCTACGCAGGCTGGGCACGGAGTGGATCGACCTCTACCAGTTCCACACCCCGGACCCACAGACGCCCATCGAGGAAACCCTTGCAGCGCTGGATGTCCTGGTCAGCAGCGGCAAGGTCCGCTACATCGGACACTCGAACTTCGCCGGATGGCAGATCGCCGAGGCCGAGTACGTTGGGCGGCAGTCTGGAGGGGTTCGCTTCATTTCAACCCAGAACCACTACAACCTCCTGGACCGCCGCGCCGAGCTCGAAGTACTTCCTGCCGCGGGCGCCTTCTCGCTTGGCGTGCTTCCTTACTTCCCCCTGGCCAACGGCCTGCTCACCGGCAAGTACTCCGCCGGTCATGCCCCCAAGGGCTCCCGCCTGAGCCACACGCGAACCAATCTGGTGCATGACGCCGACTGGCAGCAGCTGGGCCGCTTTGGCCAGTTCGCCAAGGAGCGGGGCATCACCGAACTCCAGCTGGCATTCTCGTGGTTGGCAGCCCAACCCGGCGTCAGCAGTGTTATTGCCGGGGCGACGCGTCCGGAGCAGATTCGTGAGAACGCTGAAGCAGTGTGCTGGGTCCCGAGCCAGGAGGAGCGCGAGGAACTGGACGACATCTTCCCGCGTGCTCCCAAAGTGGCACTCTTCTAGACGGCAAAAGGCTCAAACAGGAAAGGGCAGTGGCGGGGGCTTTCGCTCCGGCCACTGCCCTCCCTGATGCCGATTCAGGCTGGGGCCCCGATGCCGATTTAGGCTGGGGCGGAGGCGACGCCCGGTGCCAGGAAACGCTTGCCATTGACGCGTTCGGAGGCACCAACACGGTCCAGATATGGAGTGATGCCACCCAGGAACATGGGCCAGCCCGCTCCCAGGATGACGCAGAGGTCGATGTCCTCAGGCCCGGCAACTACGCCTTCCTCGAGCATCAGTCCGATTTCTTCGGCCAGTGCATCCTGGGTTCGCCGCAGCACGTCCTCGCGTGTGGAGGGAGTGTTGCCGAAGGACATGATGGCCAGGGTCTCAGCCGGGATGATTGGCTGTCCATCCGGACCTGGGACCCAGAGGGACTTTACGCCGTTGTCGATGAGCTTCTGCAGGTTCTGTGAAACGGGGAAACGGTCTCCGAAGGCATTGTGGAGGGACTCCTGCACATGCTGTGCGACCGGCAGTCCCACCATGGCGCTCAAGGTGAAGGGAGTCATCGGCAGACCCATGGGCCGCAAAGCGGTGTCTGCCACTTCGGCGGGGGTGCCTTCGTCGAAGGCCGCGATAACTTCGCCCATGAGGCGGAGCAGGATGCGGTTCACGACGAACGCCGGCGCGTCCTTAACGAGGACCGCGGTCTTCTTCAGGCCCTTGGCGAGTTCAAAAGCCGTGGCAAGAACGGCGTCGTCAGTCTTCGGCGCCCTGACAATTTCCACGAGGGGCATGACGGCAACAGGGTTGAAGAAATGGAAGCCCACCAGCCGCTCCGGGTAACGGAGGTCCTCGGCCATGGCGGTAACAGACAGCGAGGAAGTGTTGGTGGCGAGGATGCACTCGGGGGAGACGATCTCTTCGACTTCCGCGAATACCTGCTTCTTGATGTTCAGTTCTTCAAACACGGCTTCGATGACGAAGTCCGCATCAGCGAAGACTTCCTTGGATACCGAACCGGTGACCAGCGCCTTGGTCCGGTTGGCGGCGTCGGCCTTGATCCGCTTCTTTGCCAGCAATTTGTCGACTTCTGCGTGGACGTACGCAACGCCCTTGTCCACCCTGGCCTGATCGATGTCTGTCATCACGACAGGCACCTTGAGTTGGCGCGCGAAAAGTAGCGCCAACTGGCTTGCCATGAGCCCTGCACCTACCACGCCCACTTTGGTGACCGGTCGCGCCAGCTTGCGGTCCGGTGCGCCTGCAGGCCGCTTGGAGCGCTTCTGGACGAGGTCCAGGAAGGCGTACACGGTGGAGCGGAACTCATCCGTCTGCATCAGGCCGGCAAGGGTTTCACATTCCAGTTCGGCCGATTCGCCTTGGCTCATGGTGCGGTTTGCTTCCATGATGTCCAGCACCTTGGCAGGCGCGGGAGAGGCATTGGACGTCTTCGCCTCCACAAACGCACGGCCTGCTGAGACCGCTTCAGCCCAGCGGCGGGCGGTGTCCTCGTCCGAGGGGTCGACGGCGTTCTTCCGTGCTGGTGTTTCTTCGCCGGCAATGACACGGGCAGCCCATGCCAGAGACTGCTCCACGAAGTCGGCCGGCTCGAAGAGGGCATCGGCAATGCCGAGCTCAAAGGCCTCCGGGCCGGTGAGTGTGCGGTTGTTGCTGAGCGGGTTCTCGATCATTACCTTGACGGCATTTTCGGGTCCGATCAAGCGGGGGAGAATGTATACGCCGCCCCAGCCCGGAACAAGGCCAATAAACGCCTCAGGCAGTGCGAGGGCGCCGGCGCCGGTGGAGACGGTCCGATAGGTGGATTGCAGGGCGATCTCCAGTCCTCCGCCAAGGGCCAGGCCATTGATGAAGGCGAAGCTGGGCACCCCGAGGTTGGCCAGGGTGGAGTACACCGCGTGTCCAAGCTGGGCCATCCACAAGCCATGTTCGCGTTCCTTGAGGGTCTTCACTGCAGAGAGGTCTGCGCCGGCCACCAGGAAGTAGGGTTTGCCGGTTACGCCGACGCCGACGATCTCGCCCTTGGCGGCGCGGTCCTTGAGCCCTTCCAGGACCTGTCCCAATTCCACCAGGGTGTTTGGACCCAGGGTGGTGGGTTTGGAGTGGTCCAGTCCGTTGTCCAGGGTGATGAGGGCGAAGGTGCCTGCACCGCCTGGAAGCTGGATGTCCTGGACATAGGAATGCGTCACGATCTCGTCAGGGAAGAGGGAGGCGAGCTTCTGGAATTCTGCGGCGCTCATGCGGCGGCTCCTTCTGTGGTGGCGTGGCTTGAAGCCGGGACGGAGGATTCGAAATCAGCGTGGTTCGGATTCTCCCAGATCACTGTGGCACCCATGCCCAGGCCGATGCACATGGTGGTGATGCCATAACGGACAGTGGGGTCTTCCTGGAATTGCCGCGCCAGTTGGTTCATCAACCGAACGCCCGAGGAAGCGAGCGGATGTCCGACGGCGATCGCCCCGCCGTAGCGGTTGACCCGGGTGTCGTCATCCGCGATGCCGAAGTGGTCAAGGAAGCTCAGGACCTGCACGGCGAAGGCCTCGTTGATCTCGAACAACCCGATGTCTTCGATAGCGAGGCCCGCGTTCTTGAGGGCCTTTTCCGTGGCTGGCACGGGACCGATTCCCATGACTTCAGGTTCTACTCCCGCGAAGGCATAGGAAACCAAACGCATCTTGACCGGTAGGCCCAATTCCGCCGCGGCTTCTGCCGAAGCGAGCACCGCAGCCGTCGCGCCGTCGTTCAAGCCTGCTGCGTTGCCCGCCGTAACCCGCCCATGGGCCCGGAAGGGCGTACGCAGTTCGGCGAGATCCTCCACTGTGGTTCCCGGGCGGGGCGGCTCATCCTGGGTGTGAAGTGCCCAACCCTGCCCTGGCTTCATGGTGGCGACCGGGACGAGGTCGTCCTGGATCTGCTGGCGGGAATAGGCTTCGGCCAGTTTCGCCTGCGACGCGGCCGCGTAGGCGTCCGTTCGGTCCTTGGTGATGGCCGGGAAGCGGTCGTGCAAATTCTCGGCCGTGTTGCCCATGTTCAGCGCTGCTGGATCTACGAGCCGCTCGGACATGAACCGAGGATTGGGATCAGCGCCTGAGCCCATGGGGTGGTTGCCCATGTGCTCCACGCCGCCGGCAATGACGACGTCGTACGCGCCAAAGCCGATGCCACTCGCCGTCGTCGTCACTGCCGTCATGGCTCCGGCGCACATACGGTCTATTGCGAAGCCGGGCACCGTGCGGGGAAGGCCCGCCAGGAGGGCAGCCGTCCTGCCGATGGTTAGCCCTTGATCGCCTGTCTGGGTTGTTGCGGCGATGGCTACCTCATCAATGCGGTCAGCAGGCAATGACGGATTGCGGCGCATCAGTTCCCGGATGCATTTCACTACCAGGTCATCAGCCCGCGTACCCGCATAGATGCCTTTCTCGCCGGCTTTACCGAAGGGTGTCCGCACACCATCCACGAACACGACGTCGCGGACGCTCCTCTGGGCGTTGCGTGATGGACTCATGTGTTAACTCCTCGTTGAGACATGGTGCCGGATCCCGCAGAGCGGATCTCCGGCTGGCATTGATGCAATGTTACTCGCCAGTAACTTAGGGTGCAAGGTGCTGAGTCTGCAAGGTGCTGGGTCTGCAAGGTGCTGGGCTTGGAATATGCAAGGGAATGCCAGGGGGTCCTGGGACGCAAAAGGCCCGCCACCTCGAACCGGAGTTCGCGTGACGGGCCCGGAGGCAAGGTAGTGGTTCAGTCAGAGTCCTTGGACTGCTGTGCTTCCCTCGGCTTGGACTCCTTGCCGGGGAGTGGCTTTGGGTTCAGGCACGCCTCGGTCAGGATGGGTGCGGCGAAGGAGATTTGCCATTCCCGCGCACCAAGGGTGCGTAGCTCTTCGGCCACTGATTCCAAAGAAACGTCCGACGGCGGGCGCCACGCCACGCGCCGCAGGTAGTCCGGGGTGAGCAGGTTCTCAATGGGAAGTTTCAGTTCGTCGGCCTTTTCCTGCAGCGCGGGGCGGGCCGTGGCGAGGCGTGCCGCAGCGGCCGGATCCCGGTCCACCCACACGCGTGGCGGGGGTGGGGCGTTGGTAGCCAAGTGCAGGGGAGGCAGTTCGGTGAGCGTGCGGGCAGTCGTTATGCACCGCAGCCATCTGGGGGCTTCGCGCTGGGCGGACCTGCCATGGAAGCCCTTGGTGGCCAGGAGCTGTGGAACGGTCGTGGGAAGAGCCTTGGCTGCTGCGACGAGGGCGGAATCCGGGATGAGCCGGCCGGGAGCGACATCTCGCTTGCGAGCTAGTTGATCCCGTTCCTGCCACAGTTCCCGAACGGCGGCCAGCTGGCGGCGGTCACGGATCTGGTGGAGTCCGGATGTCTTCCGCCATGGATCCACCCGCGGGGGTGCGATGCCCGCAGCCAGGATTCCCGCGAATTCTTCCTCGGCGAATCCGAGCTTGCCGTCGGCCTCCAGAAGTTCGATAAGTTCCTCGCGTAGTTCGGCCAGGACTTCGACGTCGAGGGCAGCGTAGCGCAGCCAGGGTTCCGGCAACGGCCGGGTGGACCAGTCTGCGGCGGAATGTTCTTTGGCGAGACCGAACCCAAGGAGTTGTTCGATGACGGCAGCGAGCCCCACGCGGGGAAGCCCGGCGAGACGGGCCGCGAGTTCGGTATCGAAGAGTTTGTCCGGCCACATGCCCAGTTCGGAAAGGCACGGCAGGTCCTGGGTGGCAGCATGCAGGATCCATTCGACGCCCCGCAGGGCGTCATTGACGATGTCCAGGTTGTCAAAGGGCTCGGGGTCGATCAACCAGGTGCCGGCTCCTTCGCGCCGGATTTGGACCAGGAAAGCGCGTTGGCCGTAGCGGAATCCGGAAGCGCGTTCAGCGTCGACACCGGCGGGCCCTGTTCCGGCGGCGATGGCCGCGGCGCAGCGCTCCAGTCCTGCCAAGGTATCGATGACCAGCGGCACGCCTTCGCGCGGGGTATCGAGATCGATGACTTCAGGGATGTGGCTGTCGAAGCCTTCAACTTTGATGTGGGTCGTGGGATCAGCAACCGGATCGCCGGTTGTGGTTTTATCCAGGTTTTCAGGGGTCATGGTGGCTTAAGCTTACCGATTCCTGCTGCTGCAGGCCCTCGCGGACGAATTCAGGGCATTCAATTGAGCCTCCTGTTGGGTAGTCCAGTGACGCCTGGTGGAAGGGGCGGCAGTCCGGCGAACGTACAAACCATGTCAGACCAGGCTTCCAGGTGTGCTTGCACATTGGCCGTGGCAGGCGTCCAGGAGGCCCGCAATTCGATATCTATTGTGTCGGGGCGATCGGAGAGGGTGCCGAAGCTCTCGGAGAGAATCCTCGTGGCGGTCCCTCCGGCAGCGCGGTACTGGGCAGCATGGTTTTCAAGGGCTTCCACCAGCCAGGTCCAGGCGACGGAACCCAGCATGGTGTCGTTTCCCATTTCGGCATCCATCTGGGCGCGGATATAGGTGACAATCCTGAATTCGCCTTCCCATACGGCGGATCCATCGGGATCGTACAGCAGGATGAAACGGCCCGTCGCCAATTCCTCGTCCTCTTCATCCGGAATGCCGGCGTTCTGCTTTTCGGCGAAGGCTTTGGCTGCAGGGCCGTGGACCGGTACCTGCCGGGTGGCGGCCGTGGGGCTGAAGACTTCCGCTCCAAGGGCCACGGCATATGGTGCCAGACGGGCAGGCGCGGGGATTTCGTCCAACCGCAGTTCGCTGCGGCATTGTGCTTTTCGTAGCGTTCCCAAGGCGAAAAGAAATTCCGAGGGAACCTGGGCGAGGGCGTTCACCATCGCAGATTATGCGTCCGGGGCGGCGAATCCCTGTAGGCTCGCCGCCCCGGACAATTCCTTGTTCACTTGTTAGCTGGCCGCCAAATCGCTGGCCAGCTCCCGCTTAATGGCGGCGACGAAGGCATCGATATCTTCCTCCGTGGTATCGAAGGAACACATCCACCTGACTTCACCACGGGCAGCGTCCCAATCGTAAAAGGCGAAGGATGAGCGCAGGCGGTCTGCGACTCCGGCGGGCAGGATCGCAAAGACGCCGTTCGATTGTGTCGCCTGGGTGGGCTCCACGCCGTCGATACCCTCGATCGCCGAGCGCAGGCGTGCCGCCATCGCGTTGGCGTGGGCCGCTGACCGCAGCCACAGTCCGTCCTCCAGCAAGGCTATGAACTGCGCCGAAATGAAGCGCATCTTCGAAGCCAGCTGCATGTTCATTTTCCGAAGGAATTTCAGGCCGTCGGCGGCTTCAGGGTTGAGGGCAACCACGACTTCACCAAAAAGCAGTCCGTTCTTGGTACCGCCGAATGACAGGATGTCCACACCGGCGTCGCGCGTGAACGTACGCAGGGGGACGCCAAGGTGAGCTGCAGCGTTTGCCAGCCGCGCTCCGTCCATGTGCAACTTCATGCCCTTGGCATGGGCGTGATCGGCGATGGCGCGCACTTCTTCAGGCGTGTAGCAGGTGCCCAACTCGGTGGTCTGGGTGATGGAGACAACCAAGGGTTGCGCGCGATGCTCATCGCCCCAGCCCCAGGCTTCACGGTCGATCAACGCGGGCGTGAGCTTTCCGTCTTCCGTGGGAACCTGCAGGAGCTTGATGCCGCCCACGCGCTCGGGCGCCCCATTCTCGTCCATGTTGATGTGCGCCGTGGAAGCGCAAATGACGGCGCCCCAGCGGGGGAGGAGAGACTGCAGGGACAGGACGTTGGCCCCTGTGCCATTGAAGACCGGGAAGGTTTCGATGCCACTGCCGAACTGCTGTTCCAGGACCTCCTGGAGCCGGGCGGTGTAAACGTCCTCACCATAAGAGACCTGGTGGCCTCCGTTGGCTGTAGCCAGGGCAGAGAGGATCTCCGGGTGGACCCCGGAGTAATTGTCCGAGGCAAACCCCCGGACCGAAGGATCGTGGAGTTGCCCCGATGCTGCGGTGGCGCTGGGGATTGCCTCTGTTGTGCTCGTCACTGGTTCGTTCACGCTTTCAAGTCTATTTGGCCAACACGATGCGCTGGCCGTTGATGGTGGCCGCAGGTTTGTCGAAGAGCCCGACGACGGCAGCGGCCAGTTCTTCGACGTCGGTATAGCCGGGGAAACGCCGCTCCGGATGCTCGCGCCGCATTCCGGCATCGACGAGGGATTTGACCACGAAGATAACAGCGGCGCTGTGTTGCTGCGGTGCGGCGGCTTGCTGCGGTGCGGGGTCTTGCGCGTCTCCGGCCTGCGCTTGCCGGAAACCGTCCGCTACCGCGAGTGTCCAGGCTTCCGCAGCGGCCTTGGCAGCCGCATAGCTGGCGGTAGCGGCTGTGGGAGCAGACGCAGTAGTGGACGAGACCATGGCAAAACGGCCATATGGTGATTCTTCCAACTGGCGATAGAAGACGCGGGAGACATTGCGCAGGGTGGTGATCGCGCCCTCTTCAAGGGAGGCCCAGTCGTCGTCGGACTGGTCCTCGATGCCGGTCGCACTGCGCCAGCCACCCACAAGATGGATGACGCCGTCTACCCGGTCGATGCCGAGCTGACGAATCGTCTCTGCAAGTTCGCGGACGGCGTCAAGGCTCGCGAGGTCGCAAACCAGCGGAGTCACGCCATCTCCGGCCTCCAAAGCTGCGGTCTTGATGCGGACGTCGTCTGAACCGATGGTGAAAACCCTGTGACCGGCAGCCGCCAAAGCGCGCGCCGCGGCGACGCCGGACGCGCTGCTGCCGCCGGTCACGAGGACTGTCAGTGGGCTCATCAGGCCGCCATCGCGCCAGTGATGCCGGTAGTGGATTCGATAACAGGGCGCATTTTCTTCTCCAATGCTTCGTAGAACATGGACAGCGGGAACTCATCGTCCAGGACTTGATCGGTAAGGGCGCGGGGGGCACCGTTCAAAGGCAAGGCATCAGGGCCCTTGGCCCAGATCGATGCCGGGTGTGGAGTCACTGTACCGGAAATGAGTTCGTAGGCCGCAAGCCAGTGGGCAGCCTTCGGGCGGTCGATGGAACGCCAGTACAGCTCTTCGATCCTGGCACCGAGTTCGATGACTACATCTGCCGCTTCGTCCCAGTCGATGCGGAGCTTGCTGTCCGTCCAGTGCAGCACGTGGTGTTGGTGCATCCACGCGAACAGGAGCTGGCCACCAAGGCCGTCGTAATTGCGGACCCGGCTGCCTGTGATCGCGAACCGGAAGATCCGGTCAAAAATCACCGCGTACTGCACGAGCTTGGCGTGCTTGCGGGCATCAGGATCGGCGTTCTCGTCCTTTTCGATGCGAACGGACTCCCGGAAGGCCGTCAGGTCGCATCGGAGCTCCTCCAAAGAGTAGAGGAAGAACGGCATGCGCTGCTTGATCATGAACGGATCAAAGGGAAGGTCGCCGCGCATGTGCGTGCGGTCGTGGATCAAATCCCACATGACGAAGGTGCGCTGGGTGAGTTCCTGGTCTTCAAGGAGCTCCGCGGCGTCCGCAGGGAGCTCAAGTGACGTGGTGGCCGCCGCAGCCTTGAGTACGCGCCGGAAGCGGGCCGCTTCGCGGTCTGCAAAGATGGCGCCCCACGTGAATGTCGGCGTCTCCCGGACAGCCACTGTCTCCGGGAAGAGGACTGCCGAGTTGGTGTCGTAGCCCGGTGTGAAATCCACAAAACGGATCGGAACGAACAGCTTGTTGGAGTACTCGCCAGCTTCCAGTCCCCCAATGAACTCCGGCCAAATAACCTCGATCAAGACAGCCTCCACCAGCCGGTTGGTGCTGCCGTTCTGGGTGTACATCGGGAAAACCACCAGATGCTGGAGTCCATCCACCCGCTGTTCCTGCGGCTGGAAGGCCTGGAGGGAGTCCAGGAAATCCGGAACTCCAAAGCCGTCCTGAACCCAGCGGCTGAAGTCTTCCACCAACAATTCAAGGTATCGGGCGTCGTGGGGGAAATGAGGGGCCAGCGTGTTGATGGCGTCCGAAATCCTTGCCACCAGTTGGGCGGCTTCAGCGTGGGCAGCCGGATCCTTAATGGAACCGTCCTGCTCCTGGTAGGCCTGGAGTGCGGTGGCAGCGGCCTTGAGTGCAGTCCACTCCGCGTTGTCGGCAGTGACACGCGGGAGGGCGGCGGTGGCGGTGATAGTCATTGATGCTCGTCCTTTCAGAAGTCGTTCATGCTTCTGATGTGAGCGTAGCAACCGAAAAGTTTAGCTAATCCAAAAAACGGTTGAGCATAAGAAACTCTGGTGGAAACGGTTGTTTCAAAGCGTCCGAGATGCAGCAGCTGCGCTTTCCGGGACGGGCATCGCACGCGAGACCGCCCCGGAAGGGCCTACTTCTTTTCGGGTCCAGCCGGCTCTTTCGACTCCACAAGCCGCAGCGAGATCGAGTTGATGCAGAAGCGCTGGTCCGTGGGAGTGCCGTAGCCCTCACCTTCAAACACGTGGCCCAAATGCGAGTCGCAGTTGGCACACCGGACTTCCACCCGGTCCATCCCCATCGTGCGGTCATGGAGGTAACGCACCGTGCCCTCGGCCAACGGTGCCCAGAAGGACGGCCAACCACAATGGGAATCAAACTTTTCGTGGCTGGTGAACAACTGGCTGCCACAAGCGCGGCACTGATAAACGCCTTCGGTATGAGTGTCCCAGTACTCGCCGGTGTAAGGCCGCTCAGTACCGGCCTGGCGCAGCACGCGGTACTCATCCGGAGTCAGCTCTTCACGCCACTGGGCATCGGACTTCTCCATGGGCACGGCCGTGGTCTTGCTGGTGTTCTCAGGAGTGTTCATGTCTTATGCAACGCTCACGAGTCGCCGATAAATCCCGAACCCGCATACAAGTGAAGAACTGGAAGCCCCAACTGGTCCTGCGCCTTGTTGGCCCAATCCGTGTGGAAAGTATCCGCGATTGCGTGCGGACGTGTTACCACCACAGCTTGCGCGGCATCCAGTGCCCGGACCTTCGCTACCAAGCCGGCCACGGCACCGCCGTCGACGATCTCGCCCGTGACACCCCCGCCCAAACCTTCCAGCGCAGCCAACGAAGTGGCCAGTGTTTCCGACGCCTCCGCCCTCTCAGCATCCGGGTTGGGGGACTGGCCACCAAGTTCCCGGAACGCTTTGGCAATATCGAGCATGGAAAGGTTCTCCAGGAAATCAACCAGGAGATGTCGCTCGGTATTGGCCGGGACCAGGACAACCAAGGGTGCGTCGCCGCCGTCGACCAATTTGGCGATGTTGACGCGGTCGTCGGGACCAAGGGGCTCTTCTGTCAGGATGACGATGGGATCGCTCATGGCTACAGCGTAGTCCCGCCGAACAGCACGACGCAGATTTTCGGCCCTCAATTCTCCCAGCCCATTCCCGCAAGCAATCCGCCGCGCTGCCTCCACGTGCATGGACCACGGCCACTGAACGGCGACAATGGAGCCATGGCATTGAATACCCGGTCAGCGAGCGACGCTGCAGAGAAGAAAATGTCCCTGCGCACTAAATGGGCCATCGCAGGAATCCTCACCGGAGGGACACTCGCAGGATTCGTCGGTGCCGGATCTTCAGCGCTCGCAGTGTATTTTGCCCGGCGCGTCATTACGCCCGCTGCCCGTCATGAGGACCAGGAGGTTCTCGCCGTCATCCGTGGAGACAAAGGACTGCAGGTCATCCTTGCGGCCACCCCGGACACCACCATCGACGGCGTGTTCAGCCTCTTCTTCGAGGGCGGTAAAGGCCATGCCAGGATTGGCAGGATCGTGTCCTACTCACCGGCTGAACAAACGGTGCTGCGCGAGGTCGAAGAGGTCTACAGCGGCAATCTGGCTGAAGCCCGCCGGGGATGGTGGAGCGGCGCGACCTACCCGGATCCCGCTGCCATCGGCCTGACCGCCGAGGACGTGGAGATTGACCTCGACGTCGGAAAGGCGCCAGCGTGGTTGGTCCGGGCGGATGCAGCTACCCACGCTCCAATCTGGGCGATCATGGTGCACGGCCGCGGTGCCACCAGGCTTGAAGGCCTCAGGGCTGTACGGACCGCGCGGGAGTTGGGACTGGACAGCCTGCTGATTTCATACCGCAATGACGGACTTGCGCCCTCGGCACTTGACGGGCGGTACGGCCTGGGCTCCACGGAGTGGCGCGACGTGGAAGCCGCCATCGAATATGCGATGGCACACGGCGCCCGGGAAGTGGTCCTGTTCGGGTGGTCCATGGGTGGAGCCATCAGCCTCCAAACAGCCGATCTGTCCAAGCACAGGCACCTGATCCGTGCATTGGTGCTGGACGCGCCAGTGATCAATTGGGTCAACGTGATGGCCCACCATGCAGAGATGAACAGGATCCCGTACAACGTAGGCCGATACGGACAGCTGATGCTCGGACATCCACTGGGCCGCCGGCTCACCGGGCTATCCGCTCCCTTGGATTTCAAAGCGATGGACTGGGAAGCACGAGCCGTTGAGCTACGAACCCCAACCTTGCTGATCCACAGTGTCGATGATGACTACGTCCCCTTTGAGCCTTCTGCCAGCCTTGCGGAGAAGAACCCGGAAATGGTGACGTTCGAACCGTTCCACGGCGCGCGGCACACGAAGGAGTGGAATGTTGACCCGGAGAAATGGGAGCGGCTGGTTCGCTCGTGGCTTCAGCGTCAATTGGCTCCACGGAACAATCCCGGGCAAACAGAGGTTGGTGGTCAGCCCGAGGGTGCTGGGCAATCAGAGGGTGACGTCACCCCAAGGTGACGCTAGCCCTTGGCGCCGATCGGGGCGGTCACGGCCTTGGTCAGCCGGACCAGGTCCTTTGGGGCAAGTTCGATGTCGAGACCGCGTCGCCCGCCGGACACCAGGATGGTGTCAAAGGACAACGCGGAATCATCCAGGACTGTAGGGGAGGGCTGGCGCTGGCCCAAAGGGGAGATTCCGCCCAAGACGTAGCCGGTCCGGCGCTCGGCCGCCTTGGGGTCCGCCATGGCTGCCTTCTTCGAACCCAGGGCTGCCGCCACGGACTTGAGGTCCAGGGTTCCTGAAACGGGGACGATGCCGACGGCGAGTTTGCCTTCGACTTCAACCATCAAAGTCTTGAAAACCCGCTTGGGATCGATGCCCAGGACTTCGGCAGCTTCCAGCCCATAACTTGCGGCCGATGGATCATGGGAATACGGGTGCAGCACGAAGGGAACGCCGGCCGCAGCTAGTGCTGCAGTGGCCGGCGTTCCCTGTGATGCCATCTTCTTGGCCATGTGCCAGGACGCCTCTCACCTTTGCTGTGCAGAAAGTGGCTTTGCCTTGCAGAAAGGCTTAGCGTTCCAAACGGCTTGCTGCCGCCACTTTCCGCTTGATCCTGCCCAGCATGGCGGTCATGCCGCGCATACGCAGGGGAGTGATGGCCCTGGTCAATCCCAGCAACTCCGGCATGTCATCCGGTACGTCCAGAATTTCCCGGGCCGTCAACCCATCGAGTCCTTCGTGCAGTACCCCGGCGAATCCACGCGTGGTGGGAGCCTCCGGAGGCGCTTTGAAAAACAACCGGTAGGCGCGGGGGCCTTCGGCATTGTCCTTGTTTTTCTCGGATTCGATCGTGAGGAACAAAGGTGACTGGCATTCCACAACCTGCTCCAGCAACTCCGGGTGGTCCTTGAGGCGCTCCGGAAGCTCCGGCAGCCCACGCGAGAACTCGAGCAGCAGTTGCAGGCGGTCAGGCTCCGTCAGTGCCTGGAAGTCATCGACGATTTCCGCCAGTGCGGCGGGCAAAGTGTTGGTACTCATCACTTCCAGCTTACGCACAACGGCGCTGATTGCATTGCTAGTTACGGACCAAGGCGGCCGGCACGGATCCGCGCTCGGCGCCCTTGACGATGGGTACGCGGACCGCGTTGCCCCACTCGGTCCAGGAACCGTCGTAGTTGCGGACGGTTTCAAAGCCCAGCAGGTACTTCAGTGCGAACCAGGTGTGGCTGGACCGCTCGCCAATGCGGCAGTAGGCCACGACGTCGTCGCCCGCCGTCAAACCGGCTTCCCCCAGGTAGAGGGCTTCCAGTTCCTCACGGGAACGGTAGGTGCCGTCCTCAGCGGCTGCGCGGGCCCACGGGATCGAAGCAGCAGTGGGGATGTGGCCGCCACGCAGCGCGCCTTCTTCCGGGTACGCGGGCATGTGGGTGCGCTGGCCCGTGTACTCCTCGGGGGAGCGCACATCGATCAGGGGGTTGCCCAGGTGAGCCAGGACGTCCTCTTTGAAGGCGCGGATGGGAGCGTCGTTGCGCTCTACTTCGGGGTAGGTTCCCGGGGCCGGCGTCGGTACGTCCGTGGTCAATTCGCGGCCTTCGGCGATCCACTTGTCGCGGCCACCGTCCAGCAGGCGCACATCTTCGTGTCCGAACAGCGTGAAGACCCAGAGGGCGTAGGCTGCCCACCAGTTGGACTTGTCACCGTAGATCACCACAGTGGTGTCGCGGGAGATGCCCTTGGATGCAGCCAGGGAGGCGAATGCGGCGCCGTCCACGTAGTCGCGGGTCACTTCATCGTTCAGGTCGGTGTGCCAGTCGATCTTTACGGCACCCGGAATGTGGCCGGTTTCGTACAGGAGGACGTCCTCATCGGACTCCACGACTACCAGCTTGCCGTCGGCGATGGCGCCTTCGGCAAGTGCTGCGGCAAGCCACTGCGTGGACACGAGTCGTTCAGGGTTCGCGTAGGAAGCGAACTTTTCGTTTTGTTCAACGGGGTAGGACATGATGATGGCCTTTCACTGACAACGGGCGGAGCCAGGCCCTGGAAGCTGCATCAGTTGCCGGCCCGGCGTGCTCCAACACTAACCACGGGCCGCGAGGAATGCTTCCCCGCTGGTCACATGGTGAAACATGGCCTTGGTCACGTCGCCGTTTTCGGGACGCCCGATGCCGGTATTCTTGCTGGGGACCCAAATACTGGAAGAACGGACCACCGTGGTACAGATCGAACAACTGGCTGCCCGCACACCGGCAGTCTCCGTGGAGGAACTCCTCAAGGGTTTCTACCCGTCTCCGCGATTCGGAGAGGTATCGTTCGACAGCTACCGCCCGGACCCCGCCCAGCCCAGCCAGGCCAATGCGGTCAAGCTGCTGTCGGCTTTCGCCGATGGCGTGGGCGCCGATGACGGCGGCGGGCTGTTCAAGAAGTTGTTCGCCAAGAAGACCCCCGCCACTCGGGCCGGCATCTACCTTGACGGAGGCTTCGGCGTCGGAAAGACCCACCTCCTGGCCTCCCTTTGGCACAGGTCTCCTGGGCCCAAAGCCTTTGGCACATTCGTTGAGTACACCAACCTCGTAGGCGCGCTCTCCTTCCGCAAGACCGTGGAAGCCCTCAGCAACTACAAGCTGGTCTGCATTGACGAATTCGAACTCGATGATCCCGGCGACACCGTGCTGATGTCCCGCCTGATGCGCGAACTGGCCGACGCCGGCGTAAAGTTGGCCGCTACCTCCAACACCCTGCCGGGTTCCTTGGGCGAAGGCCGCTTCGCAGCCGTGGACTTCCAGCGGGAAATCCAGGTCCTTGCCGACCAGTTCGACGTCGTCAGGATCGACGGCGAAGACTTCCGCCACCGTGGCCTGCCCGCAGCTCCATCACCTTTGAAGACTGAAGAACTCAAGCACCGCATGCACGCCGAGTTCGACGGACAAACAGTTGCCGTGGATGATTTCCGCACTCTCGTGCACCACCTCGCCGGCGTCCACCCCAGCCGGTACCGCCAGCTGATCTCAGGCATCGAAGCCGTGGTGTGGCGCGACGTCGAGACGATTACCGAGCAGGCAGTAGCGCTGCGCTTCGTGGTCCTCGCCGACCGCCTCTATGACAAAGATGTGCCGATTCTTGCCAGCGGCGTTCCCTTCGACAAACTCTTCACCGAAGAGATGATGACCGGCGGATACATGAAGAAGTACTTCCGTGCCGTCTCCAGGCTTACGGCTCTCGCCCGCGAGGGACAGAACCACGAACCTGCCTGATCCGGTTCCGCCTCTACTTGTGTGAAGGTGTCAGCGGTTCCCGGTCTTTCAGCAACCAGCGGACTAGTATGCCTCCCGCCAAAGCCCAGAAGGCAGCCCCCACTCCTGCGAAGCTGATCCCTGAGGCGGCAAGCAGGAAGGTGATGCACGCGGGTACGCGTTCTTCGGCAACTGCCAATGCGGAGGAGATGGCTGAGGCCAGCGTGCCGAGCAAGGCCAAGCCTGCTACCGCTTCAAGCAAGCCGGCGGGTGCAGCCGCCACCACCGTGACAAGGGCTGCCGAGAAGGCTGCCAGTATCAGGTAGGCAAGGCCAGCCACGAATGCCGCAATCCAGCGCCTGCTGTGGTCTTTCCCTGCTTCCTCTCCGGCCGCCAATGCCGCGCTCAAAGCAGCAAGGTTGATCGCGTGGCCTCCGAATGGGGCGCCCGCAATGGTTCCGGCTCCGGTGACCACCATCGATGCCCGCCAGGGTGTTGTGAAGCCAAAGGATTTAAGCACGGCGACGCCGGGAATGTTCTGCGATGCCATCGTGACAATGAACAGGGGCAGGGCAAGCCCCACCGCTGCCTCCACCGTGAATGTTGGAGTGGTCCACTCGAGCCGCGGCAACAGGTCATCCCCGGGGATCTGAACGCCGTTCGCCACGATATGGATGCCGATGACGGCGAGGGCGACCAACAGTGAGGCCGGGACCGCCCAGCGGGCCGCGAACTTCGTCATCACCAACCAGCAAAGGGCCACCGGGCCAATCAGCAACGGCGCTTCTCCCAGAGATCTAAAAGGAGCCAGGCACAGGGGGAGGAGGACGCCTGCGAGCATCGCCTGCGCAAGCGGTGTGGGTATCTTCGCCATGAGCCTGCCAAGGCTGGGGAGTAACCCCGTCAGGACGATCAGCACCCCGACGACGACGAACGCACCCACCGCTGCCGGCCAGCCGCCGTCGACCATTCCTGCAGAGGCGAGGAGCGCGGCACCCGGCGTGGACCACGCCAGGGTGACTGGCATTTTCGACCTCCATGCCAGCCATAAAATGCCCAGTCCGAACGTGAGTGTGAGGGCCAGCAGGCCGCTGGAGGCTTGCGCCTGGTTGGCTCCCACAGCCTTCAGTCCGGCAAGGACCACGGCGAAGGAGGACGTGAAACCGACGAGGGCGGTGACAATGCCGGCGGTGATGGGTGCCGCCAACGTGTCCTGGCGGGAGGGACGCTGGACTGCGGAAGAGGCTGATGGCATAAGGACCAAAATACCGGACTGGAAGCTGGAGGCCGGTTAAACGCCAAGGGCACCGGTGGCGCCTCTCGGCGGGACCGGTGCCCCCTTGACGTATCTGGTACGGCGGGCTCAGGCAGCTACAGCTGCTTAGGCTCATCCGTGATGGGAGCCTGTGCGGCGTTCCCGTCTGTTGAAGCCACGAAGTCGGAAGCGGCATTCTGAACCGCGTCAACCTGACCTGCGAACTTGCCGCCTGTCTTCTGGTCGACGAAGTCTCCGGCCTTTTCGATGCCATTCTGAATGGCTTCTTCGTTGCCCTGAATGAGACCCTGAGCCTTACCCTTCAGGTCGTCAATTAAACCCACGGGCACCTCCCTTCCTTCGCGGAGCCAGTTCGCTCCTCCGCGTCCGACCCTAACACCAGATCCTGGACGTGCCAAGGATTCCAGGGGCGCTACGCCAAGGGCTTACTGAGCTCAAGGTGGCGTGGGCTGTCCGGATTCATGAGCGAGTGCTTGCGGCCGTAGGAGAAGTAGATGATCAAGCCAACAATGAGCCAGACGGCAAAACGCAGCCAGGTTTCCCAATGCAGCTGGGACATCAGGAACGCGGAAGCCAGCACGCCGAAGGCGGGAACTACGGGCATCCACGGCAAACGGAAGGTGCGGGGGGCATTTGGCTTCTTGTAGCGGAAGACGATGACGGAAATGCAAACCACAACGAATGCTGCCAGGATGCCGATGTTGGTGAGGTCCGCCACTTCCTTGATCGGGAAAACGCCGGCGAGGAACGCTGAGGCGATGCCCGCGATCCAGGTCACCCGCTGGGGTGTGCCGTGACGGTCGGTACGGGCGAACCATCCCGGCAGCAGGCCGTCGCGGCTCATGGAGAACCATACGCGGGTAACGCCCAGAAGGAAGGTCAGCATCACGGTCAGGATGGACAGGACAGCGAAGACCGAAATGATGGTGGCGATGATAGGCAGGCCAACCCCGGTGAAGGCCGATGCGAAGCCAGCCTTGGGATCGATGTCCTTGTAGTTCTGCATGCCGGTGAGGACGAGCGTAGCTGCCACATACAGCAGCATGGCGATGATCAAGGACAGGACGATCGCCTTGGGCATGTGCTTCTTGCCGTCCTTGGCTTCTTCCGCGGCGGTACTCATGGCGTCGTAACCAAAGACAGCGAAGAACACCGTGGCTGCACCGGCAAAGACCGGGCCGAAACCACTGGGCATGAACGGATTGAAGTTCTCAGTGTTGATGTAGAAAATGCCCAACCCGATGATGAAGAGGATCAACACCACCTTGATGGCAACAGCCACCAATTCGAAGCGGCCGAAAGCTTTGGTTCCCCTGCTGAGGATCCAGGTCACCAGGAGGCAAACCAGGATCGCCGGAAGGTTGATGATGCCGCCCTTGCCTTCATCCACTGTGGACGTCATCCAGGTAGGCATGTGGATTCCGATGCCGGACAAGAAGGCATCGAAGTAGCCGGAGATGCCGATTGCCACAACGGCAACAATGGCGATGTATTCAAGCAGGAGATCCCAGCCAATGAACCAGCCAATGATCTCGCCCAAAGCCACATAGCCATAGGTGTAGGCGGAGCCGGCCCTGGGGATCATGCCGGCAAATTCGGCATAGGACAGAGCGGCCGCGCCGGAAGCGAGTCCGGCGATAAGGAACGAGACGAGCACTGCAGGGCCTACGCCCGGATTGTTGGCGTCGCCGTGGGCTACAAGGCCAGCAAGCGAGAAAATGCCGACGCCGATAATGCCGCCGACGCCGATGGCCGTCAGTTGCCAGAGGCCAAGACTCTTGAAGAGTCCACTGTGCTTGCTTTCTTCCTCGATATCGTCGATGGGCTTGCGCCGCATGACGGATTGGGAAGCCGTCTGTTGATTCATGGGGTACTCCTGCCAGTTGGCGTGGAACGGTGATGAGTTCGCATTACATTGTGCGAGAGGAATCACATTAGATAAAGCGACTTTTTCTTAGGTGTATCAGTTACCTCAAATGATGAATGGCATTTGGCTCCGCGTGGGCATAAAAAAAGCAGCTCCGAGGAGCTGCCTTTTTATTGGAGCGGACGACGAGATTCGAACTCGCGACATCCACCTTGGCAAGGTGGTGCTCTACCAGCTGAGCTACGTCCGCACATGTTGCCTGCCCGGCAAATGCCTGGCCTTCAACAACAAACAAGTTGCCTTGTTCTGGTGGGCGATACTGGGATCGAACCAGTGACCTCTTCCGTGTCAGGGAAGCGCGCTACCGCTGCGCCAATCGCCCGTTTCCGGGTCCTAATGAAAGGAGAGCGGACGACGAGATTCGAACTCGCGACATCCACCTTGGCAAGGTGGTGCTCTACCAGCTGAGCTACGTCCGCACATGTTGCCTGCCCGGCAAA